>NZ_JBEXRR010000040.1:0-55938 GCF_040613175.1 Nocardioides sp. NPDC006303
TTTTTTAAAATGGTATTTTTTGGGGTATTATTGTGGTGGGTCCTATAAAACCACCCCCCCCGCGACTCCAGGAACTCGCCGGGGTCGTTGACCTCCGACTGCCAGTCCATGAGCTGTTTGACCCAGCTCATGTCGTTGTCCATCGGCCGGTCGGTGTCGACACCGGCGCGGCCGTCCTCCTTGTACTTCCAGTGCGCGGCCACGCCGAACTCGGCGCGGCGGTGCATCGCGAAGGTGCGGATCTGCAGCTCGACCGGCTTGCCCTGCGGGCCGATCACGGTGGTGTGCAGCGACTGGTACATGTTGAACTTCGGCATCGCGATGTAGTCCTTGAAGCGCCCCAGGACGGGGTTCCACCGTGAGTGCAGGATGCCGAGGACGGAGTAGCAGTCGCGCTCGTCCTCGACCAGGATCCGGATGCCGACCAGGTCGTTGATGTCGGAGAAGTCCTTACCGCCGACGATCATCTTCTGGTAGATCGAGTAGTAGTGCTTCGGTCGGCCGGTGACCGTCGCCTTGATCCGGGCCTCGTGCAGGTCGCGCTCGACCTGGTCGATGACCTGGGCCAGGAACTTCTCCCGTGACGGGTTGCGGTCGGCGACGAGGCGGACGAGCTCGTCGTACATCTTCGGGTAGAGGGTCGCGAAGGCGAGGTCCTCGAGCTCGAACTTGATGGTGTTCATGCCGAGCCGGTGGGCCAGCGGCGCATAGATGTCGAGGGTCTCGCGGGCGCTCCGCTCCTGGCTCTTCTGCGGGACGTAGCGCAGCGTACGCATGTTGTGCAGGCGGTCGGCAAGCTTGATCACCAGCACCCGGATGTCGCGGGACATCGCCACGACCATCTTGCGGATCGTCTCGGCCTGCGCGGAGTCGCCGTAGGTGACCTTGTCGAGCTTGGTGACGCCGTCGACGAGGTGGGCGACCTCCTCACCGAAGTCCCGGGTGAGCTCTTTGAGCGTGTAGGGCGTGTCCTCGACGGTGTCGTGCAGCAGCGCCGCCACCAGGGTCGGCTCGGTCATGCCGAGCTCGGCGAGGATCGTGGTCACCGCGAGCGGGTGGGTGATGTAGGGGTCGCCGCTCTTGCGCATCTGCGTGCCGTGGAGGCGCTCGGCCGTGACGTACGCCCGCTCCAGCAGGGCCAGGTCGGCCTTCGGGTGGTTGGACCTCACCGCCCGGAAGAGCGGCTCCAGCACAGGATTGCCCGGCGTGCCGCGGCCGCCGATCCGGGCCAGGCGCGCACGGACACTGCGGCCCGACGGGGCCGGGCCACTGCTCTCCCGCGCCTCGATGTTGTGCGCACGAGGCTGCGCGACGATGCGATCCTCTGCCATAGCCAGAGTCTACCGGCCCGACCCGGAGCGTTGGCTAGGACGACACTTGCGGGTTGGACACTTGCGGGCCACCTGCTAGCTGGTGAGCAGTGCGTGCACCGGCGTGTCCGGCAGCTTGCTGCGCGGGTCGAGGAAGCCGAGCTCGAGCAGAACCGAGACGCCTACGACGACACCGCCGCAGCGCTCGACGAGCTCGATCGTGGCCGCCGCGGTGCCACCGGTCGCGAGGACGTCGTCGATGACCAGCACCCGCTCCCCCGGCGCGACCGCGTCGGTGTGGATCTCCAGGGTGGCCTCGCCGTACTCCAGCGAGTAGGAGACCGCGTGGGTCTCGCGGGGCAGCTTGCCGGCCTTGCGGACGGGCACGAAGCCCACGCCGAGGTGCAGGGCCGCGGGGGCGCCGAGGATGAAGCCTCGCGACTCCATGCCGAGCACCTTGGTGACGGTCACGTTGCCGTCGGCGTCGCGCGCCGGAGCAGCGAGCGCCTCGACCACCTGGCTGAAGCCCGCGTGGTCGGCCAGCAGCGGGGTGATGTCCTTGAACCCGACACCCGGCTCCGGGAAGTCGGGTACGTCGGCGACCAGCCGCTCGAGGGTTTCCTCGAGCGACCGGCCACCAGCGGCCGTCTCGGAGACAGTCACTTCCGCTTCGACCTCGACTCGCGCTTCGGCTGCGGACGCCCGGCGGCGCCGCTGTCGGAGACCGAACGGTGCTGGTCGGGTACGTTGCGGCCCCGGCCGGTCGCGTTGCGGTTGGGGCTGGTGCCCCGGCTCACGCCGGCCTCGTGAAGGTCCTCGGAGGCGTTCTCCCGGAGCTCGTCCGGCTCGTCGTCCTCCGCGACCGGCATGCCCTCGTCGAAGACGGGAACCGCGGCGTACTTGTCGGCTTCCTTCATCCGTGCGGCGGCACGCTTCTCGGCGTCGACGACGTCCTTCTCCCTCGACTTCAGGTGCACCAGCAGCGGGGTGGCGATGAAGATCGAGGAGTAGGTGCCGACGGCCATACCGACGAAGAGGACCAGGGAGATGTCCTTCAGCGAGGAGGTGCCGAGCTGGACCGCGCTGACGTAGAGGATCGCGACGACCGGCAGCAGACCGATGATCGAGGTGTTCACCGAGCGGACCAGGGTCTGGTTGATCGCCAGGTTGGCCGCGGCGGCATAGGTCTGCTTCTTCTGCGACAGGTTGCGGGTGTTCTCCTTGACCTTGTCGAAGACCACCACCGTGTCGTAGAGCGAGTAACCGAGGATCGTCAGGAAGCCGGTGACCGTTGCCGGAGTCACCTCGAAGCCGATGATCGCGTAGACGCCGACCGTGATCACCACGTCGTGGAGCAGCGCGACGACGGCCGCGACCGACATCTTCCACTCCCGGAAGTAGATCCAGATGAACAGGACCACGCCGACGAGGAAGATGCCCAGCGCGAGGGCCGCCTTCGAGGCGACCCGCTGGCCCCAGCTGGGGCCGATGCCGGTGCGGCTGATGTCGTCCTCGGCCACGTCGGCGGTCTTGGTGATCGCCTCCATGATCGAGTTGTCGGCCTCGGAGTTGTCGGGGATCGCCTTGGTCTCGATGACGATCGACTTGCCACCGGCCGTGCGCACCGTGGCGCCGTCGGCGGCCTCGACGGCCGTGTCACCGACCGCCGTACGCAGGTCGTCGGCGAGCTCCTGGTCGGCCTGCGCGACAGTCACGGTGTAGCGCGTGCCGCCGGTGAAGTCGATGCCGAGGTTGATGCCCTGGAGCGAGACGCCGAGGACGACGGCGACGAGCACGACCGCGGAGACGGCGTACCAGAGCATCCGGCGACCGACGAAGTCGAAGGACTTCTCGCCGGTGTAGAGCTCCTTGCCGAGCCGCGAGATGGAGAACTTGCTCATCAGGCCTTGCCTCCGACCAGAGTGGTGCCCTTGGGCGTGGTGCCCTTGGGGGCGTCGACGGTGCCGATAGCGCGCTGGTCCATGCCGGAGAGCACGTGGCCCTTGTTGAAGAAGCCCCAGCCGGCCATCAGCTTGGTCATCGGGTGGGTGAACCAGAAGAACACCAGGACGTCGATGATGGTGGTCAGGCCGAGCATGAAGGCGAAGCCCTTGACCTCGTTGGTCGCGAAGACATAGAGCACGAACGCGGCCAGGAACGAGACCCCGTCGGAGGCCAGACACGTGTTTCGGGCGCGCGGCCAGGCCGTGTCGACGGCCACCCGCATCGAGCGGCCCTCACGCATGTCGTCACGCATCCTCTCGTAGAGGATGATGAAGGAGTCGGCGGTGATGCCGATACCGACGATCAGACCGGCCACGCCCGGAAGGTCCAGGGTGACGCCGGCGGTCTCGCTGAGCAGCAGGATCATCCCGTATGTCATCGCCCCTGCCACGAGCAGAGAGCCGATCACCACGATGCTCATCGCGCGGTAGTAGAGGATCGAGAAGATGACCACCAGGATCAGGCCGACGAGGCCGGCCCAGAGTCCGGCGGTGAGCTGGTTGCCGGCCAGGGTCGGGCCGATGACCCGGGTCTGGATGCCGTCCTCGGGGAAGTCGAGCGGCAGCGAGCCGTACTTCAGGTTGTTGGCCAGCGCGGCGGCGGACTCCTGAGTGAAGTCACCACTGATCTGGGCGCCTCCGCTGATCCGCGAGTCGGCGGTCGGGGCCGAGATCACCTTGCCGTCCAGGACGATCGCGAACTGCTCGCCGGTGCCGGCGATGGCGCCGGTGGTGTCGGCGAAGACCTTGTTGCCCTCGGACTTGAAGTCGAGGGTCACCACGTAGTTGGCCTGCTGCTGCGGGATGCCGTAGGAGGCCTCGCTGATCTCGGTGCCCTCGATGACGGCCGGCGTCAGCAGGTAGGGGACGCCGTCCTCGTCACAGGTCAGCAGCGGCTTTCCGGGGATGTCCTCGGCCGGCTCGGCGCCCGGGGCGGGACAGGTGAAGGAGTTGTAGGCGGTTGCCCACTCCTGCGGCACGTTGCGCATGAACTCGACCGCTTCGTCGACCGGAACGACCTCGTTCTCGTTCTGCTTCTCGGGCTCGGCACCCGCCGAGGCCGAGGGGCTGGCGCTCGGGTCGGTGCTCTCGGACGCCTTCTCGGATGCCTTGTCGGACGCACTGGCGGTCTCGGAGGCACTGGCGGTCTCGCTGCCGAACGCCGCGCGCGGCGAGGTGCCCGGGACGGTGCCGGCCGAGGGGTCCTCGACCATCGAGCCGCCGCTGGGGTCCGCGGCGCCGCAGGGCTTCTGCGGGCTGCAGGCGACCAGGCGGAAGCGGAGCTTCGCGGTCTGGCGGACGCGCTCGGCGGTCTCCTGCTGCACCTTGCCGGTGCCGGGGATGGAGACCTTGATGACGTCGTTGCCCTCGGTGGTCACTCGGCCGCCGGTGATGCCGGAGCCGTTGACGCGCTGGTCGATGATCGACTTGGCCTCGTCGAGGCTCTCCCTCGGGACCGATCCGCCCTCGGAGTTCTCCGCGGTCATCGAGATCTCGGTGCCGCCGCGCAGGTCGAGGCCCAGCTCGGGCTTCCAGGTGCCGGCGTACGCGATGCCGCCGAACATGATCGCAATGGCCAAGAAGAGCAGTGCGAGTGTCCGGCCGGGGCGCGCTGTCTTGCGTGCCATGTGTTGGTCAGTCCTTCTTGTCGAGGTCCACGATGACGTTCTCGGCGCCCTCAGGGGTCTCGTCGGCCTTGGCCTCGACCTCGGGGTCCTCGGCGGTGTTCTCGTCGATCTCCTCGGCAGGCGCCTCGGTGACCTTCTGGGCCACGGCCTGGCGCACGACCTGGATGACGACGCCGTCGGCGATCTCGACCTTGATGTTCGTCGTGGTCTCCTCGACCTCCGTCACCGTGCCGAAGAGCCCGGCGGTCAGCATCACCCGGTCACCCGGCTGGAGGTTGAGCTGGAGCTCACGAGCCTGCTTCGCACGCTTCTGCTGCGGCCTGATCAACAGGAAGTAGAACAGGACGATGATGACGATAAAGGGAAGGAATTCCACGGGGGTTCGGCTCCGACAGTCTGAGTGGTCACCGGCAGGCGCACGGCGACGTGCAAGTCTAACCAGGCACCTGGTTGAGACTGTGAATCAGGCCTCATCCCAGAGCGTTTCCTTGGACCAGGCCGCAGCTTCGGCGTTGGACGGCACCGGCAGCCCGAGGTGCTCCCATGCTGCCGGGGTCGCGACCCGGCCACGCGGCGTACGTGCCAGGAAGCCGGACCGCACCAGGAACGGCTCGGCCACCTCCTCGACCGTCTCGCGCTCCTCCCCCACCGCGACGGCGAGGGTGGAGACGCCCACCGGGCCGCCACCGAACCTCCGGCACAGGGCGTCGAGCACGGCCAGGTCGAGACGGTCCAGGCCGAGCGGGTCGACCTCGTAGAGATCGAGCGCCTTCTCGGCGATCTGCTGGGTGACCGTGCCGTCGGCCTTGACCTGGGCATAGTCGCGTACGCGGCGCAGCAGCCGGTTGGCGATCCGCGGAGTGCCTCGGGAGCGGCCGGCGATCTCGGCGGCGCCGTCGTCCTTGAGGGTGACGTCGAGCAGGCCCGCGGAGCGGCGCACGATCAGCTCGAGGTCGGCCGGGTCGTAGAGCTCGAGGTGGCCGGTGAACCCGAACCTGTCCCGGAGCGGGCCGGGAAGGAGGCCGGCGCGCGTGGTCGCTCCGACCAGCGTGAACGGCGGCAGGTCGATCGGGATCGCGGTCGCGCCCGGGCCCTTGCCGATGACCACGTCGACCCGGAAGTCCTCCATCGCCAGGTAGAGCATCTCCTCGGCTGGTCGGCTCATCCGGTGGATCTCGTCGACGAAGAGCACCTCGCCCTCGTTGAGCCCGCTCAGGATCGCGGCCAGGTCGCCGGCATGAGTGATCGCCGGGCCGCTCGTGATCCGAAGCGGCGCCGACATCTCGGCCGCGATGATCATGGCGAGAGTGGTCTTGCCGAGGCCTGGCGGCCCGGACAGGAGTACGTGGTCGGGGGCCCGCTCCCGCTGCCGTGCCGCCTCCAGGACGAGGCCGAGCTGCTCGCGGACGCGTTGTTGGCCGATCAGCTCGTCGAGGGTCTTCGGGCGCAGCGCGGCCTCGACGGCGCGGTCGTCGCCGTCGGCCTCGGCGATGGTGAGCGAGGAGCTGTACCCATCAAAGCGGGAGTCCTCCTCGGCCCGGTCCAGATCGTCCTCGTGCATGGGTCCTTATGCCTTCGAAAGGGTGCGCAGGGCCGCTCGCAGCAGCAACGAGATGTTGGCCTGGTCACCGGCCTCGGGCTCGATCGCGGTCACTGCCTTGTCGGCGTCCCGGGCGTTGTAGCCCAGGCCGACGAGGGCCTCGGTGACCTGGTCGCGCCACGGCGCCGCTGTGGTGGCGCGCGCTGGGGCGGAAGTGGTGCCGGTCGGTGCGCCGATCCTGTCCTTGAGCTCCAGGATGATCCGCTGGGCGCCCTTCTGGCCGATGCCGGGGACCTTGGTGAGGGTCTTGGCGTCCTCGCCCGCGATGGCCAGGCGGATGCCGTCGGGCGAGAGGACGGCGAGCATCGCCTGGGCGAGCTTCGGGCCGACGCCGGAGGCGGTCTGGAGGAGCTCGAAGAGGGTGCGCTCGTCGGTGTCGGTGAAGCCGAAGAGGGTCAGCGAGTCCTCGCGCACGACCAGGCTGGTCGGGAGGTGCGCCTCCTCACCCGTGCGGAGCGTGGCCAGTGTGTTGGGCGTGCAGAGCAGCTCGATCCCGATGCCGCCGACCTCGACGACGGCGGTGGAGAGACTGACTGCGGCGACCTTGCCGCGCACGGACGCGATCATCGGCGTACCTTCCCTGCCGCGGCCACCGCGGCTTCGATGCGGTTCTGGGCGCCTCCGCGCCACTGGTGGGTGATGGCCAGCGCGAGCGCGTCGGCGGCATCGGCAGGCTTCGGTGGGGTCGGGAGCCGCAGGATACGGGTCACCATGGCGGTCACCTGCTGCTTGTCGGCCCGGCCGTTGCCGGACACGGCGGCCTTGACCTCAGAGGGCGTGTGCAGGGCGACCGGCAGGCCGCGCCGGGCGGCGCAGACCATGGCGAGGCCGCTGGCCTGGGCCGTACCCATGATCGTGGAGACGTTCGAGCGCGCGAAGATCCGCTCGATCGCGACCGCGTCGGGCTGATGCTCCTCGATCCAGGCGTCGATGCCCTTCTCGATGCTCACCAGCCGCTCCCAGACGGGAAGATCCGAGGACGTACGGATCACTCCGACGTCCACCATCGACAGCGGCCGGCCGAGCGACCCGTCGACCACGCCCATCCCGCACCGGGTCAGGCCGGGGTCGATCCCAAGCACCCGCATCAGCACCTCCATCGAACGTCTGTTCGTAGCGTACCGGCATCGCTGGTCGAGCCGCCGGAGCCCCTGGGCGGAGGCGTGTCGAGCGTTGTATCGAGCTTGTCGAGATGACCAACACAGTCCTCTGTCCGCTCGACAGAACCGTGTTGGTCTCGACACGGATTCGCTCGTTCCTCACGAATCCGGCTCGACCAGCGAGGAGGTCAGGCGTCGACGGTCTCCATGACCTCGTCAGGGATGTCGGCGTTGGAGAAGACGTTCTGTACGTCGTCGAGGTCGTCGACGGCGTCGATGAGCTTGAAGACCTTCTCGGCGGACGGGGCGTCGGCGACCGGGATGTCCATGCTCGCGACGAACTGGACCTCGGCGGAGTCGTAGTCGATGCCGGCGTCCTGCAGCGCGGTGCGGACCGCGACGACGTCGGACGGGTCGGAGACGATCTCGAAGGACTCACCGAGGTCGTTGACGTCCTCGGCACCGGCATCGAGGGTGGCCTCGAGGAGATCGTCCTCGGAGACCTCCTTGCCCTCCTGCGCCTTCGCCACGACGACGACGCCCTTGCGGTCGAAGAGCCGCGAGACCGAACCCGGGTCGGCCATGGTGCCGCCGTTGCGGGTGACCGCGGTGCGCACCTCCATGGCCGCCCGGTTGCGGTTGTCGGTCAGACACTCGATGAGGAGCGCGACGCCCTGGGGGCCGTAGACCTCGTACATGATCGTGTCATAGCTGACCCCGCCGCCGTCGAGCCCACCACCGCGCTTGACCGCACGGTCGATGTTGTCGTTGGGGACCGACTGCTTCTTGGCCTTCTGGATCGCGTCGAAGAGGGTCGGGTTGCCGGTCGGGTCGGGACCGCCGGTCTTGGCCGCGATCTCGATCGTCTTGATGAGCTTGGCGAAGAGCTTGCCGCGCTTGGCGTCGATCGCCGCCTTCTTGTGCTTCGTCGTTGCCCACTTGGAGTGGCCGCTCATCTGGAAACCGTCCTTTGCCCCGCGTCGTCGCTGATGCTTGTCGTGCCACCACCGCTCTACCCATTTCGGGGCGCCACATGGCAGCAGACACCCAGTTTAACTACGTGCCGTACGTCACCGTCAGCAGCAGGTGTCGACGAAGAGCCGGTGCAGCCGGTCGTCGGCGTTGACCTCAGGGTGGAACGAGGTCGCCATGAGCTGGTTCTGACGTACCGCGACGGGGTGCTCCCCCACGCTCGCCAGCACCTCGACACCCGGGCCGATCTCCTCGACCCAGGGCGCCCGGATGAAGACGCCGTGGACCGTCTCGTCCAGCCCGGTGACCTCCAGGTCGGTCTCGAACGACTCCGTCTGCCGCCCGAAGGCGTTGCGCCGGACCGTGATGTCGAGCCCGCCGATGGTCTCCTGGCCCTGGGCCGCGTCGAGCAGCCGGTCGGCCAGGAGCACCATGCCGGCGCAGGTACCGAGCGCCGGCATCCCGCCCCGGACCCGCTCGCGGAGCGGGTCGAGCAGCTCGAACGTACGCGCCAGGCGCCACATCGTCGTCGACTCACCGCCGGGGATGACGAGCGCGTCGCACGCGTCGAGCTCCTCCCGGCGGCGTACGGACGTTCCCTTCACCCCCAGGCGGTCGAGAGCGGCGAGGTGCTCGCGGACATCGCCCTGGAGGGCGAGTACGCCGAGGGTGGTCACCAGCCGCGCTCCGCGAACTGGATCGACCTGGCGGGCTCGTCGACGTTGATGCCGACCATCGCCTCGCCGAGGCCGCGGGAGACCTTGGCGACGACGTCGGGGTCGTCGTGGAAGGTGGTCGCCTTGACGATCGCCTCAGCGCGCTGGACCGGGTTGCCGGACTTGAAGATGCCGGAACCGACGAAGACGCCCTCGGCACCGAGCTGCATCATCATCGCGGCGTCGGCGGGGGTCGCGATGCCGCCGGCGGTGAACAGGACGACCGGGAGCTTGCCGTTCTCGGCGACCTCCTTGACCAGCTCGTACGGAGCCTGGAGCTCCTTGGCGGCCACGTAGAGCTCGTCCTCGGCGAGGGCGCCGAGGCGGCGGATCTCGCGGCGGATCGTACGCATGTGGGTGACCGCGTTGGACACGTCGCCGGTGCCGGCCTCGCCCTTGGAGCGGATCATCGCCGCGCCCTCGGTGATGCGGCGCAGAGCCTCGCCGAGGTTGGTCGCGCCGCACACGAACGGCACGGTGAAGGCCCACTTGTCGATGTGGTTCTCGTAGTCGGCCGGGGTCAGCACCTCGGACTCGTCGATGTAGTCCACCCCGAGGCTCTGCAGCACCTGGGCCTCGGCGAAGTGGCCGATCCGGGCCTTGGCCATGACCGGGATGGAGACGGCCTCGATGATGCCGTCGATCATGTCGGGGTCGGACATGCGGCTCACGCCACCCTGGGCGCGGATGTCGGCGGGGACGCGCTCGAGCGCCATCACCGCCACCGCCCCGGCGTCCTCGGCGATCTTCGCCTGCTCGGCGGTGACCACGTCCATGATCACGCCGCCCTTGAGCATCTCCGCCATCCCGCGCTTGACCCGCGAGGTTCCCGTCTCATTCATGCTTGTTGCCATGGGGCGATCGTAGGTCGGGACAAGGCGTACGCCACCCTCGGAAAGCCCTGGTCAAGCCACTGTTCCCAAAGTGGACTGCTCCAAGTGGACTGCTACCCGGCCAACACCTCGGCGGCCTCTGCCACCGCGGTGGGGGCGCCGGCCAGCGACCAGGTGACGCCACCGGCTTCCACCTGGGTCATGGCTCCGCCGGCGCCCAGGACCAGGGCCGCGCCGGGGAGGCGGTCCCAGTCGGGGACAGAGTGCTGGCAGAAGAGGTGGAGCTTGCCCTGGGCGATGGCGGTGAGGTCCATCGAGCCGGAGCCGAGGATCCGGATGGAGGCGGCACCGCTGGTGACGCGGACGTACGCCTCGCCGACCGGTTGCTTCAGCTTCGAGGGGTGGAGGTAAGTGGTGAGGCAGGCGAGGGCGAGCGGCGTGTCGGGCATCGCGTCGAGCCGGACGCCGTTGCGGGTCGTGGGCAGCTCGGGGCCACCGACGTAGACCGCGTCCTCCGCCGGTGAATAGATCGCACCCAGGACGATACTGTTCACGTCTCCCGGGGCGCCGTCGGTCAGCGCCAGCGCCGAGCACCACCAGTCGAGGCCGCGTACGAAGTTGTAGGTGCCGTCGACCGGGTCGATGGTCCACACCCGGCCGGTGGTCGACTCGCGGGCCGAGCCCTCCTCGCCGAGGATGCCGTCCCCCGGGTGCTCGGCCGTCAGGCGTTCGACGATCGCCTTCTCCGCGGCCTTGTCGGCGGCGGTGACCAGGTCGGAGACCGAGGTCTTGGTCTCGATCGAGTCGCCGATGCCCTCGACACGCATCTTCGCGGCGAGCGAGCCGGCGCCGCGGACGAGCTCCGCGGCCAGGCGTACGTCTGCCTCGGTCGGCGCGGTCACGAGGCCGCCTCCTCGGCGAGGGCCTGCTTGCGGACGGTCCAGATGCGCTGACCGACGGTGACGGTCGAGGCGACGGCGAGGATCCACAGCGCGATGTAGATGAGCAGGTCGAGGGAGAAGATGCCGGCGAAGCCGGTCATCACCAGGACCAGGACCAGACGGTCGGCGCGCTCGGCGATGCCGACGTTGGCGGTGAAGCCCAGCGACTCGGCGCGGGCGCGGGCGTAGGAGGTGACCGCACCTATGACGAGGCACCACAGGGACAGTGCGAGATAGAGGTCTGAGTCGCCCGGGCCGGCGAAGTAGAGCGCCAGGCCACCGAAGACCGCGCCGTCGCCGAACCGGTCGAGGGTGGAGTCCCAGAAGGCACCGAACTTCGACGTACGTCCGACGGCACGCGCCATCGCCCCGTCGATCAGGTCGCTGAACACGAAGCAGGTGATGAAGATCGTGCCGGCCAGCAGCTCGCCGCGCGGGTAGAACGCCAGCGCTCCGACGACTACTCCGATGGTGCCGACGAGCGTCACGACATCGGGGCTGATCTTCAGCGCCACGAACAGCCGGACGATGGGCGCGAGGACGACTCCCTGAACGAAGCCTTTGATGTGATCCAACATGGCGCGGCCACGCTATCGGATCCCGCCGAGGCGTCACTCCCGCGCGCCGAAACGTCACCCACATTCTGCCGAGGCGTTACTCACGTCGGCCGAGGCGTCGCTCCGGTCGGCCGAGAGGTCAGCGGGTGACATCTCGGCCGACCTAAGTGACGTCTCGCCCGACGTAACTGACGTCTCGGCTAGGTTCCTTCGGTCAGATCGCGGACCTCGGCGTAGCGGGAGCGTACGGCGGGGTCGGGGTCGGCCTCGTAGACCTGGGTGCCGGCTAGCTCCCAGGTCGGGGGCTCTGCGCCGCCGGTGAGGATCCAGGCGGCCTGGCGCGCGGCGCCGTCGGCGACGTACTCCCCCGGCTCGGGGACGAGGACGGGATGGCCGAGGACGACGGGGGCGAGGCGGCGTACGGCCTCGGAGCGGGCGCCGCCGCCGACGAGGAGGACGCGGTTGACGGCGACGCCCTGGGACTTCAGGGCGTCGATGCCGTCGGCGAGGCCGCAGAGCAGTCCCTCGACGGCCGCGCGTGCCAGGTAGGCGGGCTCGGCGGTGGCGAGGGTCAGTCCGTGGATCACGCCACGAGCCGACGGGCGGTCGGGGGTGCGCTCGCCCTCGAGGTAGGGGACGAGGACCAGGCCGCCGGAGCCGGAGGGCGCCTCGAGCGCGAGCCGGGAGAGCTCCTCGTGGCTCACCCCGAGCAGCCGGGTGGTGGCGTCGAGGACGCGCGCGGCGTTGAGGGTGGCGACCAGCGGCAGGTAGCGGCCGGTGGCGTCGGCGAAGCCCGCCACGGTGCCCGACGCGTCGGAGGTGGGTGTCTCCGAGACCGCGCAGGCGACGCCGGACGTGCCGATGGAGACGACGACGTCGCCGGGCCGGGCGCCCACGCCCAGGGCCGCGCCGGCGTTGTCGCCGCAGCCGGGGCCGAGCAGCGCCCCCGCCGGCGTACGTCCCGCCGAGGCCGAGGGCGCGAGCACCTCCGGCAGCACGACGTCGTCCCGCCCGAGCGCGCGTTTGAGCAGGTCGCGACGGTATTCGCCGGTCACCGCGGAGTAGTAGCCGGTGCCGCTGGCGTCGCTACGGTCCGTACGCAGGGCCTCCAGCCCCGGGGCGCCGGCAAGCTTCCAGGTCAGCCAGTCGTGGGGCAGGCACACCGCCGCGACCCGAGCCGCCGAGTCCGGCTCGTGCTCGGCGAGCCAGCGCAGCTTGGTGGCCGTGAAGCTGGCCACCTGCACCGACCCGACGGCCTCGGCCCAGGCCGCGGCACCCAGCTCGGTGTTGAGCGCGGCGGCCGCGCCGGCCGAGCGGGTGTCGTTCCACAGCAGGGCCGGGCGTACGACCTCTCCGGCCTCGTCCAGGCAGACCATCCCGTGCTGCTGTCCGCCGACGGAGACGGCGCCGACATCATCGAGCCCGCCGGCGGCCTCGGCGGCCGACTCGAGCGCGGTCCACCACGCCGCCGGGTCCACCTCCGTCCCCTCGGGGTGCGGCGCGGAGCCGGAGCGCACCAGCGCCCCGGTCTCCGCGTCACGGACGACGACCTTGCAGGACTGGGTCGAGGAGTCGACCCCGGCGACGAGCGGCATGCCCTGCAACCTAACGAAGCCCGAGGAGGTGGTCCATGGCCAGCTGGTCGAGGTGCTCGAACGCGTAGCCGTGGTCCAGCTTCTCGATGTCGTACGTCGCCTTGCGGATGTCCTCGAGCGTCTCGCCCTCGGCCAGCGTCGGCACGGAGAGCTCCTCGACCTGCGAGGCCTCGAGCGCAGCCTTGACCTCCGGGTCCGCCCGGAACGCCTTCGCCCGCTCGCGCAGCACGAGGTAGTTGCGCATGCAGCCCGCGGCCGAGGCCCACACGCCGTCCTCGTCCTCGGTGCGCGGCGGCTTGAAGTCGAAGTGGCGCGGGCCCTCGTAGCCCTTGGTCTCCAGCAGGTCGACCAGGTTGAACGCGCCGCGCAGGTTGCCGGCGCCGAAGCGGAGGTCCTGGTCGAAGCGCGGGCCGTGCTGGCCGTTGAGGTCGATGTGGAAGAGCTTGCCGTGCCACAGCGCCTGGGCGACACCGGAGGCGAAGTTGAGCCCGGCCATCTCCTCGTGACCGACCTCCGGGTTGAGGCCGACCATCTCGGGACGGTCGAGAGAGTTGATGAACGCGAGCGCGTGGCCGATGGTCGGCAGCAGGATGTCGCCGCGGGGCTCGTTGGGCTTCGGCTCGATGGCGAACCGGATGTCATAGCCCCGTTCGGTCACGTAGTCGCCGAGCAGGTTGACCGCCTCGCGGTAGCGGTCGAGCGCGGACGCGATGTCCTTGGCCGCGTGGGACTCCCCACCCTCACGGCCACCCCACATGACGTACGTCGTCGCGCCGAGCTCCGCGGCGAGGTCGATGTTGCGCGCGACCTTGGCGATCGAGTAGCGGCGCACCTCACGGTCGTTCGAGGTGAAGCCACCGTCACGGAAGACCGGGTGACCGAACAGGTTGGTGGTGGCCATCGGCACCTTGAGGCCGGTCTCGTCCAGTGCCGCCTTGAGCTTGTCGATCTCCGCCTGACGCTCGGCGTCGCTCGCGTCGATCGCGAAGACGTCGTTGTCGTGGAAGGTGATGCCGTAGGCGCCGAGCTCGGCCAGCTTGTGCACCGAGTGGGCGACGTCGAGGTGAGGCCGGCTCGCCGAGCCGAACACGTCCTGCCCGTTCCAGCCCACGGTCCACAGCCCGAAGGTGAACTTGTCCTCGGGGGTGGGGGTGTAATCCGTCATAGCCTTGCTTCCTCACATTAGTTCATGACTCGGACTATATGGTCCTCATGAAACGCGACGGCCGTCACATTGTCAACCCTTTGGACACCTGTAAGCGGGTCGCTTGACCTAAAGTTCAGAACTTGGTCTAATCCCGTGCATGACCGTGAGAACCGAGCCTGCCCAGCATGCCGGGATGCGGGCGAGCAACCTCGCGCTCGTGCTC
The DNA here is from genome assembly GCF_040613175.1 of Nocardioides sp. NPDC006303. Taxonomy (NCBI): domain Bacteria; kingdom Bacillati; phylum Actinomycetota; class Actinomycetes; order Propionibacteriales; family Nocardioidaceae; genus Nocardioides; species Nocardioides sp. NPDC006303. The sequence continues at coordinate 14,626 of NZ_JBEXRR010000040.1, forward strand.
GGCGAGGTCGCCCGCACCAGCCCGGTCTCGCGGGCGCAGGTCGCTGCGCGCACCGGCCTGACGAAGTCGTCGGTATCCGGGCTGGTGTCCGATCTGATCTCCGCCGGCCTGATCCAGGAGAGCGCCCCGGCCGCGACCGAGCGTGGCCGGCCCGCCACGGCGCTCAACCTCGCCCCCGGAGGCGTCGCCGGCCTCGGCCTGGAGGTCAACGTCGACTACCTGGCCGCCGTGGTGACCGACCTGACCGGCGTGCCGCGCTACCACCACGTCGTACGCCGCGACAACCGCGGCCGCGAGGTCGACGAGGTGGTCGCCGACCTCATCGATCTGGCCCGTACGGCCACCCGCAGCGCCGCCTCCCAGGGTCTGCCGCTGTCAGGGGCCTGCGTCGCCGTGCCCGGCCTGACCGTCGAGGGCGCCGTCGTACGCACCCCCAACCTGGGCTGGGCACGGGTCGACCTCGCCGACGCCGTCGGCGAGGGCACCGGGCTCGAGGTCGACGTCGAGAACGAGGCCAACCTGGCGGCGCTCGGCGAGATGTGGTTCGGCGGTCACGAGCACGACGGCGCTCCCCTGCGCGACTTCGTGCACGTCTCCGGCGAGATCGGCATCGGTGGCGGCATCGTGCTCGGCGGCGAAGTGTTCCGCGGCGCGCACGCGGGCGCCGGCGAGCTCGGCCATGTCGTGGTGGCCCCCGACGGCCCGCGGTGCGGCTGCGGAGGCCACGGCTGCCTGGAGCGGATGGCCGGGCAGCAGGAGATCCTCGCCCGCGCGCAGGTGGCGACGATGGCCGACCTCACCCGGGCCTGCGAGGCGGGCGATCAGACGGCGCTCGATGCCGTCGCCGGCGCCGGCCGGCACCTCGGCGTCGCGCTCGCCTCGGTCATCACCCTCCTCGACCCCACCGCGATCGTGCTCGGTGGCGCCTTCGCCACCCTCGCGCCCTGGCTGACCGCGGCGACCGCGGCCTCGATCAGCCACCACACCGGCGCCGTCGAACCGCCCCGGCTGCTGGTCTCCGGGCTCGGCAGCGACGCCGCCGTGCGCGGAGCGGCCGGGACCGTCGTACGCCGCGTCATCGCCGATCCCGCCGCCCACCTCGCCCGCCAGGCAGCCCGCACCACCGGCTAGTTGCGCGAGACCGTCACCGTCGTGATCCGCCGGTCAGCGGTGCTGACCCGGTGCACGTCACCGGTGATCGTGACCAGAGCCTTGTCGGTGCCCGACTCGCCGGCGGCCGAAGCGGCCTCGACGTCGGAGAGCTCCGCGATGCCCTCGGCCACGGCGGTGGCGACCTTCTCCCCTGCCGAGGCGGCGACCCAGACCTCGACCTCACCGGGCTCGACGACGCGGTTGTAGCTGCGGTCGGCGAAGGCCAACCGAGTCGTCGGCACGTCGAAGCGTACGGTCGCCGACTCGCCCGGCTGCAGCGCCACCCGCTGGTAGCCGAGCAGCTGCGTGACCGGGCGGACCACCGAAGCGAGCAGATCGCGTCCGTAGAGCTGGACCACGTCCACGCCGGCGACGTCACCGAGGTTGGTGACGGTCGCCTCGACACCAAAGGTGCCACCCGCCTCGACCGAGCGGTCGGCCGAGAGCCCGCTGTAGCCGAAGGTGGTGTAGGAGAGTCCGAAGCCGAACGGGCGGGCCGGCGTCGGGTCGGTGCTGGTGACCTCGGACGGACCGCCCAACAGCGGCTGGAGGTAGCTGTAGGGCTGAGTCCCGGAGACCCGCGGCAGCGAGACCGGGAGCCGGCCCGACGGGTTGACCGCGCCGGAGATGACGCGCGCCAGTGCCGCACCGCCCTCCTCGCCGGGGAAGAACGCCTGCAGCACCGCGGCGGGGCGGGTCTCGTCCTCGAGCGCCCACCCGATGGCGTACGGGCGGCCGGTGACGACCACGAGCACGACGGGCGTGCCGGTCGCGACGACCGCGGACACCAGCTCGCGCTGGACGCCGGGGAGCTCGAGCGACTCGGAGTCGTTGCCCTCCCCCACCGTACCGCGGCCGAAGAGGCCGGCCTGGTCGCCGACGACGACCACGGCCACGTCGGCGTCCTCGGCGGCGGAGACCGCGGCGGGGAAGCCGGAGCGGTCCGTGCCCTCGACGTCACACCCGGCGACGACCTCGTAGGAGGAGGCGCCGAGCTCGGCCCGGACCGCCTCGGCGATCGTCGGCAGCTCGATGCCCAGAGGCTTCTCGGGGTAGCTCACCATCACGTGGTTGACGAAGGAGTAGCAACCCATCAGCGCCTCGGAGCGGTCGGCGTTCGGGCCGATGATCGCCACCTTGCCGAGGTCGCCCCTGAGCGGGAGGACCCCGTCGTTGCTGAGCAGCACGACCGACTCCTCGGCGAGCCGACGGGCCAGCGAGCGGTGGGCCGGGGAGTCCAGGTCGATCGACTCCGGAGCCCCCTCCTCCAGACCGGCCGCGAAGGACTCGTCGAGAAGACCGAGCTCCTCCTTCTGCTTCAGCGCGCGCAGCACGGCCCGGTCCACGATCGCCTCGGAGACCTCGCCGGAGCGGATCAGCGCCGCGAGCGGCTCGAGGTAGGCATCCCCGCTCGGCAGCTCGATGTCGACACCTGCCTCGAGGGCGTACGCAGCTGCCCTCCCGCGATCGGCAGCGATCGCATGCATCACCGCCAGGAACGCGACACCGAAGTAGTCGGCGACCACGACCCCGTCGAAGCCCCAGGTCTCGCGCAGCAGCGTGGTGAGGTGCTCGATCGAGGCATGCTGCGGCACACCGTCGATGTCGTTGTAGGACGCCATCACCGACCGCGCGCCACCGTCGAGGACTGCCATCTCGAACGGCGGCAGGAAGATGTCGGCGATCTCGCGCGGACCCGCCGAGAGCGGTGCGTGGTTGCGCCCGGCCCGCGAGCCCGAGTAGCCCACGAAGTGCTTCAACGTGGCATGCACACCGGCCGACTGCAGCCCGCGGACGTACGCAGTGCCGACCGTCCCGACGAGGTAGGGGTCCTCGCCGATGGCCTCCTCGCACCGGCCCCAGCGCGCGTCCCGGATCACGTCCAGCACGGGCGCCAGGCCCTGGTGGATGCCGAGGTCGCGCATGTCGGAACCGATCATCGCCGCCATCTCCTCGACCGCCTCGGGGTCGAAGGTGGCTCCCCAGGCCAGCGGGGTGGGAAACGTCGCCGCCTCCCAGGTCGCGAGTCCGGTCAGGCACTCCTCGTGGACCAGCGCGGGGATCCCCAGTCGGGTCTCGTCGACCAGACGCTTCTGCTCGGCCCACAGCCATGCGGCCCGTTCGGCAGGCTCGACCGGCCGGGTGCCGTAGACCCGGGTGTAGTGGCCCAGGCCGTGGGCGGTGATCTCCGAGAGTCGGCGGTCACCTCCCGAGATGTTGCTGCTCATCTCGTTGGCCATCGGCGCGACGACGTCGCCGCCGCGATCGAGCCAGTAGCCCACGATCTGGGCGAGCTTCTCCTCCAAGGTCATCTGGGCATGCAGGTCACGCACGCGGTCGGAGACGTGCGGCCAGGCGGGAAGGGGGGCGTTTTCAGTCACAGTTGTCCCTACTAGCCCTTCACCGCGCCCTGCAGGCCGCTGACGAGCCGGCGCTGGAAGGCGAGGAAGAGCACGAGAGCCGGGATCATCGCGAGCGTGGTGAACGCGAGGACACCGGCAGTGTCGGCGGAGTGTTCGGTGGAGAAGTCGGCGACGCCGAGCGGAAGCGTGCGCATCTTGTCCTGCAGCAGCAGGAGCGGCAGCAGGTAGGCGTTCCAGGAGGTCACGAAGGCCAGCACCCCGACGGTGATCATCCCGGGTGCGGACAGCGGCATCAGGACCCGCCAGAAGATGCCGATCCGGCTGGCACCGTCGATCAGCGCGGCCTCCTCCAGCTCCTTGGGCAGCGCCATCAGGAACGGCCGGAGGATGACCACCGTCATCGGCAGCGCGAACGCCGCCTGCGGCAGGGCCACGCCCCACCACGTGTTCGCCATCTGCAGGTTGCGGGTGATGATGATGAACAGCGGGATGATCGCCACCGCGGCCGGGAAGAGCAGGCCGAGCACGAAGACCATGAACAGCGCCTCGCGCCCACGGAACTGGTAGCGGGCCAGCGGGTACGCCGCCATCAGCCCGAAGACGACGGTCACCACGGTGGTGATGATCGCGATCATCGTCGAGTTGAGTGCGTACTGCCAGAACGAGGGGTTGTTCAGCACGCCCGCGTAGTTCGTCCAGACCCAGGGGTCGGGCAGCCCGGCCGGCTTGTCGGCGAGCTGGGCGTTGCTGCGGAAGCCGCCCAGTGCGCCGTAGAGGACGGGCCCGAGCGTGATCGCGACCACGACGAGCGCGATCAGGTATACCCACAGGTTGCCGCCGCCGAAGTTGCGGCGACGCTGCTTGCGGGGTGATCGGCCCGAGCCGTTTCCGGTCTCGGCGAGAGGTTCGAGGGTCACGCTGGCCATCACGCCGCCTTTCGCTTGCGGAAGAGAGCACCGACCAGAGCGCGCTCCGCCCGGGTGTATCGCTGGGTGTCGTCCTGGGTGTCACGACGCAGGATGAGGACCTGGTAGGCCAGCGCCATCGCGAAGGCGATGACGAACAAGATCACCGAGGCAGCGCCCGCGATGCCGTAGTTGTGGCGCTTGGTGCCCTCGTCGATCAGGTACGTCGCCATGGTGGTCGTCGCGTTCGCGGGACCGCCCTGGGTGAGCACCCAGATCATGTCGAAGCACTGGATCGACCCGATCATCGACAAGAAGGCCCAGGTGCGCATGGTCGGACCCAGCAGCGGGATGGTGATCTGCCGCTGCGTCTGCCACCAGGAGGCGCCGTCGAGCTGGGCGGCCTCGTAGAGCTCCTCGGAGATACCCTGCATGGCTGCCAGGAAGAGCAGCACGGCCAGGCCGAGATACTTCCAGGTGAGCACCAGGAGCACGACCCACAGGGCGTACTCCGGAGTGCCCAGCCAGCCCTGATCGGGCGGGGTCAGCCCGACCTTCGCGGTCATCGCGTCGAAGAAGCCGTACTGCGGTTGCAGCAGCTGCAGCCAGACCACCGCGGCGATGACCTCGGCGAGGACGTACGGCACGAAGATGATGGTCCGGAGCAGGCCCTGGCCCCTCATCCTCCGATTGAGCAGCAGCGCGATCGCCACTCCGAGCGGCAGCTGGAGCAGGATCGAGCCCACCACGATCACCGCGTTGTGGGCGACCGCGCTGCGGAAGACCTCGTCGCCGAGGACCTCGGCGTAGTTCTCCAGGCCGACGAAGTCGGTCAGGTCACCGAAGCCCTTCCAGTCATAGACCGAGAAGCGCACCGCGGTGATGATCGGCCAGGCGACGAAGAGCGCGATGAGCACCAGTGCGGGAGTGACGAAGACAAGGATCTCGAATCGCTTGCGCCAGGTGTCACCACTGAGTCCGGCACCCTTCGTACCGCCGGGCCCCCGGCGTACAGGAGCTGTACGCCGGGTGCCCGATGTGGCGTGTCCTGGCACCGCCCGAGCGGGGTCGGTCACGTCGTGTGTCACAGGTTCGACTCACTTTTCCTTGTCCGCGGCGGCCTGGGTGGCCTCGACGATGTCGGCTGCCGAGCCCTTCCCCGCGAAGACGTTGATGATGGCGTCGTTCATCGCGCCGCCGACGGACTGGCCGAAAGCGGTGTCGAAGTAGAGCTGGACGTACGGAGCGCTGTCACGGACCTTGATCAGGTCGGCCAGAGCGGGGTCCGTCAGCGAGCCGACCGCGTCGGGGTTGGTCGGCAGGCCCATCCCGTTCTCGGCGAAGCCCTTCTGCACATCGGTGGAGAGCAGGTACTTGGCGAAGTCGACCGATGCGTCGGGAGCGCCCTCGGAGACAGCCCAGGCGTCACCTCCGCCCATCTGCGCGGCCGGGTCGCCCTGGCCACCGTCGATGGTCGGGAAGGAGAACCAGCCGGTCTTCTCGCCCAGGCCCTTCTTGTCCTCGGTGATGCCCTGCATCACGCCGGGCTCCCAGTGGCCGGCGAGCTCCATGGCGACCTTCTCGGTCGCGAGGAGGCCGGAGGCCGAGGTCGGGCCCTCCTGGGCGCCGGTGGAGAGGAAGCCCTTGTTGAACGGCTCCTTCGCGACGATGTCGACGACGTCCTCACCCGCCTTCTCGAAGCAGGGGTCGGAGAAGTCGAGACTCTTGACCGCCGAGGTCAGCACGTCCTGCGAGCACTCCCGGACCGCGGTCCAGTAGTAGTAGTGCGCGGCCGGCCAGGCGTCCTTGCCACCGACCGAGACCGGCGCGATGTTCGCGGCCTTGAGCTTGTCGACGGCGGCGTAGAACTCATCCATCGTCTTCGGCGCGGCGCTGATGCCGGCCTTGGCGAAGAGGTCCTTGTTGTACCAGAAACCGACGACTCCGATGGAGAACGGCAGAGCGTACGTCTTGTCCTCGACCTGCCAGCCGGCGACCGAGCCGCCGATCATCTCGATCTCGTCGGCCGCGTCCTCGCTCAGGTCCTTGGTCAGCCCCGCCTCGACGTGGTCGGCGAGCTCGCCGCCGCCACGCTCCATGTAGACGTCGGGGATCTGCTCGGGGTCACCGCTCTGGAACGCAGCGTCCAGCTTGGTGAGCATGTCCTCGTGCGCGAACGCCTGCACCTTGACGTCGACGCCGGGGTTCGCCTTCTCGAAGTCCTTGGCGACCTGCTCGTAGTAGCCCTTCCCGGGATCGTTGTTGGAGTTGTGCCACCAGATGATGGTGTTGTCGTCGCCGCCACCGGAGTCGCCCGAGCCACCACAACCGGTGGCGGCAATCATCAATCCGGCGCACAGCGCGGCGAGCGCTTGTGTCTTCCTCGACATCTTGGGACCTCTTCGTCACTGCTCGGGGTATGGGGTGATCATGTGACTGCCGCCACATCGTGTGGTCGAGCATGGCGCGTGAGGGCGAGCATGTCAATCGTTGTCGATAACGTTTTCGTAGCCTGTTATCGACAATCCCCGAAGTGGGCTACTGTCAGGCCATGAGCACGCTCGATCAGCCACGCCCCCGCCGGGTGACCATCACCGACGTGGCCCGCGAGGCCGGCGTCTCCGTGGCCACCGTCTCCAAGGTGATCAACGAGCGCTACGGCGTCAGCGAGGCGACGGCCGAGAAGGTGCTCGCGGTTATCGACGAGCTCGGCTACCAGTCCTCGCTGATCGCCTCGAGCCTGCGCCGCAAGTCCACCGGCGTGATCGGCGTGCTCGTGGCCGAGTTCGAGCCCTACTCCGCCGAGCTCCTCAAGGGCATCTCGGCGGCGCTGGACGGCACCGGCTACGAGCTCCTGGCCCACGCGGGACGCACCGGCGCCCACAACCACACCGGCTGGGAGCGCCGCTCGCTCTCCCGCCTCGGTCACACCCTGATCGACGGCGCGATCGTGGTCACGCCGTCGATGATCATCACCGACGAGACCACCATCCCGGTCGTCGCGATCGACCCCCACACCGGGCCCGACGGCCCGATGACCGTCGACGCCGACAACATCACCGGCGCCCGGCTCGCCGTCGACCACCTGGTCGGGCTCGGCCACCGGCGCATCGGGTTCCTCGGTGGGCGCCCCGACCTCCGCTCCGCCGGCCTGCGCGAGCAGGGCTACCGCGAGGCCCTCTACGGCGCCGGTCTCAGCGTCTCCCCCGACCTGATCCGGGTGGGCGGCTACCACCCCGAGCTCGCCGAGGCACCGGCCCGCGAGCTGCTCTCACTCCCGGCCGGCGAGCGGCCCACCGCCATCTTCGCCGCCAACGACATCTCCGCGATCAAGGTCATCGAGGTCGCCGGCTCGCTCGGCCTGCGCGTGCCCGAGGACCTCTCGGTGATCGGCTTCGACAACGTACCCGAGGCCCGCGACGCCACTCCCCCGCTCACCACCGTCGCCCAGCCGCTGCACGAGATGGGCCGGGCCGCCCTCGGGCTCCTGCTCGAGCTGCTCGAGGGCAAGCAGACCGAGCGCCATCTGCGGCTGCCCGCCGAGCTGGTCGAGCGCAGCAGCACCGCTCCGCCGGCCTGAGCCTTCATCACGGTATGCAGCGAAAGGCGCACATCCCGTGCGGAGCTCCGCTGGGGATGTGCGCCTTCGCCTGCATACCTTGGTGAAGGAACGCGCCCGCTACACGTGCCCGGTAGCCGATGCTCTCCGCCGTGAGAGCGCGTCGACGCTGGCCGCGACCAGGAGGACCAGGCCGGTGACCATCCAGACGGTGCCCTGGGGCTGGTCGAGCAGGCCCATCCCGTTGTCGATGACGGCCACGACGGTGCCGCCGATGACGGCATCGATGACCCGGCCCTTGCCGCCGAAGAGCGAGGTGCCGCCGATGACGGCGGCGCCCACGGCGTACAGCAGGGTCGTCTCGCCGCCCGTGTTCGGGTTCACCGAGTTGGTCCGGCTGGCGATCATGATGCCTGCCACCGCCGCCATGGTCGAACAGAGGATGAAGCACGACAGGCGCACCCGGAACACGTTGATCCCGGCCCTCCGTGCGGCCTCGGCGTTGCCGCCGACCGCGTAGACGTGCCGGCCCCAGGCTGTGCGGGTCAGCGTGAAGGTGAGCAGGATCAGCAGGCCGACGATCACCACCAGCGAGACCGGCACCCCCTTGAGCGAGGTCAGCGCCGGGTTGCGGCTGCGCTCGGTGGAGAGGTAGCCGACCACGCCGAGCACCACGACCGTCAGCAGCCCGGTCTTCAGCGCCCACAGCAGGATGGGCTGCACCGTGAGGTTCTTGGCCCGGCGACGCGCATCGGTGATGTACGTCGAGCCCGCATAGCCCACGATGCAGACGATGCCGAGCACCCAGCCGAGCCAGACCGGCAGGTTGGCGTTGTTGAGGCCGTTGATGAAGTCGTTGCGGATGGGGATCGTCCCGCCCTCACCGATCATCGTCAGCAGCACGCCCTGCAGCCCGAGGAAAGCGGCCAGCGTGACCACGAACGACGGGATCCCGAGCCGGGCCACCAGCAGCCCGATGGTCAGGCCGATCACCGCTCCGGTGAGCAGTGCCGCCAGCAGCGCCGGGATCAGCGGCCACTCCTGCCGGGTGAGGCACACGCCGAGCACCCCGGCGCACGTGCCGCCCGCGAATCCCGCGGACAGGTCGATCTCGCCCAGCAGCAGCACGAAGACCAGGCCCATCGCGAGCACGGTCACCCCCGCCGACTGGCCGATCAGGTTGGCGAAGTTGAACGAGTTGGTGAACTGCTCGGGACGCAGCGCGGAGAAGACCACGACCAGCGCGATCAGACCCAGCACCGCCGGCAGCGAGCCGACCTCACCACCCCTGAGCTTGGCCATGTAGGCCCGGAAGATCCCGCCCAGCGAGTTGTCGGGCTCCGGGTCCGGTGCCGCGGCGATCGTCGGGTCATCGGTGTCGGTACTCATGCTGCACCTCCCTCAGGAACGACGCCGGTGGTGATCGCCTGCACGACCCGCTCACGCGTCGTGGAGGCGGCCTCGATCTGCCCGACCATGCCGCCCAGATACAGGACCGCGATGTCGTCGGCGACCTCGAAGACGTCGTTGAGGTTGTGGCTGATCAGCAGGACACCGAGGCCCCGGTCGGCCAGGCGCCGCACCAGCCGAAGCACCTGCTCGGTCTGCGCCACGCCGAGAGCGGCGGTCGGCTCGTCGAGGATGACCAGCTTGGAGTTCCACAGCACGGCCCGGGCGATCGCCACGGTCTGGCGCTGGCCACCGGAGAGGGAGGCGACCGGCGTACGCACCGATTTCAGCGTACGCACCGAGAGACCGTCGAGCGTCTCGCGAGCGCGCTGCTCCATGGTGTCCTCGTCGACCAGCCGGAGCCGACTCATCTCCCGGCCGAGGAACATGTTGTGGACGACGTCGAGGTTGTCGCACAGCGCGAGGTCCTGGTAGACGACCTCGATCCCGAGCGCGGCGGCGTCCTTGGGGTTGGTCACCTTCACCGGCTCGCCCTCGAAGAGGTAGTCGCCGGCGTCGAAGAGATGGATCCCGGCCATCCCCTTGACCAGGGTGCTCTTGCCGGCACCGTTGTCACCGACGAGCGCGGTGACCCGGCCCGCCTGGACCGAGAGGTCCACTCCGCGCAGGACCTGCACGGCGCCGAAGGACTTCTCGACGCCGTGCAGCTCCAGCAGTGGACTCACTGAGGCACGCCGTTCTCGGTGCACAGGTCGGCGATCGCGCCGGCGCACACCTCGGCGGCGTCGGCCTGACCGTCCTCGATGACGGTCCCGACGGTCTCCTTGGTGACCCAGACGGGCTCGGCGAGCACGGACGGCACGTCCGTGCCGGCCTCGGTGTCCTCGACGCTGCCTGTGGCCAGCGCCTCGGCAGCCTCCTCGTCACCCTCGATCAGCGCGATCGCCAGGTCCGCGGCGGCCTTGGCCTCGAGCGCGGTGTTCTTGTAGACGGTGCCGCACTGGAAGCCCTGCAGGATGTTCTGCAGGCCCTCGACCGAGGCGTCCTGGCCGGTCACCGGGATCTTGCCCTGGGCGTTGTTGGCCTTGAGCCGGGCGATGATGCCGCCGGCCATGGTGTCGTTGGCCGAGACCACGCCGTCGATCTTTCCGCCGTTGGCGGTGTACATCTGGTCGAAGACCTTCCCGGCCTTGGTGGCGTCCCACTCCCCCGACTGGTCCCCGACGAGCTTGTAGGTGCCGTCGGCGATCTTCGGCTCGAGCGCCTTCTCGTAGCCCGACTTGAACAGGGCCGCGTTGTTGTCGGTGGCCGCGCCGTTGACGTAGACGATGTTGCCGCCCTTCTTGCCCGCGGCGGTGATGCACTCGTCGAGGCCTGTGCCCATCAGCTCGCCGACCTTCACGTTGTCGAAGGAGACGTAGTAGGAGGCGCCGCCGTTGAGCGTCAGCCGGTCGTAGTCGATGCTCGTCACGCCCGCGTCGGCGGCCTTCTTCAGACAGGCCGCGCCCGACTCGGAGTCGAGGTTGGTGATGATGATGACCTTGACGTTCTCGTTGATCATGCTGTCGCACAGCTGACCGAACTTGGCGGTGTCGCCCTGGGCGTTCTGGATCGTGGCCTCGAGGCCGGCGTCGGCGAACGCCTTCTCGAGGTTGGGCCGGTCCTGGGACTCCCATCGGGGAGACGTGGTCGCGTCGGGGAGGATCACTCCGACGTCCGTGCCGCCCGAGTCTCCCGAGTCGCCACCGTCATCCGAGCCTCCACATGCCACGAGCGCTGCGGTCGACAGGGTCGCCACCGCTGCGACCGCCATCAGGCGGCCGATCTTGTGCGTGTTCATCGTCGAACTCCTCAGTCCTGGGTGTGATCTAAGTCACGTCGGGGTGCAACCTATCTCCTTCAGCGGCGATGTGAAGCGGTTCTGAGGAGATCTCGACGGCAGATTGATAACGGCCGTATGCCTTCAGGTCACCACTGCTCGTTACGGTGCGACGGCTCTCACCCGTCAACGCCCACTAGAACAGCGATCACGTGACCGCCACCTCGGATTTCCGCATGCCCACGACCAGCCGGGCAGACAGCGAACCCAAGAGCCCCAAATCTGGGCACACCTCCGGACACATCAGCGAGATCCACGGCCTGCGCGGTATCGCCCTGGCGCTCGTGGTCGCCTTCCATCTCTTCGGCAACGGCAGGGTCTCCGGCGGGATCGACGTCTTCCTGGTGATCTCCGGCTTCCTCGCCACCCGGTCACTGGTGGGCAGGGCCGAGCGCGGCCGGGTGAAGCTCGGCGAGCACTACGGACGTACGTTCGCGCGGCTCGCCGCGCCGGCACTGGTCGTGCTGGCCGCGACGGCAGCGCTGATGGTGGTCTTCATCCCGCAGACGCTGTGGACGCAGACGACCCGCGAGCTCGTCGCGGCGGCGACGTACACGCTCAACTGGGAGCTCATCGCCAACCAGCTCACCTACGGCGCCGCGGGGCCGTCCTCGACGCCGGTGCAGCACTTCTGGTCGCTCGCGGTGCAGGGGCAGTTCTTCCTGCTCTGGCCACTGGTGGTCGTCGGGCTGGCTCTGGTGCTCCGCGTCGTGGCGCGCGGCCGGCTGGGACGGCTCAGCCTCGCGCGGGTGCTGTTCGTGCTGACCGCGACCGCCTTCGCCCTCTCCTTCGCCTACGCGATCAAGGTCTCCGGATCCGACCAGGCGGCTGCGTACTTCAACTCCCTCACCCGCTTCTGGGAGATCGCCGCCGGCGCCCTGACCGCGCTCGCCCTGCGCCGCCTGAGCCTGCCCGAGAAGATCAGGCCGTACGCGGCGTGGACCGGTCTCGCCCTGGTCGTGACCTGCGGTTTCGTGATGGACGGCGCGGACCACTTCCCCGGCCCGCTGGCCCTGTGGCCGGTCGCCGGGGCGCTGCTGGTGATGGTGGGGTCCACCCCGTCGCCGCGTGGGCCGCGTCGCCTGCTGGAGACCCGCCCGCTGCGGTTCGTCGCCGACATCTCCTACGAGCTCTACCTGTGGCACTGGCCGCTGCTGATCGCGTGGCTCTACTACACCGGCGGGGAGCGGCTCACCGTCGCCTCGGCCGCGGGCGTGCTGGTCGTCTCCACGCTGCTCGCCTGGGCGACCAACCGGCTGGTGACCCGCCAGGTCCAGACGTACGTCATCAGGCCAGGCGGGCCGCGAGCCCTGGTCGCCACCCTGGCTGCACTCGTGGTCGCCGTCGGCGCCGGGTGGAGCGGTCTGGCCGCGATCGACCACTCCGAGGACAGGGCGATCGCGGCGGCGGCCCGGCTCGCCACCGCCGACCCCTTCACGACCGAGTGCCTCGGTGCGTCCGCGCTGGCGGTGGGGTCCGCGGGAGGCTCGTGCCGCAACCCCGACCTGCGGGGCGCGCTGATCCCGGCGGTGGCCGCGATCGGCGCGGACGACGAGAACCGGAGCCAGTGCTGGTCCTTCGAGGAGCGTCCGGTGCGCTTCAGCGCCTGCCCCAACGGGTCGGTCGAGGGCTACCGGAAGCGGCTGCTGATGGTCGGCGACTCGCACGCCGTCGCTCCGGTCGGCGCGCTCGACCTGATCGGCGACCAGCGGAACTGGCGCATCGACGTCGCCGCCCGCGCCGCCTGCCACTGGAACACCCGGCCGCTCGGCCGGAACATCGCCGACAACCGCCCCGCCTGCGCAGAGTGGAACCGGCAGCTCGAGGCCTACCTGCGCGCTCCCGAGCAGCAGGACCTCGACGCGATCATCGTCACCCACTCGGCCCGCAAGACGACCCAGCCGCTGGGCGCCGAGACTCCGTACGAGTCCACGGTCAACGGTCTGGTCGAGGCCTGGAGCCACCGGCCCTCGAAGGACGTGCCGGTGATCGCGCTCGTCGACAACCCGATGTTCGAGCCCGACAACGCCGCCTATCTGCGCACCACGCTGGGCTGCATCCAGCGGCACTCCCCCGAGACGGCAGGCGAGGCGTGCGGGCGGCCGCGCACCGACGTACTCGTCAAGGACCCGCACCGCGACGCGGTCGCCCGCGATCCCAACGCGCACCTGGTCGACATGACCCACCTCTTCTGCGGGGACGAGGTCTGCCCGGCAGTGATCGGCAACGTCATCGTCTACCGCGACGGCAACCACATCACCTCGCGCTACGCCCGCACCCTGGCGCCCTACCTCAGCCGGGAGCTCGCCCGGGTCGTCGACTAACGGGCGACGGCGAGCGCGTCGATCTCGACGAGCATCTCCTCGCGGGGCAGGCCGGTCATCACGGTGGTGCGGCACGGGAGGATGCCGCCCTCGGCGACGCGTGAGCCGATGAACTCGCCGTAGGCGTCGTTCATCGCGGCGAAGTCGTCGCGGGTGGTCAGGTAGACCCGGAGCATCAGCACGTCCTCGAAGCCCGCACCGGCGGCGGCCAGGATCGCCTCCACGTTCTGCAGGGTGCGTACGGTCTGGGCCTTCACGTCGCCGGGGAACAGGTACTCGTTCGTGGCGGGGTCGACCGGGCCCTGACCGGAGACCTGGATCAGGCCGCCGCGGACCACCCCCTGGGAGAAGGTGTGCGCCGGGGCCGGGGCCTGGTCGGTGGAGATGCGGATGTCGGACATGGGATGGGTTTCCTCTCGGGGTGTTCTCATGAGCTCCGGCCGGCCCAGTCGGCGGAGATCGCTTCGGTGGCCGCGAGGAGCTGCGGCACCAGGGCACGCACCCCATCGCGGGGCAGGATGACGTCGGGCACGGAGACGGAGACCGCGGCGACGACGCGCCCGGCCTCGTCGCGTACGGGCGCCCCGACGCAGTTGATGAAGTCCTCGTGCTCGGCGGCGTCCTCGGCCCAGCCCTGCTCGCGCGTCTGGGCGAGCACCTCGTGGTAGCTGGCCGCGTCCGGGATGGTGCGGCTGGTGAACGGCCGGAAGTCGATGCCGGCGACCACCGCCTTCTGCTCGCCAGGTGGCAACCCCGCGACCAGCACCTTGCCGACGGCGGTCGCGTGCAGCGCGGCGGGCAGACCCACCCGGGAGTACATCCGCACCGAGTGGGTGCTCTCCACCTTGGCGAGGTAGACGGCCGTGCCGTTCTCGTACGCAGCCAGGTGGACGGCCTGGCCGCCCGTCTCGGCCGCGAGGCGCGTCAGGTGGGGCTGGGCCACGTCGCGGATCGCGTGCTGGGAGAGGGCTGCGGTGCCGAGGGCGAACAGCCGCGAGCCGAGGTGGTAGCGCTGGCGGTCGTCGCGGCGTACGAACCGGTCCGCCTCCAAGGTGTGCAGCAGCCGCATCGCGGTGGTCTTGTGGACCCCGAGGCTGGCGGCCATCTGGTCGAGCGATCGCTCGCCCTCACCGAGCTCGATGAGGATCTGCAGCGCGCGGGAGAGACTCTGGCTCATCGCGGCCCGACCTCCTCACGGGTCGCCGGGGTGTCGATGCCGGACGCGCTCACCCGGGTCGCGGCCCAGTCGTCCTCGGAGCACTCGAGCAGCCGGGCGCGTACGTCGGCGGCGGGCGGTTGCGCGTGGTCGCCGGTCGCGGCCAGCACGCCCGCCGCGACCAGATGGCCCTGGCGCAGCCGGCCGACCGGGCCGGTCCCGTCGACGAGCGCGGCGAGGTAGCCCGCGGCGAAGCCGTCGCCCGCGCCCACCGGCTCCACGACGTCGACCCGGAGCGCCGGGACCTGCGTGGCGGATCCGTCGGCGTCGTGCTCCACGGCCGCATGGGAGTCGGCCTTGATCACCAGCCGCGGACGCTCGCCCAGGAGCTCGCGGAGCTCGTGGGGAGCATGCGTGCCGAGCGCCGCGCGCGCCTCGTCGGCGCCGAGCAGAACGATGTCGGCCGCGCGCAGCAGGTCGATCAGCGGCGCGATGCTGCGCCCGGCCCACAGGGCCGGTCGCCAGTTGAGGTCGACGCTGAGCCGGAAGCCGAGCTCGTCACGCAGCGCCAGCAGACGGGTGACCAGCGTCGATCCCTCCTCGAGGATGCCGACGGTGATCCCGGAGGTGTGCACGACCTCGGCCGAGGTCAACGCCTCCGCGACTCCCGGCAGATCCAGCAGGCCGACGTCCATCGCGGCGGCCGCGGAGCCGGCGCGGTAGTAGTGCATACGGCTGCCGCCGGGGGCGGGCTCCTTCAGGTAGAGCCCCGTCGGCCGCTCGGGGTCGCGCTCGGTCTCGACGTGCACGCCGCGGGCGATCAGGTCGGCGGTCACGACGTCGCCGAACGGGTCCTGGCCGAGCCGGGACACCCAGGCGGTCCGCACACCGAGGGCGGCCAGAGCACCGGCCACGTTGGCCTCGGCGCCGCCGACCGAACGACGCAGGGTCGTCGCCTCGGCGAGCGACTGGTCGCCCTCCGGACGCAGCACGACCATCGCCTCCCCGAGACAGACCACTCGCACGTCTCCACTACTGCCCACGGATGGAGCTCCTCCCCTGTTGGTTCTTCGCCGGGCCGTTGACGCCCGGCGTGGCCGATGCTACAACTAACGAATCGAAATACGCAATCACCGTTGCACATTATGCAACGAAGGAAGGACGGGCCATGGATCACCCGGCAGCCCACATCGACGCAACGGCCGTCGCAGCGCTGCGCGAGGAGCGGGTCGACTGGCGCCACAAGGCGATCCCGCCCGCGCTGTGGGGAGGTACGGTCGCCGAGGTGCTCGACGCGGCGCCCCGCCTCTCGCAGCTGCCCACACCCGTGCTCTCCCTCTCCCGCGTCGCGATGACCCACAACCGTGACGTGCTGGCCGCCTGGTGCGCGGAGCGCGGCATCGCCCTGGCTCCGCACGGCAAGACCACGATGGCTCCGCAGCTGTGGGCCGAGCAGCTCGCCGCCGGCGCCTGGGCGATCACCGTCGCGAACCTCCCCCAGCTCGCCGTCGCCCGCGCCTTCGGCGTCTCCCGGGTGATCGTGGCCAACGCGATCGTCTCCCCGCTCACCCTGCGCTGGATCTCCGACCAGATCACCGAGGACACGGGGCTGGAGGTGCTGGTGTGGGCCGACTCGCCACGGACGGTCGCTCTGATGCACGAGGCGCTCGCCGCCCATGCCGCCGAGGCCGGGCCGCGCCGCCCGCTCGGCGTCCTCGTCGAGCGCGGCGCCGCGGGCGGTCGCACCGGCGCCCGTGACGAGGCGACCGCGGTCGCCGTGGCCGAGGCCGTCGCTGCCTCTCCGCATCTGGAGCTCGCCGGGGTCACCGGCTACGAGGGCGCCCTGGCGCACACCACCGACGAGGCCGCGCTCGGCGTCGTCCATGCGTACGTCGACAGCCTGGTCTCCCTCCACCGGCGGATCTCCGGCCTGCTGCCCGCCGGCCGGACGCCGGTGGTGAGCGCCGGCGGCAGCGCGTACTTCGAGCAGGTGGCAGACGCGCTCGCGCCGTTGGTGGCCGACGACGAGGCTCGCGTAGTGCTCCGCAGCGGCGCCTACATCACCCACGACGACGGCTTCTACCGCGGCATCTCACCGCTGGGGAGCACGCCCCGCACCAGCGGGCCCGGTTTACGCAGCGCCCTTCACGGCTGGGTGCGGATCTCCTCCCAGCCGGAGCCGGGGCTCGCGCTCTTCGACGCGGGCAAGCGCGACCTGCCCTTCGACGAGGGCATGCCCGAGGCGCAGCTGCTGCGGGCACGGACGACCGGCTCCCCCGCGACCCCGCTCTCCGGCGTCGCGGTGACCGCACTCAACGACCAGCACGGCTTCCTTCGCTGGGACCCCGCCACCGAGGCGCCCGTCACGATCGGCGACGAGCTCCGGCTCGGGCTCTCGCACCCGTGCACCGCCTTCGACAAGTGGGGCCTCATCCCGGTCCTCGACGACGCCGACGCCGACGACCCGGTCGTCGTCGACCTCGTGCGCACCTGGTTCTGAGAGGAGCCACCATGACCGACCTGCTCATCCGCGACGCGACTGTCATCGACGGCAGCGGAGCCCCGGCGTTCCACGCCCACGTCAGCATCGACGCCGGGCGGATCACGGGCATCCACACCGATGCTCCGGCCCCGGTCGCGCGGCGCACCATCGACGCGGCCGGTCGGGCGCTGACGCCGGGGTTCATCGACATGCACGCCCACTCGGACCTGCAGATCCTGGTCAACCCCGACCACACCGCCAAGGTGAGCCAGGGCGTCACGCTCGAGGTCGTCGGGCAGGACGGCCTCTCGTTCGCGCCCGCCGACCCGGCGGCGCGCGCCCACCTACGCCGCCAGATCGCGGGCTGGAACGGCGAGCCCGACGACTTCGACTTCGACTGGGACACCGTCGCCGGCTACCTGGACCGGCTCGACCGCGGGATCGCGTGCAACGCGGCGTACCTCGTTCCGCAGGGGACCCTGCGGCTGATGGTCGTCGGTCCCGACAACCGGCCCGCGACTCCCACCGAGATCGCCGAGATGGCGCGCCTGCTCCGGGTCGGCCTCGAGGAGGGCGCGGTGGGGATGAGCAGCGGCCTGACCTACCCGCCGAGCATGTTCGCCGACGACGACGAGCTGGCCACGCTGTGCCGGGTCGTCGCCGAGGCGGGCGGCTACTACAGCCCGCACCACCGGTCCTACGGCGCCGGTGCGCTGGAGGCGTACGCCGAGATGATCGCCGTCGCCCGGGCCTCCGGGTGCGCGCTCCACCTCACCCACGCGACCATGAACTTCGAGCCCAACCGCGGACGGGCCGGCGAGCTCGTCGACCTCATCGAGGCCGGCCTGGACGACGGCGTCGACATCACGCTCGACACCTATCCCTACCTCCCCGGCGCCACCACGCTGAGCGCCGTGCTGCCCAGCTGGTCCACCTCCGGCGGCCCCGACGCCCTGCTCACGCGGATCGCGCAACCGGCCGACCGCGCGCGGATCGCGCACGAGCTCGACCATGTCGGCACCGACGGCTGCCACGGCTGCGTGACCGACTGGCGCACGATCCAGATCAGCGGCGTACGCAACCCGGAGCTGTCCGGCTACGTCGGCCGCACCGTCGCCGAGATCGCCGAGGAGACCGGCCAGGTGGCCACGGACGTCTTCTTCGACCTGCTCGTCCGCGACCGGTTGGCGACCACGATCCTCCAGCACGTCGGCCACGAGGAGAACGTGCAGACGATCATGCGGCACCGCACCCACTGCGGCGGCAGCGACGCGATCCTCGTCGGCGAGCGCCCGCATCCCCGCGCGTGGGGCACCTTCCCCCGCTACCTCGCCCGCTACGTACGCGAGCTCGGGGTGCTCGACCTGGTCGACTGCGTCCACCACCTCACCGGCCGCCCGGCGGCGAGACTCCGGCTGCACGAGCGCGGCCTCGTCCGGGAGGGGTACGCCGCCGACCTGGTGCTCCTCGAGCCCGACACCGTCCAGGACACCGCCACGTTCGAGCAGCCGCGGCAGCAGGCGCGCGGCATCGACTGGGTGCTGGTCAACGGCACCGCCGTCATCGAGGACGGCCACCGCACCGACGCACTGCCCGGACGGGCGCTGCGCCGCACCGACGAAGGGACCCGAGCCCGATGAGCAACCTCGTCATCGAGACGCTCCAGGACGACCAGGCGCTGGTCGTCGTACGCGCCTCCCGGCTCGACGACCCCGTCGCGCTCTGCCATGCGCTGGCCGCCGGGGGCATCCGGACCGTCGAGCTGACCTACACGACGCCGGGTCTCACCGATCTCCTCGCGCAGGTCAGCGCCCGGGCCGACGACGACATCGTCATCGGCGCCGGAACGGTGCTGACCGCCGATCAGGCTCGCGCCGCGCTCGCGGCCGGCGCCCGGTTCCTGGTGACGCCCGGCCTGCCGCCGGAGGCGGCGGAGATCGTCGCCGAGGGTCACGCCGCGGGTGCGGCCGTCGTCCTCGGCGCCCTCACTCCGACCGAGGTCCTCACCGCGACCACGCTCGGCGCCGACGCGGTCAAGATCTTCCCGGCACGGGCCGTCGGCCCGCGCTACTTCTCCGACCTGCGGGGACCGTTCCCCGAGGTCGCCCTGATCCCTTCCGGCGGAGTCGACGAAGACAACGCCGCGGAGTTCCTGCGGGCCGGCGCCATCGCCGTGACCGCCGGGACGTCGGTGGTCCAGCCCGCCGATGTCGACGAGGCCCGGTGGGAGCAGATCACCACCAACGCCGCCCGGTTCCGTGCAGCTCTGCGCTGAGTCCATCCCCCGATCCATCCCCCACCCCTGACCCGACGGGAGAACCAACCATGCATTGGCTCCAGACAAGCACCACCGGCCTGCTGCTGCTCTGCGCCGCAGCGATCGCCGTGCTCCTCTTCCTGATCATCAAGGTGAAGCTCGAACCCTTCATCGCCCTCTTCATCAGCGGCATCGGCCTCGCCGTCGCCGCCGGCCTGTCCGTCGAGCAGATGGTGGGCACCGCGCTCTCCGCGAAGGAGTCGCTCATCGAGACCGGCTTCGGCGGCGTACTGGGCCACATCGCGCTCATCATCGGTCTCGGCACCGTCCTCGGGTCACTGCTCGAGCGGTCCGGCGGCGCCGATGTCCTGGCCGCGAGGCTGATCGGCATCTTCGGCGAGCGCGGCACCCCGGTCGCGATGGGCCTGGTCGGCCTGATCTTCGGCATCCCGGTCTTCTTCGACATCGGCATCTTCGTGCTCGCGCCGCTGGTCTACGTCGCCGCTCACCGCGGCGGCAAGTCGCTCGTCCTCTACGCCCTCCCGGTCCTCGCGGGCCTGTCGATGACGCATGCCTTCCTGCCTCCCCACCCCGGCCCCACTGCCCTGGGCGGACTCCTCGGCGTCGACCTCGGCTGGCTGATCATCATGGGCCTGCTGTGCGGCCTGCCCGCGTTCGCCGCGGCCGGGATCCTCTTCCCCACGTGGATCGCCCGGCGGGTCCAGGTCTCCGTGCCCGAGGAGTTCCTGGTCGCGGAGACCGAGGCGGAGCAGGACAAGACGCCCACCACCCCGGTCGCGCTCTCCCTCGTCCTCGGGGTCATCGCGGTGCCGCTGGTCCTGATCCTCGGCGCGACCTTCGGCACGATGCTGCTCGACCCGGGCCGGCTGCTCAGCCTGCTCACCTTCTTCGGCAACCCGGCGATCGCGCTCACCATCGCCGTGCTCCTCGCCTTCTGGCTGCTCGGCATCCGGCGCGGGATGAGTCTCGAGGAGATCTCCGAGTTCACCGGTGCCTCGCTGCGGCCGGTCGGCATGATCCTGCTCGTCGTCGGCGCCGGCGCGTTCTTCGGCGCGGTGATCACCGCGACCGGTGTGGGCACCGCGCTCGCCGAGGTGCTCTCCGACGCCGGCCTGCCGATCCTGCTGCTGGCCTACGTCATCTCCTGCGCGCTCCGGATCGCCCAGGGCTCCGCGACCGTGGCGATCGTGACCACCGGCGGCATCATCGCGCCGACCCTCGGCACCGGCTACTCGCAGCCCGAGCTCGCCGTGATCGCGGTCGCGATCGCCGCCGGCTCGATCATCCTCAGCCACGTCAACGACGGTGGCTTCTGGATCGTCTCGCGCTACTTCAACCTCACCGTGAAGCAGACCCTGGCCACCTGGACCGTGCTGGAGACGGTGCTCTCGATCGTCGGGTTCGCGGCCGCCGCCGTGGCCTGGGCGATCGTCTGAGCCCCAGGCCGACCTGCTAGGCCGACGCCCACGCCTGCGCGAGCAGGTCGCGGGTGTCGGTCAGCAGCTGCGGCAGGGTCTTGGTGCGGCCGATGATCGGCATGAAGTTCTGGTCGCCGACCCAGCGGGGCACGATGTGCTGGTGCAGGTGGGCGGCGATGCCTGCGCCGCCCGCGGTGCCCTGGTTCATCCCGATGTTGAAGCCCTCGGCGCGCGAGACGCCGGCGAGGGTGCGTACGGCCTGCTTGGTCAGCACCGCCATCTCGGCGGCCTCCTCGTCGGTGGTCTCGACGTAGCCGGCGATGTGGCGGTAGGGGCACACCATCATGTGGCCCGGGGCGTACGGATAGAGGTTGAGCACCACGAAGCAGGTCTCGCCGCGGTGGACGACCAGACCCTCGGCATCCTCGAGCGTCGGCACCCGGCAGAACGGGCACTCCGTCTCCGAGGGGTCGGTGGGCTTGTTCTCGCCGCGGATGTAGGCCATCCGGTAGGGCGTCCACAGGCGCTCCAGACCGTCGCCCTCGCCGATGCCGTCCTGGATGAGCACCCCGTCCATCTCTGTCACGCGGCAAACACTACTTAACCCCTCACAGGCCCATTCAGGACAGGCTCAGTCGGTCGCTTCCCCGCCCCGCAGCGCGTACGCCCCGGCGACGGCTGCGGCGAGCAGCACGACCACGCAGGCTGCCGTGATCCCGGACAGTGCCTGCCAGGGGAACGTCAGCGGTGCGCCGGGCACGTCGCGTACGACCGCTTGCCGCAACAGCCAGCCCGTGAACCCGGTGGCCGCGCCGCCGACCAGCAGAGCGCCGGCGCCGGTGAAGACCGTCTCCCAGAGCGCGGTCCGGCGCACCTGTGCCGGGGTGGCGCCGACGAGCCGGGCGGTGGCGGTCTGGCGGCGGCGCTGGCTCGCCCCGATCAGGACCGCGTTGACGGCCGCGATCGCGGCGTAGATCCCGGCAGGGCCGAGCATCACCCACAGCACGACCGTGTTCATCTCGCGTGCCTCGGCCGACACCGCTCCGACCCACTCCTCGCCGGTGCTCACCTCGGCCCCGGTCTCCCTGATCGACCGTGCGGTCCCGGCGACGTCTGCGCCGGCGTCGGTGTGCACGAAGACCGTTCCGGTGTCGCGGGCGACCCTGTCGATGCGTGGCAGATCGTCGGGCACGATGATGTCGCTCCACAGGTTCGGGGCGTCGGGCACGACCGCGACCAGGCGCACCTTGACGCTCCGGCCGTCGATGCGCATCCGGCGGGTCTGGCCGACCCGGCCGCCGAGATCGGTGACGTAGGAGGCGGTGACCGCCATCGCGCGGCCGTGCAGGTCGGCGAGACTCCCCTGCGTCGCCTGCAGACTGCGCGTCGCGGCAGCGCCGGAGACATCGACGACCTCGACGTCCTCGGGAACGCCCCCGAAACCGACCTGCGCCGTGCGGCGTACGTCGCTCACATCCACCCCGGGCACGCCCTGGATCCGCTCGGGGCGCTCGGCCTCGACGACCAGCTCCGACCTGAGAGCGGCTCGGTCGGCGCCCTCGCTCCAGTCGGCGGTCGCACCGACCGCGAGCACCATCGAGCCGGCCACCGCCATGATGGCCACCACCGGCGCCGCCACCGCGGCGGTCATTCGGCTGCTGGTGCGGGCGAGGTCGCGGGCCAGATGCGCCGCCGGGTCCCGTCCTGACACCGTGGCACCAGCGAGAGCAGCGAGCTCGGTGTAGAGCAGGCCACCCACCGCGTTGACCCCGATCACGGCGACGATCGGCAGGAACATGCCCACGAGCAGGGCGAACAGCAGCGGCATCTCGGGAGCGACGACGGCGCTCGCGACCAGCGCGCCGGCCGCGGTGAGCGCGACCAGCGCCTGGACCACCGTGGGCCGTCGCCGCTCGAGAACCGCGTCGCGGAGCGCCTCGACCGGCTGCGTACGTCCCGCCCGGGCGCCGGCGCGCCAAGCCCCGACCAGCGCGACGCCGACACCGCAGGAGGCGGCGATCGCCCATCCGGTGCCCTGGCTCGGCATCGCGAGCAGGACCGGAGTGACCCCGGCCTGGTGCAGGATGCGCAGCACCGGCACCGTCACGGCGGTGCCGAGCAGGCAGCCCGCGACCGTGCCGACGGCCGCGACCGCGAGCGCCTCTCCGAGCAGCAGGGTCCGCACCTGGCGCGGGGTGGCGCCGAGCAGGCGGAGCAGGCCGAGCTCGCGGCGCCGGGTGGCCACCACGAACCCGAAGGTCGAAGAGACCACGAAGAGCGCCAGGAAGAGCGAGATGCCGGCCATGATCCCGAACAGCGACCCGAGGTCGTCAATCTGCGTCCGGGTCTGCGGGTCCAGCCCGTCGGTGGCCGTGCCGAGCGCTCCCAGCATGTTGGTGGCGAGGGTGATCAGGGCGATACCGCCGGCGAGGGCTACGGCGGCCCCGGCGTACGGAGGCCACGACTGACGCAGGCTCTTCAGGCTGTGCGCGACCATCGCGACGACGCTCATCGCACGGGCTCCAGCTCGGCCATGCGGGCGGCGATCCGGGCGGCGTCGCTGCGCCCCAACTGCCCCACGACCCGGCCGTCGGCGAGGAACAGCACGCTGTCGGCGTACGAGGCGGCGAGCGGGTCGTGGGTGACCATCACGACCGTCTGCGCCGGCCCGTGCGTGACCGGCGCGTCGACGAGATTTCGCAGCAGCTCGAGCACGTCGCGTCCGGCGTGGCGGTCCAGTGCGCCGGTGGGCTCGTCGGCAAAGAGCACCGCGGGCCGGGCGTGCAGCGCACGCGCGATGGCGACGCGCTGCTGCTGGCCGCCGGAGAGCTCCGGCGGCCGCCTCCGGGCCAGCCCGTGCAGACCGACCTGCTCGAGAGCTCCGATCACCTCGGCCCGATTCGGGCGCCGCCCGGCGAGGCGGGTGGGAAGGGCGACGTTGTCGTACGCGGTGAGAGCGTCCAGCAGGTTGTACTGCTGGAACACGAAGCCCATCATCTGTCGGCGCAGCTTCGTCAGCGTCGTCCGGTTCAGGCCGGCCAGGGCGGTGCCCGCGACCCGGACGCTGCCCCGGGTGGGCCGGTCCAGGCCGGCGGCGATCTGCATCAGCGTGGACTTGCCCGATCCCGACGGGCCCATGATCGCGGTGAACGTCCCGGAGGCGAAGGCATGGCTCACGCCCCGCAGGGCGTCGACCTTGCCGGAGCGGGAGCGATAGGTGCGGGTGACGTCGTCGAGCACGACGGCGGGCGGGCCGGGCGGCCGGGGCGCGTGGATGGCGTCCGGGATGGTGGCGGTCATGGTTTCCAGCAAACGCCTCGTACGCGGCGCGCACACGGGCGCAGACGCCACGGCGAGGTAGCGCGTGCGCTACCCCGCCGCGGGGACGCGAGTGCCTAGGCTCGAGAGTCATGAGACCACCACCCGACGTCTGGGCCGCGCTGCGCTCCTCCCCCTGGCGGCTGCTCGCCTCCAGCTGGCCTTGGCGCGCCCTGGTCTACCTGGCCTCCGGTGCCCTGATCGGTCTCGTCGTCGCCTTCCTGCTGTTCGTGCTGATCGGCGTCGGACTGCTCACCCTGGTCCTCCTGGTCGGGCTGCTGGTTCTCGCCGGGATCCCGCTGCTGGCGGCGCTCGTCGCCGACGTGGAGCGGGTACGCCTCCGGCTGATCCTCCCCGACGCCCGTCCCGGGTCCGCCGGGCCGCCGGAGCCGATCGCCTGGAGCGACCGGCTCCGGGCCCTGCGCCGGCTGCGGATCTCCGGGCCCGAGGTCGGCTACACCGTGCTGGTCGCCACGGTGCTGTGGGTGGCCGACGCCGTCGTGCTCAACCTGATCATCACCATCCCGGGTGTGCTCGTGCTCGCCCCGGTCCTGGTCCGGCTCGACGCTCCCGTCGCGTTCGGTCCCTGGGAGCTCACCACGCCTACCGAGGCCTGGATCGCCGTGGCCCCGGGGCTGGTGCTGCTGATCGCCGGTCTGTACGCCGCCACCCTCCTCGCCGCCGCCCAGGCCAGCCTGGCGCGGCTCCTGCTCGAACCGGCCCAGACCCGGCTGGCCGCGGCCGTCGACGAGCTGCGCCGGTCCCGTGTCGAGCTCGTCGATGCCTTCGAGACCGAGCGCAGCCGGATCGAGCGCGACCTCCACGACGGCGCGCAGCAGCGGCTGGTCGCGCTGACCATGACCCTCGGCCTGGCCGAGCTGGAGGTGCCCGAGGGTGCCGGGCTCGACCTCGTCCGGCAGGCGCACACTCAGGCCGAGACGGCGCTGGCCGAGCTCCGCGCCACGGTCCGCGGGATCCATCCGCGGGTACTGGTCGACCACGGGCTCACCGCTGCCGTCCGGGAGCTCGCCGACGCCGCCGGGCTGCCGGTCTCGGTCGACCTGCGTGTGGACGGCCGGTTGCCGGCGCCGGTCGAGGCCGCGGCGTACTTCGTGGTGGCCGAGGCGCTCACCAACGCGGTCCGCCATGCCGGTGCCCGCTCCGCCCGCGTGCAAGGGCAGGTCACCGGTGACCGGCTGGAGGTCTGCGTACGCGATGATGGGGCCGGCGGCGCGACCGTGCGTCCCGGGGGCGGACTCGCCGGCCTCGCCACTCGATTGGCCGCCCTGGACGGCCACCTGGAGGTCACCAGCCCACCGGGCGGACCGACGGAAGTGAGGATGACGTGCCCGACCGTGCTCCCCTGAGGATCGTCCTGGCCGAGGACGCCGCGCTGCTGCGCGAGGGCCTCCTCGCCATCCTCGAGCGAGCCGGCCACGAGGTCATCGCCGCGGTCGGCGACGCGGACGCCCTGCTCGCCTTCACCGACCACACCCGCCCCGACGTGGTGATCACCGACATCCGGATGCCTCCGACCCACACCGACGAGGGGCTGCGTGCCGCGGCCGAGCTCCGCCGGCGGCACCGCGACCTGGCCGTCCTGGTGCTCTCGGCCTACGTCGCCGACGCCTACCTCGCCGAGCTCCTCGACACCACCGGTGGCGGCGGTATCGGCTACCTCCTCAAGGACCGGGTCGGCCATGTCCGGGACTTCCTCGACAGCCTGGACCGGGTCGCCGGCGGCGAGACCGTCGTCGACCCCCAGGTCGTACGCGGCCTCCTCAACCGGCACCAGCCCGACGGTCCGCTCGACGTGCTCTCGAAACGCGAGCGAGAGGTCCTGGCCCTGATGGCCGAGGGCCGCACCAACGGCAGCATCGCCACCGCGCTGTTCGTCTCCGAGGCCGCCGTACGCAAGCACGTCGGCAACATTTTCGCCAAGCTCCGGCTCGACCCCACCACCGACCGACGCGTCTCCGCCGTCCTCGCCTACCTGCGCGAGGCCTAGCGGAGCAGCGAACGGATCAGAAGGTGATCCCCCGGGCGGCGAACCGGTCGCGGACCAGGTCGGCGGCCGCCTGGCCGTCGCGAGCAGCCGCTGCGGCGTACGTCTCCGCGGCCGCGGCCTGGAAGCTGGTGTCCGGGGCGTAGGAGAACTGGGAGTAGATCAGGGTGGTGTCCCAGTCGCGGGTGGAGAGACCGAGGGCCTCGTAGCCCTCGCGGATCTCCCACAGCGCCTGGCTCCAGATCTGGCCGTCGTAGTGGACCTGGTTGCGGCGGTCCTCGAGGGTCAGGTCGAGGTGGAAGCTGCGGATGCAGTGCGGGGCGTCGGTGTAGGAGGTCGCGTCCCAGTCCATCGGGCAGGAGGGGTCGGCGGCGACCGGCCAGCCGTACTCCGAGGCGGCGTCAAGCCCGACGGTCACGGCGAGGTAGTCGCCGAACGACTCCCCGATCGCGCCGGCGTCGAGGCTGCTGCCGTAGCCGGGCACCTGGTCGGCGTGGACGGCGTGCCCGTACTCGTGGACGATCACCTCGGCGTCCTCGGCGTCATCGACGCCGCCCTTGCCCAGCCGGATCCGGAACGGCTTGTCGGTCTGGTAGGAGTTGTCGCCGCCGTACTGGTTGATCTTGACCGAGAACGGCTCGTTCAGCACGCCCGGGAGCGTCTCACCGAAGCCGAGGGTGTGCAGGTAGGTCTGCGCCCGGGTGACCCAGAAATAGCCCATGACCTGCTCGAACTGGTCCTGGTGGCGGTCGTAGGAGTAGCTGTTGGTCGTGGAGTACGCCGGCGTGCCGGTGCTCGACTCGACGACGGCGTAGTCGCCGCGGAGGTAGCCCGAGCCGTCCAGGTGGGTGAGCGGCACCAGGGCGTAGGCGCTGTCCGGGACGGCGCTCGCGGCGTCCTTCTGGTCGGTCAGGTCCTGGTCGTTGCTGGACTGGACCGGGTTGACCATGAACACGCGAGCAGTGCCCTCGGAGGAGCCGCTGCCCGGGGCCGCGGTGACCGGGCTCAGCGGGACGGCGAACCCGGCGGTTGCCGCCAGTCCGGCGGTGACGGCGATCGAGAGTCTGCGCATGTGGGGCATGGTCTTCTCCTGGAATGAACGGCCGAGCGGCCGGGTGATACCGGGAGGCTATACCGCGAGGATGTCCTTGGACAGGAGTTCTTCCAGAGGAAGGTCGGGGTCGAGCTCGATCCCGAAACCGCGGGCGTGGCCGTCGATGACGAACCAGATGGACTGGGCGGTGAGCCGCTCCAGCGTCTCCGCGGGCAGGCGCTCGCCGGTGCGGGTCAGCCAGCGGCGTACGGCACCGAAGACGGCGCCGACCAGACCGTAGATCAGCGGGTCGAGGGCCTCGGCCTCCTCCTCGGTGGGCTTGCCCCCAAGAGCCAGGACGGCGGTGCCGACGATCGCGGAGATCCGGCCGGCGAGCTGCTCCATCCCCTGCTGGAAGGGGCCGTCGTCGCCGCCGTCGATGTCGTGGTCGGCGGCGAGGTGGAGCGCCGGATGGGCCCGGGCCCAGCGGACGTAGGTGCCGATGATCCGCTCGATGATCTCCGGCACGGTGCCGTCGAGGGTGATCCCGGGCATCAGGTCGGACCAGAGGCCGTCGAGGATCGCCTGCTGTACGGCCCGGTCGAGGTCGGCGCGGTCCTCGAAGTGGCGGTAGATGACCGTGCGAGACAGTCCGGCGCGAACCGCGATCTGCTGCACCTGCACGTCGGCGCCGGGCTCACCGGCCTCGATCACCGCGATCGCGGCATCGATGATCTGCTGGCGGCGCTGCTCGTTGTGCTTGCTCCACCGGTCCTGCCGACCGTCGCGCTTCTCCCCGGCCACCCGCTTCTCCCCCTGCTCCCGTGCTCCCCGAATTCAACCCGGTGTCGAGAGCGTCTCAGCGCTCCTTGCGACGCCCAAGAGAGTATCGGGGTTTCCGCGACTTCGCGGCGATGCCCCGCATCTCCTCGAGATCAGTGATCTTCACCCGCGGACGGCCGGACTCGGCGCCGCGTCGCTTCTCCTCACGGTCGATCGCCTGCCAGCCGGCCAGGTCGACCATGCCGGGCTGGCGGCTGCGTACGACCGCGGTGATCTCGCCGGCGTCACCGACCGGAGCCGGGATGCGGTCCGTGTCGAGGTCGTCGAGCACCTGCTCGACGGTCTCCTCGGCGTCGGACTTGTTGGTGCCGATGAAGCCGTTGGGACCACGCTTGACCCAGCCCGCGACGTAGACGCCCGGGAGCACCCGGCCGCGCTCGTTGGGGACGGTGCCGGTCGCGGCGTCATAGGGGAGGTCGGCCACGGGCAGGCCCTTGTAGCCGACCGCGCGCAGCAGCATCCCGGTCTCGAGGACCTCGGTCTCGCCGGTGGGAACCGCCCGGACGACACCGTTCTCGTCGCGCTGGAGGCGGTTGCGGCCGACCTCGACCCCGGTGACCCGACTCTCGCCCAGCACGCGCACCGGCGAGCTGAGGAAGCGAAGGACGATCGTACGCAGCTCCGGACGCACCTCGCGGCCGGCGAGCTCGCGCAGCAGCCGGCTGGTGGTGTCACCGCCGGCCAGCGCCTCCTCGAGCGGGAGGTCACCGGTGTCGACGACGACGTTGACACCGGAGTGCCCCATCAGCCCGACCAGCTCGGGGACGGTGAAGGCCGCCTCCCCGGGCCCCCTGCGCCCGAGGACGACGACCTCCTTCACCGCGCTGTGGCGCAGGACCGCCAGCGGTCCCTCGGCGATGTCGGTGCCCGCCAGCCGCTCCGGGTCCTCGGCGAGGATCCGGGCGCAGTCGAGCGCCACGTTGCCGTTGCCGACCAGGACGACCCGCCCCGAAGGGATGGACTCCGGGTCGAGGTGGACGGGCAGGTCCTGCTTGTCCGGGTGGCCGTTGTACCAGCCGACGAAGTCGGTCGCGCTCAGCGATCCGGGCAGGTCGTCGCCCTCGATCCCGAGAGCGCGGTCGCTCGCCGCGCCGACGGTGTAGACGACGGCGTGGTAGCGGGCGGTCAGCTCGGCGTGGGAGACGTCCTTGCCGACCTCGACGCCCAGGAAGTAGCGGAACCCGGGCTGCGACTCGATCTGCGCGAAGAGCTTCTCGACCTGCTTGGTGTTCTGGTGGTCGGGCGCGACGCCGGCCCGGACCAGGCCGTACGGCGTCGGCAGCCGGTCGAAGACGTCGACGGTGATCTCGGGGTGCTTGAGCAGCTCGTCGGCGGCGTACATCCCCGCCGGCCCGGCGCCGACCACCGCGACCCGGAACGGTCCGGTGCGGGTCAGCCGGCGCTGGGGGTGGACCAGAGCGAGCGGGGTGCGGTCCTTGTGCGGGAAGACCTCGAAGTACTCCGCGTTGATCGCCAGGAACGGCGTCTGCGCTGCGGTCAGGGTCGTGTGCGGGACGATCGCGTCGGCCGGGCAGGCCGTGACGCAGGCTCCGCAGTCGACGCAGCTCTTGGCGTCGACGTAGAGCATCTCGGCCTCCCCGAAGCCGGGCTCGCCCGGGGCGGGGTGGATGCAGTTGACCGGGCAGGCGACCACGCACGAGGCGTCCGCACAGCACGACTGGGTGACGACGTGAGGCACTTGTGGCTACCGTTCTAGGGCGTCGGGCTCAGATGGATCAGTAGGACGCCGCGCGCGGCTCGGCGCGGAAGCGCGAGGCGCGACCGTCGATGCCGGTCATCCTCCACAGCAGCTTGGCCGGGCCCTTGCGGATGCCGAGGTTGTCGGCCAGGAGGCGTACGTCACCGAAGAGGTCACGCAGCAGCTTCTCGGACTCCTCCGACTTCCACCAGATCTCGCGGGCGACCTCGTCCGGGATGCCCATGTCGTGGCGGGCCTGCTTGCTCGGCACCATGATCACGTCGCAGAGCAGGCGCATGATGATCGGGAAGATGTAGGCCAGCAGGGTCTTCTTCACGCGGCCGAGCTCGGGCACGTGCTGCTCGAGGTACTGGTGGGCGAAGCCGATGTGACGGGCCTCCTCGGCGATGTGGATCTGCATGATCCGGTTGGCCGCGGGGTGGCTGCCACCGGATCGCATCGCACCCTTCTGCAGGTGGTCGATCGGCTCCTCACCTGCGAGGATGCCGGTGAAGAACGCCTCCGGGAAGAACGCGCCCGCCGAGGCCATGAAGGGCACCAGGACCTTGAAGTACGTCGGCGCGCCCGCCACGTCCGGGTTCACCCGGTTGACGAACTCCTGGAACATCTGGGTGTGGTGGGTCTCCTCGGTCACCTCGTGAGTCGCGTAGCGGAACTCCGGGTTGTTGTTCTTCGACCAGACCAGGTGGTTCATGACACCGCCGATGAGCAGCTGCTCGAACTGCAGGCCGACCTTGGCGACCTGGGCCCAGCGGTACATCCCGATCTCGATCTGGCGCTCCTTGGACAGCGCCTTGTACCAGGGGTGGGCGCCGATCTCGTCGGCGTCGTTGAGGATCCAGCGCTCATCGTCGGGCAGCACCGCGAGCTCGTCGGAGTCCCAGTCGATGTCCTTGAACGGGTCGAAGTGCACCTCCACCGAGGCCTCGGACAGCGTACGAAGCGTGTCGAGGTAGGCCTGCTTGCCCTGGCGGACGTATCCAGTGGACTTCTCATCCTGAACGGCGGTCATGACGATCGCTCCTTCACCGTTGAGTTCTACGTTGAGCTGCTAACGACGTGACTCACGTTACCCGGACACGCGTCCCGATAACAAGAGTACGCGCGACTTCGTGTCACGTTTATCTTTCCGCCGCTCAGGGACGCCACGAAATGCCGCGAGGGCGGTGCGTGACGTTCACGCACCGCCCTCGAGAGGTTTCGGATCAGACCTGCTCGTGCGACTCCACAGCAGCAACGATCCGCTCGATGGCCTCGTCGACCGGGATGCCGTTCTCCTGGTGACCGTCGCGGTAGCGGAAGCTGACCGCACCCTTCTCGACGTCCTCGCCACCGGCGATCAGCATGAACGGGATCTTCTGGAGCTGGGCGTTGCGGATCTTCTTCTGGAAGCGGTCGTCGGACTCGTCGACCTCGACCCGGATGCCCTTGGCCTTCAGCTTGGCGGCGACCTCGTAGAGGTAGTCGTCGAACGCGTCGGCGACCGGGATCCCGACGACCTGGACCGGGGCGAGCCACGGCGGCATGGCGCCGGCGTAGTGCTCGACCAGCACACCCAGGAACCGCTCGATCGAGCCGAACTTGGCCGAGTGGATCATCACCGGCTGCTGGCGGGTGCCGTCGGCGGCCTGGTACTCCAGGTTGAACCGGTCCGCGGCGGGCTGGTTGAAGTCGTACTGCACCGTGCCCATCTGCCAGGTCCGGCCGATGGCGTCCTTGGCCTGGACGGAGATCTTCGGTCCGTAGAATGCCGCGCCGCCCGGGTCGGGCACGAGGTCGAGACCGGTCTCGCTCGCGACGTCCTCGAGGATCTTCGTCGCCTCGGCCCAGTCCTCGTCGCTGCCGACGAACTTGTCCTTGTTGGAGTCGTCGCGGGTCGACATCTCCAGGTAGAAGTCGTCGAGACCGAAGTCCTTGAGCACGGTCAGCATGAAGTCGAGCAGGTGCTTGACCTCGGCCGGCGCCTGCTCCTTGGTGCAGTAGGAGTGGGAGTCGTCCTGGGCGAAGCCACGCACGCGGGTGAGCCCGTGGATGACGCCCGACTTCTCGTTGCGGTAGACCGACCCGAACTCGAACAGCCGCAGCGGCAGCTCGCGGTAGGAGCGCCCGCGCGAACGGAAGATCAGGTTGTGCATCGGGCAGTTCATCGCCTTGAGGCGGTAGTCCTGCCCGTCCACGTCCAGCGCCGGGAACATGCCGTCGCCGTAGTAGGGCAGGTGACCCGAGGTGTGGAAGAGCTGCTCCCGCGCGATGTGCGGGGTGCCGACGTACTCGAAGCCGTGCTCGATGTGCTTGGCGCGTACGTAGTCCTCCATCTCCCGCTTGATGATCCCGCCCTTGGGGTGGAAGACCGGAAGGCCGGAGCCGATCTCGTCCGGGAAGGAGAAGAGGTCGAGCTCGCGGCCGAGCTTGCGGTGGTCGCGGCGCTCGGCCTCCTCGATCCGGACCAGGTGGGCGTCGAGCGCCTCCTTGGACTCCCAGGCGGTGCCGTAGATGCGCTGGAGCTGCTTGTTCTTCTCGTCGCCACGCCAGTACGCCGCGGCGCTGCGCATCAGCTTGAAGGCCGGGATCCGCTTGGTGGTCGGCAGGTGCGGCCCGCGGCACAGGTCCTTCCACGCGATCTCGCCGTTGCGGTCGAGGTTGTCGTAGATGGTCAGCTCGCCGCCGCCGACCTCGGCGCTGGCACCTTCGGCAGCGTCGGCAGCCGAGCCCTTGAGGCCGATCAGCTCGAGCTTGTAGGGCTCCTCGGCCAGCTCGACGCGGGCGTCGTCGTCGGTGGTGACCCGGCGGGAGAACTTCTGGTTGGCCTTGATGATCTTCTTCATCCGGGACTCGATCTTGACCAGGTCCTCCGGGTGGAACGGGGTCTCGACGTCGAAGTCGTAGTAGAACCCGTCGGTGATCGGCGGCCCGATGCCGAGCTTGGCCTCCGGGAAGAGCTCCTGCACCGCCTGCGCCATCACGTGCGCGGTCGAGTGACGCAGGATGTCGTGGCCGTCCTTGGAGTCGATCAGGACGCCCTCGACGGCGTCGCCGTCGACCAGCTCGTAGGAGAGGTCCTTCAGGTCCTCGCCGACCCTGGCCGCGATCACGTCGGGGTTGTCCGCGAAGAGCTCCCACGCCTTCGTGCCCGTAGTGACCGCCCGTTCCTCGCGCCCGTCGGGGGTGAGTACGGCGATCTTGATCTCGGACACGGATGCTCCTGTGGGTTCCAGTGATGTGTGGACCGCGATGCTCGCGCGGCGTTCCGATCGTATCCGCCGCCGGCGGCGTACTGCGAATGGGTGAACCCGTGTCAGATACGGTCGCGAGATAGCCCTCAGCGGCCCGGTCCGCGCCGAGGCTTCGACTCGGTCGCCGGATCCCATAGGGGGCATGCGGCTACACTTCCGCCTCGATCGATCTCCGTCCCGCTCTTTGATCTGAAAGGTCTCGTGCTCCCCACCACCGGCCCCAAGTCCCGTCTCATCGACCCGTCTCGCCGGGTCCGCCGGCTACAGCGGCGTACGTCGACGGCGACCGTCATGATCACCCTGGGCCTCGGCGCGCTGGCGATGCTGTTCCCGGCCACAGTCGTGGCACAGCAGGCGGCCGACCGCTGGAACAGCGGGCAGTGGGCGGAGGTGAGCGTGGTGGAGCGCTGCGAGTTCGACAGCGGCACCGGCGAGATCACCTCCTGCCGGGGCCAGTGGCACGTCGACGGCGAGCGGGTCACCGGAAGCATCCACGGCACCCTGCGCGACATCGGCCGCGACCCCGACCCGTCGAAGGCGACCTTCCGGATGTGGGTGGTCGACTCCGATGCCTACGGAGAGCATGCGATCAACCCGTGGCCGGCCCGCATCGTCGGGATGGGCCGCGATCCGGTGCTCTGGGGCGGGATCGCGCTCACCTTGCTCGGGCTGGTGGTGCTGCCGACGCGGCGGGCGTGGCTGCGTACGCCGGGCGAGGAGACGCTCAGCGAGGACCTCGACATCCGGCTGAGCACCCACCCCGCGCACGGACGGGCCTGGCTGGCGCCGGTCGGGCTGGTCCTCGGCCCGGCGCTCATCGCGCTCGGCGCCTGGGTCGCCACTCGGCCACACTTGCCGATGGTGCTCGTGCTGGCCGGGGGGCTGGTTGCGCTCAGCGGGCTGATCCTCGGGTTCCGGCTGACCTGGCTCGGGCTGCGGCGTCCGGTCGCGGTGGACCTCGGGCTCTATGAGGGCGGCCTGGTCCTGGAGTACGCCCGGCACACCGACGTCATCCTCTGGGAGGACGTGACCAGCATCGATACCGGTGTCGTCGACGAGCGTAAGGCCAACCCTCGCATCGACGTCACCCTGCACCTGGTCACCGGCGCCGCGCTGCGGCTGCCGCGCGTCGACCACCAGCACTCCTTCACCGCCCACATGCACCGGATCGCGTCCGGATCACTGCCGACTGGGTGAGGACGCGGTGCGGTAGCGTCGGCGTCGATGAACCAGATGCGCGCAACCGTGGTCCACAAGGGCGAGCTCTCCGTGCGGTCCGTCCCGCGTCCCGAGCCCGGGCCGGGACAGCTGCTGATCAAGGTGCTGCGCGCCGGGATCTGCGGCTCCGACCTGCACGTCCGAGAGCACGCCGACGAGCTCAACGAGGTGGTCACCGAGCTCGGCTACACCACCGCGATGAAGCCCGAGCAGGAGATCGTCCTGGGCCACGAGATCCTGGGCTCGGTCGTCGCCTACGGCCCGGAGACCCGCGGTCGCTGGGAGCCGGGCACCTCGGTGACCGCGCTGCCGGTGCTGCGTACGGACGGGGCGGTCCACATGGTCGGCTTCGACGTCGACTCCCCCGGCGGTTTCGCGGAGTACTGCGTCGTCCAGGAGGCTTTCACGTTCCCGGTGCCCGACGGCGTCTCACCCGACCAGGCTGCGTTCACCGAGCCGCTGGCGGTCGCCTTCCACGCCGTACGCCGCGGAGCGGTCTCCGCACGGCGCCCGGCCGTGGTCATCGGCTGCGGCCCGATCGGGCTGGCCGTCATCCTCATGCTCAAGGCACAGGGGGTGAAGACGGTGGTCGCCTCCGACCTCTCCCCCGCCCGGCGCGCGCTCGCGGTGAAGTGCGGTGCTGACGTGGTCGTCGACCCCCGCGAGTCCTCGCCGTGGGACGCCTACAAGCAGCGCGGTCCGGTGACGTCGCTGACCGACTATCTGGGCTTCGGGATCGACGCGATGCAGGTCGTACGCCGCATCCCGCTGCTCCCCTGGGAGACCGTGCTGCTCAACGCCGACCGCCTCGGGCAGTCGCCGGCAGGTCCGGTCGTCTTCGAGTGCGTCGGGGTGCCGGGGATGCTCGAGCAGATCATGACCGCGGCGCCGCTGCACACGCGCGTCGTGGTGGTCGGGGTGTGCATGGAGCCGGACACGATCCGGCCGGCGATCGCGATCCACAAGGAGATCGACCTGCGGTTCGTGTTCGGCTACGACCCTGCCGAGTTCGCGCGCACGCTGGAGCTGATCGCCGGCGGGAAGGTCGACCCCTCGCCACTGCACACCGGCACCGTCGGACTCGACGGGGTCGCCCAGGCCTTCTCGGATCTGGCCGACCCGGAGACGCACGCGAAGATCCTCGTCGATCCGTGGGCGTGACGCGAGACACGGCACCGTCGATTCTGGTGGACGGATCACCTACCAGTAGTATCTGATCCACCAGCGGCCCGTTCCGGTCTTGCCCCCGGCCGCTCTCGCCGAACTTTGGACTCGGTAACTCATTATGGCGAGACACCTCGCTTGAAAAGTTGACTCCTTGTCTCAGCAGAGCTTCAGCGCGCTCGGCGTGCCCGCAGACCTCACCGCCGTCCTCGATCACCACGGCATCACCTCCCCCACCCCGATCCAGGCCGCGACCCTGCCGGACTCCCTCGCTGGGCGCGACGTGCTCGGCCGTGGGCGGACCGGGTCGGGCAAGACGTACGCCTTCCTGCTTCCGCTCGTCGCCCGCCTCGCGGGTGGCGCCAGGGCGAAGTCCGGCAAGCCGCGGGCGCTCGTGCTCGCCCCGACGCGTGAGCTGGTCCGCCAGATCGAGGAGTCGCTGCGGCCGCTCGCCGCGGAGGCCGGCCTGAGCGTGCAGACCGTCTTCGGTGGTGTCGGGCAGAACCCGCAGGTC
Source organism: Nocardioides sp. NPDC006303 (assembly GCF_040613175.1). Classification (NCBI taxonomy): domain Bacteria; kingdom Bacillati; phylum Actinomycetota; class Actinomycetes; order Propionibacteriales; family Nocardioidaceae; genus Nocardioides; species Nocardioides sp. NPDC006303. The sequence goes on from NZ_JBEXRR010000040.1 coordinate 50,600, forward strand.
ATCGGCCTGCGCAAGGGTGCCGACGTCGTCCTCGCCTGCCCCGGCCGGCTCGAGGACCTGATCGCGCAGCGTCACGCCGACCTGTCCTCGATCGAGGTCACCGTCCTGGACGAGGCCGACCACATGGCCGACCTCGGCTTCCTGCCCGCCGTGCGCCGCCTCCTGGCGACGACGCCGAAGGGCAGCCAGCGCCTCCTCTTCAGCGCAACGCTCGACAAGGGCGTCAACGTGCTGGTCAAGCAGTTCCTCCAGCAGCCGGTCGTCCACGAGGCCGACTCCGCGCAGTCGCCGGTGGCCGAGATGGAGCACCACGTGCTCCACCTCTCCGCCCGCGAGCACCGCATCCCCGTGCTCGCCGACCTCGCCGCCGCTCCGGGCCGCACCGTCGTCTTCACCCGCACCAAGCACGGCGCCAAGGGCGTCGCCCGCCAGCTCGGCCGCGCCGGCATCCCGGCCGTCGAGCTCCACGGCGACCTCTCCCAGAACGCCCGGGTGCGCAACCTGGAGGCCTTCCACTCCGGCCGGGCGACCACCCTGGTGGCCACCGACATCGCCGCCCGCGGCATCCACGTGGACGACGTCACCCTCGTCGTCCACGCCGACCCGCCCGCCGAGCACAAGGCCTACCTGCACCGCTCCGGCCGTACGGCCCGCGCCGGTGCCTCCGGCACCGTGGTCACCCTGATGCTGCCCGACCAGGTCAAGGATGTGCGCACCCTGACCCGGGCCGCCGGGATCAAGCCGACCACCACCCGCCTCGACAGCCCCACGCACCCCATCCTGATCGAGCTGGCGCCCGGCGAGCGGAGCCGTCCCGGCCCGTTCGTGCCCGTCGTCGCCCAGCCCCCGCGCCGCCCCGCCGGCGAGGGCACCGGCAACCGGAAGAGCCGCCCCGGCTCGCGCGCCCGCAAGCGTCAGCGCGCCACCGGCAGCCGCTGACCCCGCCTCCGACTCAAGACTGAGGACGGCGCCCGACCCTGGAACTAGGGTTGGCCGGGTGACTGTGCACGACGACGGCTCCTCCGGCCGGCTGGCGACCTTCTTCGCGACCGACGACGACTGGGAGCGGGAAGGCTCGATCACGCTCGGCGACTGGCTGGTCGGGGCGGTCGTGCTGGTCGCGAGCCTGGTCACCCTGGAGCTGATCCGGGGAGTCGGGACGCTGGATTCGAGCGACGCGCCGACCTGGGTCGAGTGGACGGCGGTGGTGATCGGCGCCGCGCTGCTCGTCTTCAGGCGGCGCTTCCCGCTCACGATCGCGCTCCTGGCCGCGCTGCACATGTTCGTCACCGGCGTGTGGCTCCCGACCGTGATGGGCCTGCTGCCCATGCAGATCATCTACTTCGTCGCCTTCTTCGCCGGGGCCGCCTGGGCACGGCGCCGACGGGACATGGTGGTCGTGATGGGGCTGATCACCCTGTTCATGTTCGCCTGGCTCTCCTGGCAGTTCGCGGTGGGCAGCGGCATCGACGAGATCCGCGAGGCGACCGCCGACGCGGAGGGCTCCTCGCTCATCGGCCCGGTGACCGCCTACGTGCTGCTCACCACCTTGATGAACCTGCTCTACTTCGCTGGTGCGATCGTCGGTGGCCAGGTCGCCTGGCGCGGTGCGCGACAGAAGGCCGAGCTCGCCGAGCAGGCCGCGACCATCGCCGCCCAGTCCGGGCAGCTCCAGCGCCGCGCCGTGATCGACGAGCGCCTACGCATCGCCCGCGAACTGCACGACGTCGTCGCGCACCACGTCGCGGTCGTGGGGGTCCAGGCTGCCGCCGGCCGCAAGCTGCTCGAGCGCGGCCGTCCCGATGACATCGAGGGCGCCGCCGAGGCGCTCGGCAACGTCGAGGCCTCCGCGCGCGAGGGCGTCACCCAGATGCGCTCCCTGCTCGGCACCCTGCGCGACCCGGCCGGCGACGCGGAGACGGAAGCTGAAGGCGTACGCCGCCCGGAGCCGCGGCTCGAGGACCTGCCCACGCTCCTGGACGAGGTGCGCGAGAGCGGGCTGCGGGTCGACTACGAGGCCGTCGGGCCGGTCGAGGAGCTCTCGCTGCCGCTGGCGCACTCGGTCTACCGGATCGTCCAGGAGGCGCTGGCCAACGTACGCCGCCACTCCACCGCCGACCGCGCCCAGGTCGTCCTCCGCGTCGACCGGGCGGCGGCCGCGCCGTACGCGGAGGTCGAGATCACCGACAACGGCCGGCCCCGGCACGGCACCTCCGGCAGCGGCCTGGGTCTGCTGGGCGTACGCGAACGCGCAGCCGTCCGGAAGGCGGAGGTCGACATCGGTCCCAGGGCCGTGCAGGGGTTCCGGGTGCGGGTGCGGTTCCCGCTCGACTCCCCCGTCGCGTCGGCGGGAGCGGCACGATGATCCAGGTACTGCTGGCCGACGACCAGCAACTGGTGCGCTCGGGGTTCCGTCTCATCCTCTCGATGGAGGACGACATCTCGGTGGTCGGTGAAGCCTCCGACGGCGCCGACGCGATCGCGAAGGCGCGCGAGCTGCGGCCCGACGTGGTGCTGATGGACGTACAGATGCCCGGCACCGACGGCATCGAGGCGACGCGCACGGTGGTCGCCGAGGGGCACGCCAAGGTGATCATCCTGACCACCTTCGACCGCGACGACTACCTCTTCGACGCGCTCGCCGCGGGCGCGAGCGGGTTCCTGCTCAAGAACGCCGACCCCGACTCCCTGGCCGAGGCGGTGCGGGCCGCCGCCGACGGGCATGCGCTGCTCGCCCCTGAAGTCACGATGCGCGTGATCGGCCGGGTGACCAGCGACAACGCCCCGTCGGTGCCGCAGCCGAAGCCACCCAGAGAGCTCGAGCTGCTGACCGCTCGGGAGCGCGAGGTGCTGCTCCTCATCGGCGAGGGGCTGAGCAACAACGAGATCGCCCGCCGACTGTTCCTCACCGAGGCGACCGTGAAGACCCACGTATCGGCCTGCCTGGCCAAGCTGCAGCTGCGCGACCGGGTACAGACCGTGGTCTTCATCCACCGTCACGGCCTGCTCCCGGCCGGCCCGCCCAACGGGTGAGGGCGAGCTCATCCTCGCGACGGATCCGCCCGGCGCGGCGCTGAAATAGCGTGGGTCCCGTTCGTTTCCAACGCAGAGGAGATTCGATGCTCGAGGTCAGCGGGCTGACCCGCCGCTTCGGCGAGACGGTCGCCGTCGACGACGTGTCCTTCCCGGTCCCGTCCGGTGGGCTCACCGGGTTCGTGGGCGGCAACGGTGCCGGGAAGACCACCACCATGCGGATGATCATGGGAGTGCTGGCCGCGCACGCCGGAACGGTGTCCTGGCAGGGGCACGAGGTCACCCGCGAGGACCGGCGCCGGTTCGGCTACATGCCCGAGGAGCGCGGCCTCTACCCGAAGCAGCCGATCCTGGACCAGCTGGTCTACCTGGCGCGACTGCGCGGCATGTCCACCGCCGACGCGCGCCGGGAGATCACCGTGCTGCTGGAGCGGTTCGGGCTGGGTGGTCGCACCAAGGATCCGCTGGAGAAGCTGTCGCTGGGCAACCAGCAGCGGGTCCAGATCATCGCCGCGCTCGTCCCCGCGCCGATGGCGCTGATCCTCGACGAGCCCTTCTCCGGGCTCGATCCCGACGCCATCGACGCGATGGCGGACCTGCTGCGCGAGCATGCTCGCGACGGCGTACCCGTCGTCTTCTCCTCCCACCAGCTCGACCTCGTCGACCGGCTGTGCGACCGGCTGGTGGTGATGGCCCGCGGCCGGGTGGTCACCCAGGGGACGGGTGAGGAGCTGCGCGCCGACGCCGCGCTCCGCTACCGGGTCGTGCTCGACGGTGACGCCGGCTGGGTACGCGACCTGCCGGGGCTCCACGTCCGCGACGTCTCCGGCCCCGAGGCCGAGATCGAGGTCGTCTCCGCCGGTGCCGAGCAGAAGCTGCTCACCGAGGCCACCAGCCGTGGGAACGTGCTCGACTTCCACCGCGTCGTACCCCGTCTGTCCGAGATCTACCGGGAGGTCACCGCATGACCACGGTGAAGACCAGAAAACAGCCCGTGTGGCAGATCGTCGCCCGCCGCGAGATCGCGGTCCGCGCCACCGACAAGTCGACCCTGATCGGCACCGCGGTGATGCTCGCGGTGATCGTGGGCGTGCTCGGCTTCACCGCGTGGAGCGAGAGCCGCGAGAAGACCTACGACCTCGCCTACTCCTCCACGGCCTCGCAGGCGATGGTCGAGGGCATCGCCGAGCGTGCCTCCGACATCGACGAGAAGGTACGCATCGTGCCGGTCGCCGTCGACGACGCGGACGCCGCCCGGCACGCGCTCGACGAGGAACAGGCCGATGCCTATCTGCGCCCGGACACCGACGGCTGGACCCTGGTCACGCTCGAGGACGCCGACTCGGAGCTGCGCGACGTGGTCAGCCAGTCGGTCGAGGCGATCGTCCTGGCCGGCAACGCCGACGCGGCCGGCACGACCGCGGCCGAGCTGACCGAAGGCTCGGCGGTCGGAGTCGATCAGCTCGAGGGCGACAGCGAGCTGTCCGCGATCCGCTGGGTGGTCGGGTACGCGCTCGCGATCGTCTTCTACTTCGCCTCGATCATGTTCGGGATGACGCTGGCCAACAGCGTCGTGGAGGAGAAGCAGTCGCGGATCGTGGAGATGATCGCCGCCGCCGTACCGCTGCGGCAGCTCCTCGCCGGCAAGATCATCGGCAACGCCGTCATCGCCGTCGGGCAGATGCTCGTCTATGTGGCCGTCGGGCTCGTCGGCCTGAGCCTGACCGACTTCAGCTTCGCCCTACCGGCCCTGTCCGGCGCCATCGGCTGGTTCGTGGTCTTCTTCCTGATCGGCTTCGTGGTGCTCTCGACCCTGTGGGCGGTCGCGGGCGCGCTCGCCTCCCGCACCGAGGACCTGCAGTCCTCCTCCACCCCGATCACGATGCTGCTCATGGTGATGTTCTTCGGCGCCCTCTACCTCGACGGCGTCGGCGAGCAGATCGGTTCGTACGTCCCACCGCTCTCCGCCGTCCTGATGCCGATGCGCCTGGTCGAGGGCACCGCGGCCTGGTGGGAGCCGATCATCGCCGTGGTCCTGCTCCTCGCCTTCGGCGTAGCCCTGGTACGCCTCGCCGAGCGCCTCTACAGCCGCGCCCTGCTCCAGACCGGCGGCCAGCTCTCCCTCAAGGCGGCCTGGCGGCTCGAGGAGTAGCCGAGGCGTCACCCCCGTCGGCCGAGGCGTCACGTGCGTCGGCCGAGATGGCACCGCGGAGCAGCCGCGGCGAAACGCGGAGCGTTCTCATCGCGACAGGTCTTCATCTTCGCGGCGATCGGCTCCGCGGTGGGCCTGGGAAACATCTGGCGTT
>NZ_JBEXRR010000041.1:0-55653 GCF_040613175.1 Nocardioides sp. NPDC006303
GGGCGTGGTGCTCTAGCCGCGCCCCCCCCCACAACTGCCATCTCGGCCGACGTAACTGACGCTTCGGCGGGTCAGGGGCGGTGAGGGGTCTGGTTCAGTCGCCAGAAGGTGACCGCGAGGAGGACGGCGGCGAGGACGGCGTCGACGCTGAGGACGGCCCAGACGAGACCTTCGACGGTGGTTTGCATCGCGCCGAGGGCGAGGGCGGCGGCGACGGCCATCCAGAGGAGGTATGCCGAGAGCCGGCTGCGCCGGGCCAGGACCGAGTAGACGAGCAGCTGGAGCACGGACAGGACCATGCCGAGGATCGCGAAGACCCAGAGCAGGCCTTCGATCTCGGCGTAGTCGGGGCCGCCGATGAAGATCAACGCGAGCCACGAGAGCAGCCAGGATCCGGCGATCGCACACGCGCCGAGCCCGCCGACGAGCGCGAGCGACTTGATCAGAGCGGAGCGGCGGCTGGCCTCGGCCGACATCGACGGGAAGGCGATGATCACCACGAACTGCGGCAGGAACAGCACCGCCTTGGTGAGGATCAGGCCACCTGCGTACAGGCCGGAGTCGTGGTCGGAGAGCACGTTGCGGGCGATCAGGATGTCGACATTGGAGAGTGCGAAGAAGCCCAGTAGCGCGAACGAGCCGTGCAGCATCTCGATGACGACAGGCTTCACGGGGCCGATCGCCCCGGCAGGAGGCGTACGCCGCCGCAGCACCCACCACCCGACGACCGCCGGCGCGAACTGGGCCAGCGCCACCCCGGCCATGGCGGCACCCTCGGTGGGACGGATCCACATCGCAGCGGTCGTGACGACGACACGGGGGATGCCGAGGGCCAGGTAGACCATAGCGAGGCCGAGCCAACGGCGCTCGCCCTGCAGCACCCCGGCCTGCCCACCCATGATCGTCAGCGGCACGGCACAGACGGCGACGAGCAGAGCCGGATAGATGGAGTCGAGCCGCAGCACCCGCCAGACCAGTGGCGAGGCGGCGAGCATGACCACCCCGAGGACGATGGCCGCCCGGTAGGTCGCCCGCAGTACCGTCCGCTCGATGGCGCGTTCCTGACCGGGTGTCTCGGTCACCCGGCGTGATGCCGTCGCCTGCATGCCGAGCTGGACCACGCCGACCACCATGAGCAGCGACATCATCGATGCCACTCCGCCGTACTGGCTGGGGCCGAGGATCCGGGCGGCGATGATCTGGAAACCGTAGGTCGCGACGTTGGTGACCATGATGCAGACGGCGAGGAAGCCGCTGCTGCGGATGAGCGCGGACAGCCTGCGCCGACGGGCGCTGGTCGGGCTGTCGGTCATCGTGGGCACTTGGAAAGCCTAGGGTGCGGCGGGTCACATGCCGGCACCGGCATCCGCCCAGGACCGGAACTCGATCGCCACAACTGACGTCTCGTCCGACGTAACTGACGTCTCGTCCTGCCGGGGTGACTTCTCGGCGGGGCGGGCCTGGGGAGGGCTTAGGGTTGCCGCGTGATTGAACGGGCGGCCCCGACCCTGTGGGCGGGTGTGCTGGCGGTGCTGATGCTGGGGCCGGCGCTGGGGGCGGGGTTCGTGCTCAGCTACGACATGGTGTGGGTGCCGGATCTCGCGCTGACCCGGGATGTGCTCGGCCTGGGGTCGGGGCTGCCGCGGGCGGTGCCCTCGGACGCCGTGATCGCGGTGCTGGACGAGGTCGTGCCGGGTCTCGCGCTGCAGAAGCTCGTGCTGGTGGGCGCGCTCGTGCTGGCCGGGGCGGGGGCCGCGGAGCTGGTGCGGGAGCGCTCGCTCGCCGCGCGGCTGGCGGTGGTGAGTCTGACCGTGTGGAGCGCGTACGTCGCCGAGCGGCTGTGGATGGGTCACTGGCCGATGCTGCTGGCCTATGCCGCGGTGCCCTGGCTGGTGCTGGCCGGCCGCCGTTGGGTCGCGACTGAGCCCAGCCCGGCCGGGCGCGGCCCGGTGTGGCTGCTCCCCGTCCTGTTCGTCGGGAGCCTGAGCGCCAGCGCGGGGCTCGTGTCGGCCGCAGTACTGCTCGCGACCGGTCTGCGCCGGGGCCGGCGACCGGTGCTGCTGCTCGCGATGGTGGCCGCGGTCAACGCGCCCTGGCTGATCGCGGGCCTCACCCACGCGGGGGAGGCGGCGTCGGCGACCGGGTTCGAGGTCTTCGCGCTGCGCGGCGACGCCCTGCCCGCCCCGCTGGCAGCCCTGACCCTCGGCGGGATCTGGAACACCTCGGTGGTCCCCTCGATCCGCGAGAGCTGGCCGGCCTGGGTGGCCCTGGCGCTCCTGGTGGCGCTGATCGGTGCCGGACTCCGGAGGTGGTGGGTCGCCGACAGCCAACGGATCGCGATCCTGGGGCTGTGGGTGGCGGGGATGGCGATCGCCGTCGCCGGCTGGGCGGCACCCGAAGCCCTCGACGACCTCGCTCAGGACATTCCCGGTCTCGCACTGATGCGGGACAGCAGCCGCCTGCTTCCGCTGTGCCTGCCGCTGCTCGTCCTGACCGTCGCGGCTGGGGTCGACGCGCTACGCGACCGGCTTCGCGGGACCGCACCCCGATGGGCCGCCGCCGTCGCCCTGGTCCTCGCCCCGATCGCCGTGCTTCCCGACGCCGCCTGGGGGCTCGGCGGCGGCATCGGCACGGCCGACTACCCGACGTCCTGGCAGCAGGCCGGCGCGACGCTCGCCGAGGAGACGGCACCGGGTGACGTACTCGTCCTGCCCTGGTCCGCCTATCGAGCGCCGGCATGGAACGAGTATCGTCCCGTCCTCGATCCGCTGCCGAGGATGCTGCCCAGGGCGAGCGTGACCAACGGCGACCTCGTCATCGGCCAGACCGAGATCGAGGGGGAGGACCCGCGCGCAACGGCCGCCGCCGAGGCTCTCGCCGCACCGGACCCCGAGGCGCGGGCGGCCGAGCTGAGCCGCCTCGGGATCGGGTACGTCATCACCGACCGCACCGCTGGAGAGGCGCCGCAGATAGCGGGCGAGACGGTCCACGACAGCGGCGACCTGGTCCTGCAGCGGCTGCCGGGGGAGGCGACCCCGCCGGCAGCGTACGCCATCGGCCCGGTGACGCTGACGGCGGTGATCGTCGCGTGGGTGGCGTACGGCCCGGTCTGGCTCGGAGCCACAACATCAACAGTTCTGCTACTGATCAGTATTGTTCGCCGGCCGGCTGCTAAAGTTCGCCGCTAGGAGAGGGAGGTCACATATCCATGGGCAACATCATTGCCATCGTCGCCAGCATTCTTGTCGGCGGCGGAGTCGCCGCAGCGACCATCGTCGGAGTCGTCACCAGCAGCACGGACAACACCGTCGAGAATCCTCCGAGCGTCTCTGAGTCGACGGTTCAGTACGGCACCAACGACTGAGCTCGACAAAGCGAAAGAGGCCCGGCGGTGATCCGCCGGGCCTCTTCTCTATATCGACGACAGTCTCTACGACAGTCCGGAGCAGTCAGTCCGCGCTGACCACGTGCCCCTGGAGGGCGGAGGCGAGCACGGCGTTGAAGTTGAGCTGGCTCTGCTCCCAGGTGTGCTTGCGTGCGTGCCACCGGGCACCCTCGGCCAGCTCCTTGCGGCGGATCTCGTCGCCGAGCAGGTGGTCGAGCGCGGCCACGAAGCCGGCCTGGTCGTCGACCAGCACCCCGGACTCGCCGTCGTCGATCGACTCGGTCGTCCCGCCCGCGTCGCGGAAGGCGACGGTCGGGGTGCCGTGCTGGGCGGCCTCGGTCACGACCAGGCCCCAGCCCTCCTTCAGCGACGGCAGTGCCATCAGCCAGGAACGCTCGTAGACCGACTCCTTGGTCTCCTCGTCGACATGCCCCAGCATCTCGACGAAGTCGTCGGCCCCCACCCGGGAGACGTACGCGGCCAGCTCGTCGGCCCACCAGCCGCCGCCCACGATGCTCAGCCTCAGGTCCGGGTAGGTCGCCCGCAGCGCCACCGCCGCGTCGACGGCGAGCTCGACCCGCTTGTGCGGCACGAGCCGTCCGACGACACAGATGGAGGGGTGCTCGGTCTTCGCCGGCCGGTCGCTCAGTGCCGGCGCGGCGCCGTTGTGCACGACCGCGACCCGGGCGGGGTCGACGCCGAGCGTGGCCAGCTCGGCCCGGGTGGCGCGGGAGACCGCGACGTACTGCTTGTGGCGGTAGAGCCGCGGCGCGAGCCACGACTCGACCCACCAGCCGATCCGTCCGGACAGCCCGGGATAGACCACCGGCCACTGCTCGCGGTGGACGTGGTGGACGAGCACCGTGACCGGCGCCCTGGTGCCGAGCGGGCAGAAGAACGGGAGCCCGTTCTGCACGTCGATGACCGCGTCGACGCGGCCGATCGGGCCCAGCCGGCCCAGCGCCAGCAGCAGCACGCCCCACAGGTAGATGCTGAGCTTGCCGCCGCGGCGGACGTAGCGGATACCGTCGCGCTCCTCCCGGGCACGCGCCCCTGGATAGGTGGCGGTGAACACGGTGACCCGTGCTCCCGCGCCGACCAGGCCGGCCGTGATCTGGTGGAGATAGTGCTCGGCTCCACCGGCTTCAGGGTTGTCCGTATCGCGCCAGCTGAAGACCGCCACATGGCGTCCCTCCAGCTGCGCTCCCTCGTTGGCGCGCAAAACTCAGTTCTCCCCTGACTCGCAGTTTCCCCGCACTGAGCGCTCCCTCCCCAGGGGTCACGCAGTTACCGGAGAGTAGGACACTTCGTGACCAAATGCACACCCGTTGGGGTAATTCGGTTAGGGTTCCCGCCGTGCCGAACCTCCTCGACCCCCGGAGCGGGGACCAGATCGACGCCCCGGTCGGCAGCGGCTGGCGGGCGACGCTGCGGCGCTCCGTACGCCTCTTCAGCGACTTCCGCGTGGAGCAGACCGATCCCGCGCGCTTCTACACCGCGCTGGCGGCAGACTCGGTCGGCCAGCTCGCGCACTACACCGACGGTGAGACTCTTCAGGGCACCGTCCTGCTCGACGTGGGCGGTGGCCCGGGCTACTTCCGCGACGCCTTCATGAAGGCCGGCGCGACCTACCTCGCGCTCGACGCCGACGCCGGTGAGATGCAGGGCGCCGGGATCGTCGCCGAGGGCAGCATGCTGGGCGACGGGATGCGGCTGCCGGTCCGCACCGGCTCGGTCGACGCCTGCTACTCCTCCAACGTGCTCGAGCACGTCCCGACCCCGACAGCCATGCTCGACGAGATGCTCCGCGTCACCAGGCCCGGCGGCGTCGTCTTCTGCTCCTACACGCTGTGGTGGGGTCCCTGGGGCGGCCACGAGACCAGCCCGTGGCACCTGCTCGGCGGCCGGTACGCGCGCCGCCGCTACCTGCGCAAGCACGGCCACGAGCCCAAGAACAAGTTCGGCGAGTCGATGTACGCAGCGACCGCCTCCGCCGGGCTGCGCTGGGCGCGCGCCCAGCGCAAGGCGGGCAACGCCGAGATCCTGGCTGCGGTTCCGCGCTACCACCCGGCGTGGGCGGCGTGGCTGATGCGGGTCCCGGTGGTGAGGGAGGTGCTCTCATGGAACCTCCTGCTCGTGCTGCGCAAGACGTGACCCCGGACCGACCCAGCCCCACTTCAAAGCTCAGGCTCGTCGCGTACGTCGCGATCCTGACCGCGATCACGTTCACCCAGGCCCCGGGCCGGATCGTCGCGGACACCAAGTTCGACCTCAGCGCCGACCCGTGGACCTTCCTGGCCCGGGCGCTGAACATGTGGGACGCCCAGGGCGCCTTCGGCCAGGTGCAGAACCAGGCGATCGGCTACCTGTGGCCGATGGGCCCCTTCTACGGTCTGGGCCAGCTGGCGCAGCTGCCGGACTGGGTGATCCAGCGGCTGTGGTGGGCGCTGCTGCTCAACCTGGCCTTCCTCGGCGTGCTGGCGGTGGCCCGCGAGCTGCAGCTGGGGCGGCCGTGGGCGCAGGTCGCGGGTGCCGCCGCGTACGTCCTGACGCCACGCGTGATGACCATCCTCGGCGCCAACTCGGCCGAGCTGTGGCCGACAGCGATCGCGCCGTGGGTGCTGCTCGCGGTCATCCGGGCCAGCGGCACCACCACGACCAAGGACCTGGTGCGCTGGTGCGCCGTGGCCGCCCTCGCGGTCGCCTGCGCGGGCGGGGTCAACGCGACCGCGGTCTCGGCGGTGATCGTCCCGGGCGTGGTCTTCCTGCTGACCAGGACCGGCGCCCGGCGGTTCGCCGCACTGGCGCTGTGGGGCGTGTTCACCATCCTCGCCACCCTGTGGTGGACGATCCCGCTGGTTCTCCAGGGTCGCTACATCCCGCCCTTCCTCGACTACATCGAGACCGCCGCGGTGACCTCCTCGACCACCGGCCTGCTGCCGACGCTGCTCGGCACCTCCGACTGGGTGGCGTACGCCGACCCGCTCTACTACCCGGCCGGGCAGAGCCTGCACGCCACGCCCTTCCTGGTTCTCGACGCGGCCGCCGTCGTCGCCATCGGGCTCGCCGGGCTGGCCGGGATCGGCCGCGCGCGTCGCCACCCCGAGACCCGGTTCCTGATCGGCTGTGTGCTGGCCGGCGCCGTCCTGGTCGGGATCGGCTACACCGGCGCACTGGCCGGCTGGGGAGCCGAGGCCCGTCAGGACCTCGTCGACGGCGCCCTGGCCGCGGTGCGCAACAGCCACAAGTACGACGCGGTGCTCCGTCTCGGGCTCGCCGCCGGGGTCGTGCTCACCGTCGAGACCATCCTCTTCCGCGCCGAGCTGGCGCGAGCCTCCGGGACGGCCACGAAGGCCGCGCAGTGGCTCAGGACGGTGTTCGTCATCGCCGTGGTGGCCGCACTGGCCGGCCTGGCGGTGCCCTGGGTGCGCGGCCAGGTGCCGCCACCGGGGTCGATCGAGAACGTCCCGACCTTCTGGACCGACGCCGCCGACTATCTCTCCGAGAACGACGACGGCGGGGTGACGCTCGTCGTCCCGGCCGCCCGGTTCGGCGACTACCTGTGGGGCAGCACCCATGACGAGGTCATGCAGCCCTACGCCGACTCCCGCTGGGCCGTACGCGGCGTGGTGCCGCTGGCCGAGCCCGGCAACGTCGTCTGGCTCGACCGGGTCACCGAGGAGATCGAGCGCGGCACCCCCAGCGCGGACCTCGCCCCGATGCTGGCCAAGGCCGGCGTGACCCGGCTGCTGGTACGCAACGACCTGCACTGGGGCACCACCGGTGCCCCGCCGCCGTCCCTGGTGCACGCCACCCTCGCCCAGTCGCCCGGGCTGACCCGGGAGGCGAGCTTCGGCACCGAGTTCGGCAACACCACCTACCACCGCGAGAAGGGCACCCGCGTCCTCGTCGACGGGGGACTGGCCGGGGAGTACCCCCCGATCGAGATCTACGAGGTCGACGGCGCCACCTCCGACGGCACCCTGATCCCGGCGAAGACGACCGTGATGGGTGACCCCGGCGAGCCCGCCAGCGGGGCACCCGCGGTGCTGACAGCCGACGACACCCGGTCGGCCGCCGACGGCTCCGAGGAGAGGGCCGACGTCATCCTGACCGACGGCCAGCGGCGGCGTACGACCCTCTTCTCCGGGGTCCGCGCCAACTCCTCCGCGACCCGCACCGCCGAGGAGGGCGTCGACTCCGACCAGCCCGAGAGCTTCCACCGCTACCTGGAGGACCAGGAGCGGTGGCAGAGCACCGTGGTCTGGCGCGGGGTCGAGGCCGTGGAGGCCTCCAGCTCGGCAGCAACCCCGGAGGAGGTCCCGGTCGACCGTGGCCGGGCGCCCTCGGCGGCCCTGGACGGCGACCCCGACACCGCGTGGCGCACCGAGACCGGATGGGACCGCACCCCCGAGGGCGCCTGGTTCCGGGTGCGCTTCGAGGACGAGACCGACCTCGGCAAGGTCACCATCACGATCCCCGCGAACGTCGTCGGCGTCGAACGGCTCGAGCTCGTCGCCGGTGCCCAGATGCGCAAGGTCTACGCGCCGCTGCCGGGGGAGGAGGCGACGTACGACCTCACCGGGTTCAGTGCGCGCAACCTCACCATCACCGCCCGCGGAGCCACCGCCTACGGCCCCTGGGGGATCAGCGAGCTCGACATCGAGGGCGTCGACGCCCAGCGCCTGGTCGCGCTCCCCGAGCCGCCGGAGGACACCACGATCCGCAAGATCCGGCTCGGTCGCGACACCGACCGCAGCGGCTGCATCGACCAGGGCGGGGTGCTCTACTGCGAGCCGTTCCTGGCCGCCAACGGCGACGACGGCGACAACCTGGACCGGCTCATCACCCTCACCCGCGGGCAGTCGTTCGACGTCACCGGGACCGTGTCGCTGCGCCGCGACCACGCCTACGCCGCGGCGGCCGCAGCCCTCGCCGGCGTGGACATCACCGCGCCTAGCAGCGGGGACATCGCCCAGTCGGCGCTCGCGATGGCCGACGGTGACGACGGCACGTCCTGGCGGGCGCCGTCGACCGGCCCGGCCACGGTGAGCCTCCAGCTGCCCGAGCGGCAGCGGATCAGGTCGCTTCGGCTCGTGGTCAACAAGGCCGCCCCGGTCAGCATCCCCACCGAGGTCGAGATCACCGACCTGCGCCGCCCCAAGCGCACGGTCACCCGCGGGGTCGACTCCGACGGCGACGTCGCGGTGCCCAGCGGCTGGCGCACCGACCGGCTCCGGATCCGGATCACCGAGACCGACGCCGCCTACGACCAGCCGTCCAGCATGGCCGACGCGAGCGAGCTGCCCGCCGGCATCTCCGAGCTGGAGGTCAACGGCCGTCCGCTCGGCGACGGGACGCTCCGGGCAGGCTGCGCCGACGGTCCTCGCATCCGCGTGGGCGAGCGGGTGCTGCGTACGGCGGTCAACGGGTCGCTCTCCGCCCTGCTGCGTGGTGGCGAGCTGCCGCTGAGGGTCTGCGGTACGGCCCCGATCAACCTGTCCGCCGGTGAGAACACGCTGCTCGCCGATCCGGTGAGCGCGCTCCGTGTCGACAGCCTCGAGCTGAGCGCGGAGGTGATCGCGGACGCGGAGTCGCCGGAGGCGGTCGAGGTGGAGCGCGATGAGCGTGACGCCGCCGTTTCGGCGACGGTCTCCGCCGAAACCTACGACCGGGTCCTCGTGCTCCCGCAGAACATCAACACCGGCGCCACCGCGACCCTGGACGGCAAGGTCCTGCGCGCCCAGCGGGTCGACGGCTGGCAGCAGGGCTGGATCGTGCCCGCCGGCGCCGGGGGAGAGGTACGTTTCGGCTTCGCGCCCGAGGACACCTACCGTGCCGGGCTGATCGCCGGTGCGGGCGGCGCAGCGCTGGTCCTGGTGCTCGCGCTGGTGACCTCATGGCGCCGTCGCGGCACCCCGCACAGCCTGGAGCTGTTCCCCGTGGCCGCGCCGTGGCGGTGGTACGACGCCGGGCTGCTGGTCCTCGTCGCCGGTCTGCTCGCCGGCTGGTGGGGCGCCCTGGCCGCCGTGGTCGCCTGGCTGCTGCCGCGCCTGACCGGCCGCCGGCCGGCTCTCGTACGCCTCCTGGCCGCCGGGTCCGGGGCAGCGCTGCTCGCCGGCGCCCTGGCCGTCGAGATCCTCCCGACCGCCTGGGACCTGCCCTGGGAACCGCCCGCCTGGACGGCTCAGGCGTTCTCGCTGGTCGCGATCGTGCTGGTCGCCGCGGCCGCCGCGGTCTCACCAGGCTCCGACGCAGACTCAGACGTCGCCTCGGCGTCAGGCTCCGGCTCGGGCCGCCGCTTCGGCCGTCGCCCGGAGGGACGCCAGCCGCGCAGCCGCATCATCCGGCGCTCGAAGAAGATGTAGGACAGCGCCGCGATCGGAATGGTGACCGCGAGCGTCATTCCCAGGACCGTCCAGAAGCGGTCGTTGAAGGTGCCGAACCCGAGCAGCTCCATGCCCATCAGCAGCACGAACATGTGGATCGAGAAGACGCCGTAGGAGATCTCGCCCAGCGCGCTGGGCACCGGACCGGCCAACCAGCGGCGTACGGGGCCGTCGAGCTCGGGCCCGAAGACCAGCGGGAAGATGACGCACACCGCGACCGCGCCGTAGAGCACGCACTTGAGCGCCGACTCGGCCGGTGTCGGCGCATCCACCAGCCCGGTCGGGCCGGTGATCGGCGTGCAGGCCGCGACGAAGAGCCCCAGCGCCAGCAGCCACCAGCCGGCCAGGTCGCGCGCGGCAGCGTCCAGCCGCGCCCTCATGCCCGGGTCGACCGAGCAGGCCGCGAGCGCGGTTCCGGCCAGGAACCACGGCAGGTAGGCCGGCAGCCACTCGGCAGCGAACGGCTGGTCGAACCAGGTCCGGGCGCCGGCCGCGAAGGTCACGCCGCCGATCGAGAGCAGCAGGCAGACGACGAGCACGCGGCGCACGTCCAGGCGGTCTCGCGGCGTCAGCAGCCGCACCACCAGCGGCAGGGCGAGGTAGAAGGCGACCTCGGTGCACAGGCTCCACATGTGCGCCAGGCCGTAGGCGTGCGTGTCCTGGGTGTAGATCTGGGTCAGGGTGAGGTTGGCGATCCAGCCGCCGACGCCGACGTCGGAGTTCGCGGGTGCGGCGATCAGGCAGACGGCAACGACGACCCAGTAGAGCGGCAGGATCCGCAGCGCCCGCTTCCACAGGTAGCGTCCGGTGCTCGGCGGCGGAGCTCCAGCGGCGCTGGCCGCGAACCAGGGCCTGGCCAGCAGGAACCCGGAGACAACGAAGAAGAGCGCCACGCCGAGGTCGAAGTGGGCGAGCATCGCCCCGGTCCAGCCCTGCGGATAGCGCCCGGTGTGGAACGCGACGTGGGTCAGCACGACCATCAGCGCCCCGACGGCGCGCAGCGCGTCGAGCGTGAGGAATCGGCGATCCATATTGCCTGGGGCTTCGCTTCGGCCGACCATCATCAGCCTTCGTCCTCAGGCCCTGAGATCGGGTCGCCGAACGGCACCAGGCTGCCGACCTCGATGCCACCCAGGCAGGGCTTCGACCCCGGAGTCAGGCTCTGGAGGCTGATGGTGTCGAAACGTCCCTCGCCCGTACGCAGGTAGAGGCTGCGGAACCCGGGCTCGACCTCGACGTCGTAGGAGTGGTCGCCGGCGGTCACCCTCATCCGGCCCGCGTCCTTGGCGGCAGCCACGTAGGCGACCCGGATCCACCACCCGGCGCCGTCGACGCCGCCGTCCAAGCCCACCTGGAGCGGCGTCTGCCGCACGCGCAGCTTGCACTTGTCCAGGCTCGGCGTCGGGTCGACGGCGCCGACCGAGCGTCGCTCGGGCTCGACCAGCGCGGGCCGGATGTGTCCGTCCTTGTCGACCAGGTAGAGATTGTCGGTGCTGGCCCGGGGGAACGCCATCTTGTCCGACAGCGGCCGGAGCACCCGGCTCACCTGGTTGTAGGGGTACGACGCGCCCCAGACCATCCATTCGGGCACCGGCCCGTCCGCCATCGGCAGCGGCTCCTCGACCTCGGCCAGGTCGGCGCGGACGGTGTCGATGTAGCGCCGGGTGTTGTCGTCGTCGTGCCAGCCCTGGACGTAGGAGTAGGACGAGAAGAGCCCCAGCGCCGCGACGACCGCGGTCGCCACGGCGACCCGCCGGGGGACGTCGAGGAAGGG
This sequence comes from Nocardioides sp. NPDC006303, assembly GCF_040613175.1. Lineage (NCBI taxonomy): Bacteria > Bacillati > Actinomycetota > Actinomycetes > Propionibacteriales > Nocardioidaceae > Nocardioides > Nocardioides sp. NPDC006303. The sequence goes on from NZ_JBEXRR010000041.1 coordinate 11,549, forward strand.
CGAGGTACGCGTCGGGGTGAGCGTCTCCACCGCCCCGCGCAACGGCAGCGTGGCCAGCGCGAGCGCCATCGCGGTGACCGCGATCGTGTCGGTGAGGTAGCGGTAGGCGAGCGCGATGTCGGCGCCGACCCCGCCGGCCCGGATGGCGGTGATCAGGGCGATGTCGATGACCAGGATGCCGCCGACCAGCGACCAGGCCCGCAGCGCGATCGAGCGCGTGCGGGCGAGCTCGAAGGTCAACAGTGCCAGCACGCCGACGGCGAGCACCGAGACCACCGCGCCGGGCTCGGCCCAGCCGGCGGAGTTGCCCTCGATCCACTTCCAACGCAGCGGCCCGCCGACCACGCCGGGCGCCCACGACTCCAGCAGGAACCGCTGGGCGACCAGCGCGAACCCGTTGGCGTCAGAGCTGCCCGACGCCTTCGACGAGCCCGCGCCCAGGGTGAGGTAGGCGACCACAGAGCCGATCGAGACCACCCCGTAGAGGAGCACACCGGGCAGGTAACGGCCCAGGATCGTCCGCAGCCGGGTCAGGATGTCGCCGGTGGCGAACCAGCCCAGCGCCAGCACGGCGTATGGCCAGAACAGCAGCATCGCCTTCTCGCCGAAGGCGATGGCGGCCAGCGTGATGAGCATCGCCAGCAGGGCCCAGCGGAACCGCCGCGTACGCAGATAGTTGAGGTGTGCCCACGACCCCCAGAAGATCGCGGCGAGGAACGGCAGCTGGGTGATCCCGGGACCCCAGGACAGGAACGCCGGCAGGCTGATCGAGCTGAACAGGAACAGCGCCAGCGGCGGCAGGATCCCGCGCCGCTTCCCGAAAGCGGAGCAGAGGAAGACCAGCGCGCCCAGGTTCGCGATCGCCTGCAGCACGAGGAGCTCGGCGGCAGGGTAGGCCCACGCGTACGGGTCGAGGCCGAAGTTGTAGGCCGTCAGCGCGAACGCTCCCGGCATCAGGTGTCCGGCGAACCCGTGGAAGAGCAGGTCGGCCGAGAGTCCGTCGGACATCAGCTTCGACATGAAGTTGGCGTCGTCGAAGCGGTACCACGATCCGCTCAGCGCCCAGGCGCGGAAGGCGAGCTGGGCCACGATCAGGGCGAGCGCGGTCGCCACGACACTTCGGGGAGTCGCGAGCAGGCCGTCGGCAGCGGGCGCGTCGGCAGGCCCGCCGGTGTGCCCGGCAGCAGTGGTGGTGGGGTGGGGGGAGGACACGAAGAGGAAGTGTCGCACAGCAGTTTGTGACCCGTTGCACACCTGCCCAGGTATTGCTGCTACGGTTCGCGGATCGAGGGGGGAACTGAGGCCTTGGGAGGGGCAAAAACATGCGAAGAGTGATTGGCTACATCTTCTTGCTGGTCGGCGCGTTTGCGCTGGCCGCTGCCGCGGTAGCGGGCTTCTGGGGCCGGGACGCCGCGGCGACCGTGCCGCTCAACGTCAACACCACGACCGTCCTGGACGGCACTGCCAGCGGCGCGCTGGCCAAGTCGGATACCCCAGTTCCGGTGAAGTACACCCGGACCACCGAGGCGGCGCCGAAGGAGTCGACCGACGACGTCGTCGTCTTCGTCGAGGCCGGCTGCATCATGATCCAGGAGGGCGACACGCCTCCGTGCGCCCGCGCCGAGGACGACGACCGCGTGGTGACCACGACCGAGCGCGCCTACGCCATGGACCGCAAGAGCTCCGAGGTCGTCGAGGACCAGGCCAAGTACGTCGGTGAGGACCGGGCCGTCGACGGCATGACCGGCCTGGCCGGCAAGTTCCCGTTCGACACCGAGCGCCACGACTACGAGTACTGGGACGACACGCTCGGCACGACCGTCATCGCCACCTACGTCGACGACGTCGACGTCGAGGGCGTGAAGACCTACCAGTTCGAGGTCGCTGCCTCCGAGGACGACGCGTCGCTCTCGGCGGGAGACGACGGGGTGAAGGACACCGAGGACGACATCCGGGGCACCTACGAGGCGACCCAGACGATCTACGTCGAGCCGACCACCGGTTCCTACATCGACCAGGCCGCGACCCAGAAGATGGTCACCAGCACCGGCATGGTGCTGATCGACGCCGACATGAGCTACTCCGACGAGACCGTCTCCAACAACGCCCAGGACGCCAAGGACAACATCGCCCAGCTCAACCTGATCGGCACCTGGATCCCCGTCGGCGGCGTCGTCGCCGGCCTGATCTTCCTGCTGATCGGCCTGTGGCTGGCGCTGCGCGGTCGCAAGCCCAACGGTGGCGCCCACGCCTCCGCGGACGACCGCACCCTGGTTGATGCCTGAGGCTCAACACACACCAGCGTCAACGTCTGCGGGCCCGGAGGACAGTCTCCGGGCCCGCAGACGTTTTCCATGTCTGGTTGAGCTGGACCCTGTCTAGCTGCTCGCCAGGTCCGCACCGAAGATCGCGGTCCCGGGGGTCAGCAGCCCGCGGGTGCGCGACCAGCCGCCCCAGATGCGCTCGTGGTCCTCGGGCCACTCGGGCTCGACCAGGTCGGTGATCCGGAACCCGGCGCCGGCCAGGAGCGAGACCCAGTCCCCGAGGGTGCGGTGGTGCTCGACGTACGACACCTTGCCGGTCTCGTCGTCGACCTCGACGTAGGGGGTGCGGTCCCAGTAGGACTGGGCCGCGATCAGGCCCTCGGGGCCGGGGTCGTCGGGGAACATCCACCGCGTCGGGTGGGTGATCGAGAACGCGAAGCGGCCGCCGGGCCGCAGGACGCGGGAGGTCTCCGCGAGCGCGTGGGCGATGTCGCTGACGAACTGCAGCGCGCCGAAGGAGCAGAAGACCACGTCGAAGGAGCCGGCGGCGAAGGGCAGATCGGTTGCGGTGGCCTGCACGGCGGGCACGACGACGCCGGTCTGCTCGTCGAGGCGCCGGGAGTGCTGGAGCTGGCGGCCCGACAGGTCGAGGCCGATCGCGCGCCCGCCCTGGGTGTTCACCCAGCGGGAGCACTGACAGGCGCCGGAGCCGAGCTCGAGCACGTCCTTGCCGCTGATGTCGCCCAGGATGCCGAGATCGGCCTCGGTCAGGCCCTCCGGACCCCAGACGAACCCGGCCTCACCGAGGAACGGTCCGTGCGTGGCCTGGTACTCGTCGGCATAACGATCCCAGTCGGGGCCGTTCGCGCGGCGTGACTCGGCTTCACCGACCGTACGCCGCTCGGCTCTGACCACAGGGCCGGTCGTTCCGATGGTCTCGATCGCGCCGAAGCGATGTCCTGAGCCTGTCGAAGGGGGATCGATGGGCGCCTCCGGTCGGACGACCGGGCTGATGGCTTGGTCCACCCCCACAGCGTAGGCCCAGCGCGGTGACGTCGACAGTTGGACGGGGCCTGTGACGGGAGCGTAGGCTAAGAAACTGCGTCTGAAGTCTGCCCGGGTCCCAGACCTAGTGGACCTTGGCTTGCTACCTCGACCGCCGGTTCACGCCGGGCGACGAAGCCTGTTTGTGCTGGTGCCGGCGAGGGGTGGCCGACCCGAGACTTGAGCCGTGTGTGACCCGACGATATCTGTCCACCCAAGGAAACCACCTCCCTTATGACGAGCACGCTCAACATTCCTCTTCCCGACTACGACGCGCCTCAGGTCGCGATCAACGACATCGGGTCGGAAGAGGACTTCCTCGCCGCGATCGACGAGACCATCAAGTACTTCAACGACGGCGACATCGTGGACGGTGTCATCGTCAAGGTCGACCGGGACGAGGTCCTGCTCGACATCGGTTACAAGACCGAAGGTGTCATCCCGTCGCGCGAGCTCTCGATCAAGCACGACGTCGACCCGTCCGAGGTTGTCGAGGTCGGCGACAAGGTCGAGGCCCTGGTGCTCCAGAAGGAGGACAAGGAAGGCCGCCTGATCCTGTCCAAGAAGCGCGCGCAGTACGAGCGCGCCTGGGGCACGATCGAGCAGGTCAAGGAGGAGGACGGCGTCGTCGAGGGCGCGGTCATCGAGGTCGTCAAGGGTGGTCTCATCCTGGACATCGGCCTGCGTGGCTTCCTCCCCGCCTCCCTCGTCGAGATGCGTCGCGTCCGCGACCTGCAGCCGTACGTGGGTCAGACCCTCGAGGCCAAGATCATCGAGCTCGACAAGAACCGCAACAACGTGGTCCTGTCGCGCCGTGCCTGGCTCGAGCAGACCCAGTCCGAGGTTCGCCACGGCTTCCTGACCCAGCTCCAGAAGGGTCAGATCCGCAAGGGTGTCGTCTCCTCGATCGTCAACTTCGGTGCGTTCGTGGACCTCGGCGGCGTCGACGGTCTCGTCCACGTCTCGGAGCTGTCCTGGAAGCACATCGACCACCCGTCCGAGGTCGTCACCGTCGGTGACGAGGTCACCGTCGAGGTTCTCGACGTGGACATGGACCGCGAGCGTGTCTCCCTGTCGCTGAAGGCGACGCAGGAGGACCCGTGGCAGCACTTCGCCCGCACCCACCAGATCGGCCAGATCGTCCCGGGTAAGGTCACCAAGCTGGTGCCGTTCGGTTCGTTCGTCCGTGTCGAGGAGGGCATCGAGGGCCTGGTGCACATCTCCGAGCTGGCCGAGCGCCACGTGGAGATCCCCGAGCAGGTCGTCCAGGTCAACGACGACGTCATGGTCAAGATCATCGACATCGACCTCGAGCGTCGTCGCATCTCGCTCTCGCTCAAGCAGGCCAACGAGACGGTCACCTCGACCGACGTCGAGGAGTTCGACCCGACGCTCTACGGCATGCCGGCCAGCTACGACGAGCAGGGCAACTACCTCTACCCCGAGGGCTTCGACCCGGAGACGGGCGAGTGGCTCGAGGGCTACGACGAGCAGCGTGAGAAGTGGGAGCAGCAGTACGCTCAGGCCCACGCTCGCTGGGAGGCCCACATCAAGCAGCAGCAGGAGGCCGCCGAGAAGGCTGCCGAGGCCGGCGAGGCCACCTCCTACTCTTCGGGTGGCTCGGTCGACGAGACCGTCTCCGAGGACGAGGGCGGTTCGCTCGCCTCCGACGAGGCGCTGCAGGCTCTCCGCGAGAAGCTGACCGGCGGTCAGTGAAACGCTGAGCTGAAACGCCGAAGACCCGGTCCCCGTCGTGGGGCCGGGTCTTCGGCATCTTCAGGTGCACTCATTCGGGTGCCCGTCTCTCAGTGCCAGCGGACTGCGGGGAGGAAGTCGGGGTCGGAGGCGTGGGACCGCGGGGCGGCCTTGGGGCGGTCGTGGCGTACGGCCGAGATGGTTGCGTAGGCGGCGACGGCGAGCAGGACGATGAGGACGAGGATTGCTGTGTTCATGGCAGTAATTCTTCGCTACCAGGTATTCCTGCCACATTGGCAGAAATGCCTAAGTTGCGCGATTTCCTGCCAACTGGCACCCTTCTAAGGTGCTTAGGAACGTAGCTGCGGTGATCTGGGACGGTGTCGCCCCCTTCGAGTTCGGAGTCGTGTGCGAGGCGTTCGGGCTCGACCGGCGCGACGACGGGGTGCCGTTGCTGGATTTCGGCGTCTGCTCGCTCGAGCCCGGCCTGGTGCGTACGAACCTGGGCTTCGGGATCGAGGCCACCTACGGCCTGGAGCGGGCTGACGAGGCCGACCTGGTGTGTGTGCCAGCGATGCGCAGGGGCGACCCGGTGCCGCCGCAGGTGGCCGAGACGCTGCTGCGCGCCTATCACCGTGGCGCCCGAATCCTGACCGTCTGCGGCGGGGCGTTCGCACTGGGTGCGGCGGGTCTGCTCGACGGGCGTGAGTGCACCACCCACTGGAAGTACACCGACGAGCTCGCGGAGCGGTTCCCCGAGGCGAAGGTGGTGCCCGAGGTGCTCTACGTCGACACCGGGCAGATCATCACCAGCGCCGGCACTGCCGCCGGACTGGACGCGTGCCTGCACATCTGGCGCCAGGAGTACGGCGCAGCGGTCGCCTCAGCCGTGGCCCGGCGCATGGTGGTGCCGCCCCAGCGCGACGGTGGGCAGGCGCAGTTCATCTCCCACCCCGTGCCCGAGGTCGACGCCGAGACGCTCGGTCCGCTGCTGGCCTGGATCGTGGAGAACCTCCACGAAGACCTCGACGTGGACTCGCTCGCCCATCGAGTGCTGATGTCGCCGCGTACGTTCGCCCGCAGGTTCCGCGCCGAGACCGGGGCGACGCCCTATGCCTGGATCACCGCCCAGCGGGTGCGCCGGGCGGAGGAGCTGCTGGAGCGCACCGACCGTTCGGTGGAGTGGATCGCGGGCGAGGTCGGCTTCGGCAACGCCGCGGCGCTGCGTCACCACTTCACGCGCGTGCGAGGGCTCTCCCCGCAGGCCTACCGGCGCCGGTTCGCCTGCAGCGACACCCTCGACTCGGCCATGCCGGCCTAGGCGGAGTGAGGCGCCGGCAGCGGCCCCATTAGGTTGGGGCCATGCGCGTAGGACTCACCGGCGGGATCGCCTCGGGGAAGAGCACGGTGTCGGAGCTGCTGGCCGGGTTCGGGGCGGTGATCGTGGACTCGGACAAGATCGCTCGGGAGGTCGTCGAGCCGGGCACAGCCGGGCTCGCCCGGGTCGTGGCGGAGTTCGGACCGTCGGTACTGACCGAGTCCGGTGCGCTCGACCGGGCCAAGGTGGGGGAGATCGTCTTCGCCGACCAGGGCGCCCGTGAGCGGCTCAACGCGATCGTGCACCCGTTGGTCGGCGCACGTTCCGCGGAGCTCGAGGAGGCCGGGCGGACGGCCGGGAAGCTGGTCGTCAACGACATCCCGCTGCTGGTCGAGGTGGGCTATGCGCCGTTCTTCGACGAGGTGATCGTCGTCGACGTACCGGTCGAGACCCAGGTCGAGCGGGCGATCGCGCGTGGGATGACCGAGATCGACGCCCGCGCTCGCATCGCTGCGCAGGCCAGTCGCGAGGATCGACTCGCCGCGGCGACGTACGTCATCGACAACACCGGCACCCTCGACGACCTGCGAAAGCGGGTCCGGGAGATCTACGACGCCCTCGCCGGAACGTGTTAATGAGTGGGGGTTGCTGACATACTCGGCCGCGTGACTGGGGGCAAGCACACCGATTCAGAGGATCAGCAGCGTCGGCCGAGGCGTTGGCTGCGACCGGTGATCGCGGGTGCCGTGCTGGCCCTGGCGGCCGGCGCGGGCGCGGCGGCGGTGACCGTCGGAATGCCGACGAGGGTCGAGGACGAGCCGAACAGGCCGGCCAATGCCACCACGAAGACCGACCCCAAGAAGGACACCACGCCGCTCGCCTGGGGCCCCACGCGCGGAGAGCTGGCGACCGCCCGGGAGCTGGTGTCGGGCTGGGACGAGAAGCAGCTCGCCGGACAGGTGATCGTCGGCCGCTACCACGGCACCGACCCGGCCAAGGCCGCCAAGATGGTGCGCAAGCTCCACCTCGCCGGTGTGAGCGTGACCGGCGAGAACGTCGTCGACGAGGCCCAGGTGCGCGAGACGACCGCCGCGGTCTCCCGTGCGGTGGCCGCTGATGGCCGCTCGTTCCCCGCGGTGATCGGCGTCGACCAGGAGGGTGGCGTCGTCTCCCACCTGCGCGGCGTGGCCACCGAGTTCCCCGAGTTCGAGCGCACCGGGGATGCCATCGAGGCGAAGCCGGGCAAGGGAGTCGCGGTGACGACCGAGGCGGCGCGGACGACGGCGCTCGAGCTGCGCGATCTGGGCTTCACCTGGGCGTTCGCGCCAGTCGCCGACGTGACCGTCGGCGCGGCCGATCCGACGATCGGCTCGCGATCCCCGAGCGAGGACCCGAAGATCGCCGCGACGGCGGTCTCCGCCGCCGTGCAGGGCTACAACGCCGCCGGTCTGGTCTCCACCACCAAGCACTTCCCGGGCCACGGCGCGGTCACCGGTGACACCCACCTCGGGCTCCAGGAGCTCGCTTTCGGGAAGAAGAAGCTCAAGCGCCGCGATCTGGTGCCGTTCGACGCCGCGGTGGACGCCGGTGCGCCGGCCGTCATGATCAGCCACGTCGACGTCAAGGCCGTGGCCCCCGGGAAGCCGGCGAGCATGGCGGCTCCCATCTACGACCTGCTCCGCGACGACCTCGGCTTCGAGGGCATCGCCGTCACCGACTCGTTGGGCATGGGCGCGGTCACGACCACCACCAAGAAGCCCTCGGTGGCCGCCCTCGAGGCCGGCGCCGACCTCCTGCTGATGCCGGCCAACTCCAAGGCCGCCCACCGCAGCGTCGTCAAGGCGCTGCGCTCCGGCCGCCTCGAGCGCTCTCTTGTCGAGGACGCTGCCGCGAAGGTCGTCGCCATGCAGCTGTGGCAGCAGCGCACCGCCGGCGCGGTGCCGGTTCCCGGTGACGTACGCCAGCAGGCGGAGCGGGCCTCGGCGGCTCTCTCCGAGGCTGCCTCGCAAGGCTGACCCTTCGCTGCGGCTGTTCGTGGCACCATCGACGCATGACGGTGGTGCTGCACGTCGACCTGGACCAGTTCATCGCGGCGGTGGAGGTGTTGCGCCGGCCCGAGCTGGCCGGTCAGCCGGTGATCGTGGGTGGTCGCGGGGACCCGACCGAGCGGGCGGTGGTCTCGACTGCCTCCTATGAGGCTCGGGCGCACGGGGTGGGTTCGGGGATGCCGCTTCGGCTGGCGGTGCGGAAGTGTCCCGATGCGGTGCTGCTCCCGGTCGACCACGTGGCGTACGACGAGGCCTCCGCGGGCGTCATGGACACGCTGCGATCGCTGGAGTGGGGCGGCGTACCCGTCCTGGTCGAGGTCCTCGGCTGGGACGAGGCGTTCCTCGGGCCCGGCCCCGGCCACGGAGACCTCGGCGATCCGGCGGCCTTCGCCCAGGACGTACGCGATCTCGTGCTCGAACGCACCCGGCTGCGCAGCGGCGTCGGTGTCGGCGACAACAAACTGCAGGCGAAGCTCGCCACGGGGTTCGCCAAGCAGCGGGTCGATGGTGCCCTCGCGCGCGAGGCCGGCGCGGGCGGCCACGAGCCCGGGCCGGGCGGGCAGTTGCGGGGGACCGGCGTCTACCGGATCACCCACGAGACCTGGGACGCCGAGATGGGCCACCGTCCGACCGACGCGCTGTGGGGGATCGGGGCGAAGACCGCGAAGCGGCTCGCCGGGCTCGGGATCGAGACGGTCGCCGACCTGGGAGCGGCCTCGGCGGAGCGTCTGGCCGCCGAGATCGGCCCCACGACCGGCCCCTGGCTGCGCCGTCTGGGCCGTGGCGCCGACACCAGCCCCGTGGACCCCTCGCCGTGGGTCGCGCGCGGCCACGGCCACGAGGAGACCCTCCAGCAGGACCTCGTCGAGTGGCCCGACATCGTCGCCGCGACCCGCCGCCTGTGCGGTGAGTGCCTCGTGGATGTGTTGAAGGAGGGCCGCCCGGTGATCAGGGTCGAGATCAAGGTGCGGCTCAAGCCGTTCTTCACCGTCACTCGCGGCCACAAGCTCCCCGAGCCCACCCTCGACCCCGACCGCCTCGCCGACGAGGCCGAGGCGCTCCTGGAGCGGGTCGAGAAGGACCGCCCGGTCCGCCTCATCGGCGTACGTCTGGAGATGGCCCCGCCGCCCGGCGGCTACTGACCGCCGAGACGTCACCCGCGTCGGGCGAAGCGTCACATACGCAGATCGAGTTGGCACCGTAGTGCCAACTCGATCTGTTTAAGTGACGCCTCGGCCTGCGGAAGTGACGCCTCGGCTGGGTGGCTACGCCGCCAGGTCGGGGTCTGCGAAGCGGCGCAGCTTCTGCAGGGCCTCGCGCTCGAGCTGGCGTACGCGCTCGGCGGAGATGCCGTGCTTGACGCCGATGTCGGCGAGCTTGTGCTGACGGCCGTCCGTGAGCCCGTAGCGGGAGCGGACGATGTCGGCGGAACGCTCGTCGAGCTGGCCGACCAGCGAGTTGAGCCGCTCGCGCGACTCGACGTCGATGACGTCCATGTCGGGCGACGGCGAGGACTCCTGAGCCATCAGGTCACCCAGCGAGGTGTCGCCGTCCTCGTCGATCGGCGTGTCGAGCGAGACGTGGTCACGACCCCAGGAGAGCAGGTCGAGGACGCGGTCGATGTCCATTCCGAGCTCGGTGGCGATCTCCTCCGGCTCCGGGTCACGGCCGAGCTGACGCTCCAGGGTGCGGCGGGCGCCGCCGACCTGGTTGAGCTCCTCCACGACGTGGACCGGGAGCCGGACCACCCGCGCCTGCTGGGCGATGCCGCGGGTGATCGCCTGGCGCACCCACCACGTCGCGTACGTCGAGAACTTGTAGCCCTTGGTGTAGTCGAACTTCTCAACGGCCCGGATCAGGCCGGTATTTCCTTCCTGGATCAGGTCGAGCATCGGCATCTGCGCGCGGCCGTACTTCCGCGCGATCGACACCACCAGTCGCAGGTTGGCGTTGATGAACTGACGGGTGGCGCGGTGGCCTTCCTCGGCCAGCCACTCCAACTCGGCTCGGGTGGCTCCACCGGGTGCTTTCTTGCGGCCGACGCGGCCCTCGGCCAGCAGATGCTCGGCCATCAGGCCAGCCTCGATCGCCTTGGACAGCTCAACCTCTTTGGCAGCATCCAGGAGCTCGTTGCGGGCGATCTCGTCGAGATACAGCCCGACGCTGTCACGGCCCTCGATCTCTCGGGTGGCAGTGGCGGTGCGTGTCGCCATGGGAACCTCCTCACGGTGAGGTTTGTGGCCTCACGGTGGTTTCAACGCTTCGCCCCTCCCAGGTGTTCCCTGGTAGAGCGCCTTGTCATCGAATCCGTTTTCGATCTCTTGTCCGGTTCGACGTACGCCGCGGGCGATAAGTTGCATCGTGAGGTGAATCTCAGGGGTTTCTCATGGAGTACCCCGAGATCCCCGCAGATATGCCCTACGAAGAGGTCACCTGGTCGATCATCCAGGCAAGGCTGAACGCCCGGTCCTCCCACGCCTTGTAGCGCCCCGAGACTCCGCCGTGTCCGGCCGCCATCTCCGTCTTCAGCAGTACGTCACCAGGATTCTCTGCCGTCGCGCGCAGCTTCGCGGCCCATTTCGCGGGCTCGACGTAGAGCACGCGGGTGTCGTTGATGCTGGTCTCGGCCAGGATCGGCGGGTAGTGCTGCCGGGTGACGTTCGTGTAGGGGTCGTAGGAGGACATGTAGTCGTACGTCTCCCTGTCGGCCTCCGGGTTGCCCCACTCGTCGTACTCGGTGACGGTCAGCGGCAGCGTCGCGTCGAGCATCGTCGTCAGCGCGTCCACGAACGGCACCGCGGCCACGATCGCGCCCACGGCGTCGGGCGCCTGGTTGGCGACCGCACCCATCAGCAGGCCGCCGGCGCTGCCGCCCTCGGCGATGATCTGGCTGGGCGTCGACCAGCCGGACTCGGCGAGGTGGCGTGCGCAGGCGATGTAGTCGGAGAAGGTGTTCTGCTTCTTGAGCATCTTCCCGTCGTCGTACCAGGCCCGGCCCATCTCGCCGCCGCCGCGGATGTGGGCGATCGCGAAGCCGATCCCGCGGTCCAGCAGGCTCAGTCGGGCGATGGAGAAGTAGGGGTCCATGCTGGCTTCGTAGGAGCCGTAGGCGTAGAGCAGCACCGGGATCGGCCCGGTCTCGTGGAGCCCCTTCTTCGCCACGATCGAGATCGGCACCCGTACGCCGTCCTCGGCCGTCGCCCAGAGCCGGTGCTCCTCGTAGTCGTCGCGGTCGTAGCCGCCGAGCACCGGGGCCTGCTTGAGCAGGGTCAGCTCGCGGCTGCGTACGTCGTAGTCGTAGACCGAGGCGGGGGTGCGCATCGTGGTGTAGCCGAGCCGCACGATCGGGCTCTCGAAGGTGGGGTTGGAGCCGGAGCCGATCGTGTAGAGCTCGTCGTCGAACTTCACCAGGTAGTCGTCGGCGACACCGTTCTCACCGAGCTCCAGGATGCGGAGCTGGGTCAGGCCCTCGCTGCGCTGGTGCACGACCAGGTGGCCGGCGAAGGCGTCGACGTCCTCCAGGCGTACGCCCTGGGTGTGGGGGACGAGCGGCTGCCACTCGGTCCGCGGGGTCGGGGCGATCGGCGCGGTGGCGATCTCGAAGTCGGGGCCCGAGGCGTTGTGGGTGACCAGGAAGACGTCCTCGCCGGCGATGGCGGCGTGCTCGATGGAGTATTCGACGCCCTCCTCGCGGGCGGCGAAGACCTGCCAGCCGGCGTCGGGGTCGTCGAGGTCGAGGAAGCGGTATTCGGCGGTGACCTTCGCGGCGGTGCCGATGAACATGAACCGGTCGGACTTGGTGCGTCCCACACCGACCCAGAACCGGTCGTCGGTCTCGTGGAAGACCAGCACGTCCTCGTCCTGGCTGGTGCCGAGGCGGTGGCACCAGATCTTGTCGGCACGCCAGGACTCGTCGGCGGTCGTGTAGTAGAGAGCCGAGGAGTCGCGGTCCCAGGTGGCGCCGCCGTGGACGTTGGTGAGCTCGTCGTCGAGCAGCTCGCCGGTGGTGAGGTCCTTGACGCGTACGGTGTAGCGCTCGTCGCCGGCGACGTCGGTCGCGTAGGCGAGCAGGGTGGTCGACGGGCTCACGCTGGAGCCGCCGAGGCTGAAGAAGTCGTGGCCCTCGGCGAGCGCGTCGAGGTCGAGCAGCACCTCCTCGCCGGGGAGCGCGGGCTGGTCGTGGGTGACGTCGGCCGGGGTCGGCGGGGTCCAGTCGTCGGGGTCGGTGGCCTTCACCCGGCAGCTCGCCCCGTACTGCTTCCCCTCGAAGCTGCGGCCGTAGTACCAGTAGCCGCGCGAACGCGTCGGGACGCTCAGATCGGTCTCGAGGGTGCGCGCCTTGATCTCCTCGAAGATCTGCGTGCGCAGGTCGGCGAGGTGGTCGGTCTGCTCCTTGGTGTAGGCGTTCTCGGCCTCGATGTAGGCGATGACCTCAGGGTTCTCCTTCTCCCGAAGCCACTCGTAGTCATCGGTCCGGGTCAGGCCGTGGAACTGCTTGGACGAGGGCTTCTTGGGAGCGATCGGCCAGGGCGTCGAGGAGAGGGCGGCAGACATGAACGAGACCCTATCTCCGCCACCCTCGCTGCCTCGACCACGGGACCGGCGCGCCCGGTCCATCGCATCGCGCTATCGCACACCTTGGTCGTCTGGCGCGATACTGCACCCGCTCGCCGCGACGGCGAGATCGAGCCGGGGGAGCGGGCGTCAGGACTCGCTGAACGGTTGCAGGTCGGGGTCGTCGACGGCGTACGACCTCACCGGACCGGCGGGAGTCTCGGCGGTCTCGAAGCGCACGGTCACGACGCCGCGGCCCGAGCCCCAGACCCAGCCGCGGCCCATCTCGGCGTGGACGACGTCCATCCCGGCCGCCCAGGTCGGCCGCCGCACCGGCTCGGGCAGGGGGAGGTCGGGCTCGGCGTCCTCGTCGGTTTCGTCGCCGAAGAGATCCTCCTGGATCCAGTCGGCGAGCCCGGAGACGCCGACCCCGAGAAGGCGTACGCCGCCAGCCGTCTCGCCCGCGGTGAAGAGCTCGCCGAGCAGGGTCCTGGCCAGGCGGGCGATCGCGCCGGCCTGGTCGGTCGGGGCGGGCAGGGTCGTCGAGCGATTGATCGTGGTGAAGTCGTAGAGCCTGACCTTGATCGTGATCGTGCGGCCGGAGAGACCGTTCTTCTTCAGCCTGGCGGCGACCTCCCCGGCCTGCCGGGTGAGGATCTGCTCCATGAGCGGCCGGTCGGTCAGGTCGGTGTCGTAGGTGCCCTCCACGCTGACGGACTTCGTCTCGCGCTCGGGCTCGACGCGGCGGTCGTCCTGGGCCCTGGCCAGCTTGTAGAGGTTGGTGCCGTGGGACTTGCCCACGAGGCGTACGAGCTCCTCGACGCTGACCTGCTCCAGATCGGCCACCGTGTGGATGCCCGCGCGGCGCAGGCGCTCGGAGGTGGCAGGACCGACGCCGGGGATCACCTTGACGTTCATCGGACGGAGCAGGTCGAGCTCGGTGCCGGGCGGCACCACGACCAGGCCGTCGGGCTTGTCGAGGTCGCTGGCGATCTTCGCGATGAACTTCGAGCTGGCCAGGCCGACGCTGGCGCTCAGCCCGCCGGTGACCTCGGCGACCTCCTCGCGGATCCTCGAGGCGGTCGCCGTGACGGTGTCGACCTCGAGGTCGGGGAGGTCGGCAGCGGCGAGGTCGACGAAGGCCTCGTCGAGAGAGAGCGGCTCGACCAGCGGGGAGAGTTCGCGCAGGATCCCGAAGACCTGCTCGCTGACCTTCTTATAGGCATGGAAGCGCGGGTAGAGGAAGGCGGCGTGCCCGCACAGCGCGCGGGCCTCGCGGGTCGACATCGCCGAGCGGACCCCGAAGGTCCTGGCCTCGTAGGAGGCGGTGCTGACCACGCCGCGTCCGCCGATTCCCCCCACGACCACCGGCTTGCCGCGGAGGGAGGGCTTGTCGCGCTGCTCGACCGAGGCGAAGAACGCATCCAGGTCGAGGTGCATCACCGACGCGTGCGCTCTCATGGTGGCAACCTATCTGGCAGCGGGACAGTCTGAGGCGGGCCGTTCACCGTCCACAGGTGCAGTTGGGGAGGCGGTTGTCCACAGGCACGATTATTGGCGGCGAAACTGTCGGTGGGTCGCGGCGAGTGTGGGCCGCATGACCACGAAACTCTCCATCGCCCGTCCCGAGGACGTCTTGGCGGCAGTCCCCGTCCTGCTCGGCTTCCAGCCCGAGAAGTCGATCGTCATGCTGACCTTCGGCGGTGAGCATCAGGTCCACGGCAGGATCGACCTACCTCCGCCGGACGAGGTCGAGGACTGCCTGGACAGCCTGCTGCTGCCCGCCGTCCGACATCAGGTGCGCGGCGTCCTGCTCGTCCTCTACGACAGTGGCTCGCGCTTCGGCGTCAAGCTCGCCCGCCGTCTCGCCGAGAGGCTCGCCGAGTGCGAGATCGACCTGATCGGGTGCCTGCGGGTGCAGGACGGCCGATGGTTCGACCCGCTCGGGTTCCACGGCGTTTCCGAGGACGGCGTGCCCTTCGATGTCGGGGCGCATCCGTTCCGCGTCCAGGCGGTCTACGACGGCCATCTGGTGCGCCGCTCGCGCATCGAGCTGGCCGCCTCGATCGCCGCGGTGCCCGAGGCCGTCGCCGAGACCGAGGTGGCGCTGGAGCAGGCGTCGTCGATGAAGATCTACGAGGTCGGCCGGCTGGTCGACGATGCGGTCGCCGGGACGATGCTGACGGCCGCCCAGATCGCCTCCCTGCTGCTCGCGCTGCGCGATCCGCAGCGGCGCGACGCCGCCTGGGGCGGGATGACCCGGGAGGAGGCCAGGGCCCACGTGCGTCTGTGGACCGATGTCGTACGCCGCAGCCCCGACGACCACGTCGCCCACCCGGCCGCCGTGCTGGCCTTCGCCGCCTGGCTGGGCGGCGACGGCGCGCTCGCCTGGTGCGCCCTCGACAGGTGCTTCGCGAGCGAGCGTCACCACGGTCTCGGGTTGCTGGTCGCGCAGATGCTCGAGGGTGCCGTCCCTCCGACGGCCTGGGAGGAGGCGCTCCGGTCGGACCGTCCGGCCTAGTCGTTGCGGTAGCGCAGCCGCTTCCACCGGCGACTGAGCCCCGAGCGCGGGTCGACCCACGCATTGCGGGTCACCACGACGTACGTCAGGGGTGTCCCGATCTCCCGGAACGCAGCCCGGGCGGCGGCGAGCCAGCGGAGGTCGACGTCCTCGATCCCGAGGTTTCCGGCGCGAGTCAGCCACACGATCGGGTCCGGCACGCCGACCCGGCTGCGCATGCTGTGGATGATGTCGGTGCGCAGCCAATGGTCGGTGGGCTCGTCCTCGCGATGCGCGTGGGCGACCTCCTTGCCGCCCGGGATGCCGAGGTGGACGAGCGCCAGGAACGAGCGCCGGTGCTCGGTGGCGGTGTGGTCGAGCACAGCACGTCGCAACCGCTTCTCGAGCACTGGCGAGAGCGGCTCGTGCAGCCCTTCGACGGACGTCTCGGACAGAGTGGGCATGGTGGCCATGGGCCTAGCGTGCAACGGAAGCCGGATTCCCGCGACCGTCTTTCCACAGGGCCCAGACCGCAGGCGCGGCGTGACGTCATTGGGTTCGCCAGCCGGCTCATAGCCCCGCTTCGATGATGCGGGCGGACGCTGCGGCACCATCCGCTCCGGCGTACGCCCGCTGCACCTCCGAGGCGGCGGCGCGGATGCCGGGATCGGCGAGAATGCGACGTACGGCTGCGACGAACTCGGGTGACCCGACACGCTTCGGCGATACCGCGATCGCGTTTCCGCGCTGCTCGCACATACGCACGTGCCAGGTCTGCTCCGGCTGCAACCCCATTCCGACGAAAGGGATACCGGTGGCGCAAGCCGTCTGGATCGTGCCTTGTCCGCCATGCAGCACAGCCGCGTCGACCAAGCCGCCGAGCCGGTGCGCGGGCAGCAGTCCGGTCACGTGGACATTCGGGGGCAGGGTCTCGCCAGCGTCCAGGTAGTGGGAGATCGGGGCGATCACGTTCACGGGAAGCGTGCCGAGTGCGTGGGCGGCAGCGACGGCGAGCCGACGGTTCGCCGAGGATCCCAGGCCGAGGTAGACCAGTGGCCGGGATGCGGCCGCCAGTTCCTCGACGATCGACGGCATCGGCGCCTCGATGTGGGCGAAGATCGGCCCGACTCGATCGAAGCCTTCCGGCAGCGTGAAGCCGTCGAGTTCCCACGGCATCTCGGTGATCAAGTTGCGATCAGCGGTGAGGAGCGAGGAGATGGTCCGCATCGGAGGCACGCCGTTCGCGACCGCTACGGTCGTGAACGAGCGCGGGGCGAGCGGGGCCCTGGTGTAGATCCAGCGAAACGCGGCCGTGGCCAATCGATCCGCGAATCGCCCGACGCGTCCCCTTCCTCCCACGAGGAACAGGTGTCGTGCCTGACGCACCTGCGGCTCGGTCAGTGCGAACGGGACCGGATAGTAGAGCGGCACGCCTTCGGCACGAGCGGAGATGTAGGACGTCAGGTTCGATCCGGTCGCGACGGCCGAAGCGCTCTGCTCACGGATGACCTGCCGCTCGATCGAGACGCGGTCGGCGACAACCCGCTCGGTGAAGGGGTTCTTCAACGTCTTGCCCTGATCGAACGCGATCAGCTGCTCGCGTTCCTGACGCGTGAACGCAGGAGTCTGTGAGATGTATTCGAAGCCGGAATCGCGGATGAGGTCGACGTAGTCGTCTTCATAGCCCAGGAACACGGCACGGTGGCCCGGACTCAACGCTCGAGCGACCTGGATCATCCGCGTGGTCTCGGCGAGGTTGAAGGTCACCGGACAGAACAGCACGGTCGCCATCGAAACGTCCCTCCTGGACCCGGGCGGACTCGCGCCCGTTGCGCCGACTGCACGAAACCGTACGCCTTCCTGGCGGCGGCCTTCGGCTTCGACCGCGTGTTGCTTTCCAGGATGAGGCAGGATGTCTCTTATGCCTTCTCTCCACATCACCGGCGACGAGGCCGCCGACAAGCTGCTCTCCGAGGATCCGTTCGCGCTGCTGCTGGGTATGGCCCTGGATCAGCAGTATCGGATGGAGGATGCGTTCAAGGGCGGTCACAAGCTGGTGACCCGCCTCGGCCATCTGGATCCCGCCAAGATCGCCGAGATGGACCCCGAGGAGTTCAAGACGATCGCCTCGACGCCGCCGGCGATCCACCGGTTCCCCGGCTCGATGTCGGCGAAGGTGCAGGGGATCGCGACCATCGTCACCAACGAGTACGGCGGCGACGTCACCCGACTGTGGACCGAGGCCACCAGCGGTAAGGACCTGCTCAAGCGGATCCAGGCACTCCCGGGCTTCGGGAAGCAGAAGGCGCAGATCTTCGTCTCGCTGCTGGCCAAGCAGCTGGGAGTGCGGCCCGATGGCTGGCAGGAGGCCGTCGGTGACTACGCACTCGATGGTTACCGTTCTGTGGCTGACGTCGTCGACGTTGCGTCGTTGCAGAAGGTACGTGACTACAAACAGCAGAAGAAAGCCGCAGCCAAAGCAGCCGGATGAGTTGCTGGGGGACATGATGCCCCGGATGGGGAATGTTCACCACCATCGTGGCAGAATGAATCTGCGGCTCTTGACGACCCCGGGCCCTGCCGCGCCCAAACTCAGTTTTTGATAAGTCTCGACCAAGTTCGACGGAGAGGTGTTCGTGTCCTCGAACGCGCGCAAGATACCCGCTGAGGTACTCGCCCACCCTGCCGTGAAGGCGCTGATCGACCAGGCCAAGCCAACCGGACGGGTCAGTCCCGACCAGGTCCGCCAGGCCAGCGAGGATGCCGCGGTCGAGCCCAGGCACCTCAAGGCACTGCTCGGTCACCTGAGCACGCTCGGCATCTCGGTGGACCTCGGCACCGCCGTCACCGGCCGTGCCGCGGCGGCGACTACCTCGACCCGCAAGACGACCACGGCCAAGGCGCCGGCGAAGAAGGCGGCCGCCAAGAAGGCGGCGGCTGCGCCCGCGAAGCCGGCCACCGAGGTCGCGGCGAAGAAGGCCGATGAGCCCGAGCCGAAGAAGACGACCGAGATCGACGAGGACGGCGAGGAGATCGTCCTCGAGGACGTCGAGGTCGACGTCGACGACATCGAGGTCGACGACTCGGACAACGACACCGACGAGGAGACCCCGGTCGTCCCGCTCGGTCCCGACGGCAAGAAGGTCCTGCCCGACATTCCCGACGAGCAGTTCGAGAAGGATGTCGCCGCCGATCCCACGATCAAGGAGGACGAGAAGGAGGCCTCGAAGCAGAGCTTCGTGGTCTCGACCTCCGACGACACCGACGAGCCCGAGCAGACCGTCATGGTCGCCGGTGCGACCGCCGACCCGGTCAAGGACTACCTCAAGCAGATCGGCAAGGTCCCGCTGCTCAACGCCGAGATGGAGGTCGAGCTCGCCAAGCGGATCGAGGCCGGCCTCTTCGCGGAGGAGAAGCTCGGCAAGGGCGGCAAGATCACCCCGAAGATCCTCGACGAGCTCGAGTGGATCGCCGAGGACGGCAAGCGCGCCAAGAACCACCTCCTCGAGGCCAACCTCCGTCTCGTCGTGTCGCTGGCGAAGCGCTACACCGGCCGCGGCATGCTCTTCCTGGACCTGATCCAGGAGGGCAACCTGGGTCTGATCCGTGCGGTCGAGAAGTTCGACTACACCAAGGGCTACAAGTTCTCGACGTACGCCACCTGGTGGATCCGTCAGGCGATCACCCGCGCCATGGCCGACCAGGCCCGCACCATCCGTATCCCGGTGCACATGGTCGAGGTCATCAACAAGCTCGCGCGCGTCCAGCGCCAGATGCTCCAGGACCTGGGCCGCGAGCCCACCCCGGAGGAGCTGGCCAAGGAGCTCGACATGACCCCGGAGAAGGTCATCGAGGTCCAGAAGTACGGCCGCGAGCCGATCTCGCTCCACACCCCGCTGGGTGAGGACGGCGACTCCGAGTTCGGCGACCTGATCGAGGACTCCGAGGCGATCGTCCCGGCCGACGCGGTCTCCTTCACGCTCCTCCAGGAGCAGCTGCACGCGGTGCTCGACACGCTCTCCGAGCGCGAGGCCGGCGTCGTGAGCATGCGCTTCGGCCTGACCGACGGTCAGCCGAAGACTTTAGACGAGATCGGCAAGGTCTACGGGGTCACCCGCGAGCGCATCCGCCAGATCGAGTCCAAGACGATGTCGAAGCTGCGACACCCGTCCCGATCGCAGGTTCTGCGCGACTATCTCGACTGAATCTGGCTAAGATCACCTCGAACGCCTTCCCGGACTTCTGGGAGGGCGTTCGCCATTTCCGCAGACTCGCCCGCCACAACTGCGGATTCGGCTAGGTTGCACGGGTCGGTTTGTCCGCGTCCCGGGAGGTCTTCTCGTGCCTATGCGTCTCTCACGTCCACACCGGCCGGCTCTGGCCGCGGCCGGAGCCCTGCTCGGCGGCCTGCTCGTCGCGGTGCCGATCACCGCGGTGGCCTCGGCCGCCGAGCCCGACTGGAACGCCTGCCTGGAGGGCACCACCGACCGTCAGGCCGTCTTCGAGCGAGCGGCCGAGACCAGCGGGGTGCCGGACGAGGTGCTGCTCGCGGTCTCCTACATGGAGTCGCGCTGGGATGCCCACGGGGAGGCACCGAGCACATCGGGCGGCTACGGACCGATGCACCTGACCGACCTGCCGGCCCTGGCGAAGGACACCGAGGCCCATCCCGACCCGCTCGGCAAGGGCGACGGCTCCAACCAGGCCCGCACCACGCGCCAGCGCGAGGAGGCGGTCAGGCTGGGTGAGGTCGAGACGCTGCGTACGGCCAACGACATCACGGGGATCCCGGTCGCCGACCTGCGCGAGGACGCGGTCGCCAACATCTGCGGTGGCGCCGCCGTGCTCGCCGACTACCAGGAGGCTGCGGGCGGGGCCGAGAGCCTGTCGGACTGGAGCGCGGCAGTCGGCCGCTACAGCGGGGCCGCCGACGAGGCGACCGCACTCAAGTTCGCCCGGCAGGTGTTCGCGACGCTGAGCGCAGGGGAGTCGCGTACGACCAACGACGGCCACCAGGTCACTTTGGCCGCGAAGCCGGTCACCGCCAGCGAGGAGGCGATCGGTCGGCTCGACCTCGCCGAGCCCGCGACCGGGGACGCGGTGGAGTGTCCAGCAGTGCTCGGCTGCGAGTCGCTGCCGGCACCCTACGAGCAGACCGGCGACACGATCGGCGACTACGGCAACCACGACCTCGGCAGCCGGCCCGAAGAGGGTTCGGTCGACTACATCGTCATCCACGACACCGAGACCTCGTACGACGGCACTGTGAGGCTGGTCCAGGACCCGACCTACCTCGGCTGGCACTACACGCTGCGTTCGGTCGACGGCCACGTCGCTCACCACATCCCCGGCAAGGACGTCGGCTGGCACGCCGGCAACTGGTACGTCAACAGCCACTCGATCGGGCTGGAGCACGAGGGTTACGCCGCCAACGGAGCCTGGTACACGGAAGCGATGTATCAGACCTCGGCCACCCTGGTCGGCTACCTGGCCCAGAGCTACGGGATCCCGCTGGACCGGGCCCACATCATCGGCCACGACCAGGTCCAGGGCGTCGCGCCGGCCAACGTCGCCGGGATGCACTGGGACCCGGGCCCCTACTGGGACTGGAGCCACTACTTCGACCTGCTGCGGTCGCCGATCAAGGCCGACCGGAAGTCGCGCAGCGAGATCTGGACGGTCAACCCCGACTTCGAGACGAACACCGGCAACGTGATGACCGGCTGCACCGAGGCGGGCGTCCCGTGCCCGAGCGACCAGGGCACCAACTTCGTCAACGTCTACGCCGAGCCCTCCACCGACGCGCCGCTGCTGCCGGACACCGTCGTCGGCGGCTCCGCCAAGGTCTCCAACTGGGGCCCGCGCCTGGCGGCCGGACAGAAGGTCGTCGTCAACGACCGGACTCGCTCGACGTGGTGGGGAATTTGGTTCGGCGGCGAGCAGGGCTGGATCCAGAACCCCCGCGACGTACTCCTGCCCTCCGACGGCAAGGTCGTCACCCCGAAGGCCGGCACCACCGCGAAGATCTACGGCACCGCCTATCCGACGAAGGCCAGCGACTACCCCGACGGCGTCACGCCGCGTACGATCGCGCCGCTGCAGTACACCATCCCCGCAGGTCAGAAGTACGTCCTGGCCGACGAGACGGTGCCGCCCGACTACTACAAGGCGGTCAACTTCAACTGCGCCACCGTCGACGGCGTGCCCGACTGCATCGTGATCACCGGCGGCACGACCTACTACCAGATCTGGTTCAACCACCGGATCGCGTACGTCATGGCCGACGACGTGACGGTCACCAACGGCTGACCGACCCCAGCCGAGACCGCAGAAGATGCGGCCGATTCGGCGGGGAGGGGTCAGCTGGCGTCAGTGTTGAACTCGTTGTCGACGTAGATGTCCTCTGAGGCCGGCGCCTTCTTGATCATCTCGACCGACTCCATGAACTCGGCGAACTCCCCGAAGCCGGTGGGGGTCAGGGACCAGGTGACGTCGGGATCGGTGATCTGGGTCTTGACCTCGGCAGCGGTGAGTTCGCCCTCGGACTCGGCGGAGAGGAGCTCGGCGGCCTGGGCCGGGTCGTCGCTCAGCAGGGCGTTGGACTCCTTCAGGGCCGCGTAGAAGGCCTTGGTGAAGTCGGGGTTTGCGTCGAGGAAGTCGGGCTTGGCGTAGATCGCGTTGAAGGTGGTGCGACCGAAGAGGTCGTAGCTCTTCAGGATCGGGTGGGCGCCCGCCTCAGCCTCCTGGGCGACGAACGGCGGGGCGGTGAGGTGACCGGCGATCTGGCCGGAGACGAGTGCCTGGAGGCCGTCGGGGTGGCCCATGCCGACGATGTTCTTGTCGAGAGCGTGCGGGTCGCCGAGCTGCTCGCCGGCGGCCTTGCGCAGCGGCAGCGACTGGATCGAGTCGGGCGCCGGCATGGCGATCTTGGCGTCCTTCGGCAGGTCCTTCAGCGACTTGATCGTGGGGTCGGTCACCATGAGCTGGAGGTTCATCTGGTTCATCGCGGCGACCGTCTTCCAGCCGACGCCGGCATCGACGCCGACCAGGAACGGCGAGGCGCCCATCGAGGCGACCTGGACGTCGCCGGCGATGACCGCGTCGCGCAGCGCCCCACCGGAGTCGAGCTCCTGCCACTTGATCTCGGTGTCGGGCAGCGCCTTCTCGAGGGTCTTCTGCTCCTTGATGACGAGCAGGGTCGCGTAGCCGAGGCCGGGCTGGTAGCCGATCGTGATCGTGTCGGCCGGTCCGTCGTCCGCGCCGGCCCCGCAGGCGGTGAGTACGCCGGTGAGCAGGGTGGCGGCGAAGACTGCGGCCAGGCTGCGTACGCCTCGACGAGAACCTCGACGGGAACCTCGATAGGACATGGTGGAGCTCCTTGACGTGGGGTTGGCGGAGAGTGTCAGGCGGTCTTCATGCCCCAGCGCACGACGGTGCGGCGCTCGAGCCAGCTGAAGACGAGGTCGAAGAGGATCCCGATCAGCGCGATGGTGACCAGACCGGCGAAGGCGTCGGCGATGTGCAGGTAGGTCTTGGCGTTGTTGATGAAGTAGCCCAGGCCGCCGCCCTCACCGGCGACGCCGAAGACCAGCTCGGCGGCGATGATGGTGCGCCAGCCGAAGGCCCAGGCGCTCTTCAGGCCGGAGACGGTGTGGGGGAGGGCGGCGGGGACGAGGACGTACCAGACCAGGCGTACGCCGCGCAGCCCGATGTTGCGCCCGACCGCGACCACCGTGGGGTTGGCGGTGCGGAAGCCCTGGCTGACGTTGATCGCGATCGGCCAGATCACCGCGTTGGCGATCACCACAATCAGGGCCGTGGTGTTGATGCCGAACCACAGCATCGCCAGCGGCAGGATCGCGACCGCTGGGAGCGGGTTGAGCATCGAGGTGAGCAGGACCAGCAGGTCCTCGCCGATCTTCGTCCAGGTGGCGAGCGTGGTCAGCACGGCGGCGGCCACGATTCCGATGACAAGCGCCTGGCCGAGGATGCGCAGGGTCAGCAAGGTCGAGTCGACCAGTGCTCCGCTGCGTACGCCCTCGACCATCGCCTGTGCGACGTCGAGCGGCCCGACGAGCACGAGCGGGCTGACTCCGCCGAACCGGACACCGAGGTCCCAGGCGAGCAGCAGAGCGAGGAGCAGGAGCCCGCGGCGTACGGCGGTGGGGATGTCGCCCCAGCGGGGCAGTCTCCTGGGCAGGTCACCGGGGAGGTCGGCAGCCGTTTGTGAAGCTGTGGGTGGGGGAGCGGTCTGGGTCATGCCGCCGCCTCGCTCTCGCGCGACCCGTCGGTTCCGTTGCCGGCGAGCAGGGAACGCAGGCGGGTCTGGGCGGCGACGAAGGCCGGATCGGTGGGGTCGTCGAGGCCGCGTACGTCGAGGGTGTCCACGACGTGTGACGGGGGTGTCGAGAGGACGACGACCTGGTCGCCGACGTAGACCGCCTCGGCGATGCTGTGGGTGACGAAGAGGACGGTGATGCCGGTCTCGCCGGCGACCTCTTTGAGCTCGCGCTGGAGGCGATCACGGGTCTGGGCGTCGAGGGCGCCGAACGGCTCGTCCATCAGGAGTACGTCGGGTTCGAGCGCCAGCGCGCGGGCGATCGCGACCCGCTGCTTCATGCCGCCCGAGAGCTGGTGCGGATAGCGCGCCCCGGCCTGGTCGAGCCCCATGGTGGTCAGCCAGCGGTCGGCCCGCTCCCGGGCCTGCTCGCGGGTGCGTCCGTTGGCGCGCAGCGGGAACTCCAGGTTGCCCCGTACGGTCCGCCACGGGAAGAGTTGGTCGAACTCCTGGAAGACGACCGCCCGGTCGGGCCCGGGCATGGCGACCGAGGTGCGGCCGGAGACGGTGATCGTGCCCGACCAGGGGCGAAGGAACCCGGCCGCGGCCTTCAGGATGGTCGACTTCCCGCAGCCCGACGGACCGAGCAGCATCGTCGTTGACCCACGCGGGACGGAGAACGAGACCCCGCCCACGGCGAGGTGTGGCTCGCCGTCGACGAGATAGCCGAGGCGTACGTCGCTGACCTCGAGCATGGACACGGAGGGCCTCCAGGGATGTGATCATCAGAGTCGACTTAGAAAACTAAGTAACTCAACTATAGCGACCTGGAGAGGTGCAGGCCGGAGCGGCCCAGGGGTCGGACTTCTCAGGTGTTTCCTGCACTTCTCGGGCATTGCAACACCTGAGAAGTGCAGGAATACCCGGTTAACCGGGTATTGCTGCGCGCGGCTACGGCGTGATGACGAGCCCCACGACCCAGGTGATGGTGGCGAGGGTGGAGGCGGTGGCGTCGATCAGGATGAACAGGCCCATCGCCTTGAGGGCGGTCCAGGTGGAGGCCCAGGCTTCACCCGGGTCACCGCCGTGGCGACGGAGCTCGGCGAGGAAGACGCCGAGGGGGAAGCCGACGAAGAGACCGACGACGGGGATCACGAAGAAGCCGACGATGGCCAGGGTCGCGCCGGCGATCTGGGTGGACAGCGGCATCCCGGAGTCCTTGAGGCGCTTGCCGGGGATGGCGTACTTGGTGATCAGTCCGATGGCGATGAAGGCGGCGGAGATGCCGAAGATCACCCACCCGGTGGACTCTCCCAGCCAGATGGCCCAGCCGAGGATCGCGGCGGCGACGAGCAGCGCTCCGCCGGGGAGGACAGGGACGATGATGCCGGCGATGCCGAAGGCGATGACCAGCGCGACGAGAACTTCGACGAGACTCACGGAGCGAACCCTAGCCCCGTGGCACCCCGCAGACGCCGAAGGCCCGGACCGTCGTGGTCCGGGCCTTCGGGGAGTCGGTGGGTGGGGTCAGTTCTTCTCGGTGAGCTTGTGGGTCTCGTCGGTGATCGAGCTCGCGATCTCCTTGAGCTTCTCACCGTGCTCGCGGGCGTGGTGGGCGCAGAACAGCAGTTCGCCGCCGGAGTGGAGCTCCGCGCGTACGTAGGCCTGCGCTCCGCACCGGTCGCAACGGTCCTCGGACGTGAGCGGCGAGCTGGTGGCAACGGCAGTGGTCACATCGGCCTCATTTCTGAATCATGATTGCGCCGGGATAACGTACGTGAGTCTTGGAAGATTCCCTAGCCTGGACTCTTACCTCGGTCGCAGCTCTAATCCTTGCAGTTGTCGCTCCGGGTTGGGGATCCGGGTCGGACCTACCCCGCGGGACATCGCTGTCCGTGACAGACATTCTTACCTGTCGACCGACCATTTCGTGCATCGAAACCCACAAGTTCCACGTAACGGACCGATCACGACGTACGTGTGCCGCCCGATGGCGCGTGGGCGGGTTGCCGCGTGCCTGCGTGAGACCCGGGCGTGTCGCACGGTAGATTTCATCCAAGAAACACCCCCACGCAGTACCCCGGGAACAACGCAGTTACGCAGGAGCCGATCATCTCTGACAACACCTACAACGCCGCGCACCTCCTCGTCCTCGAGGGCTTGGAGGCGGTGCGCAAGCGTCCCGGTATGTACATCGGCTCGACCGATACCCGCGGCCTCATGCACTGCCTGTGGGAGATCATCGACAACGGCGTCGACGAGGCGCTGGCCGGAGTCGCCGGCCACGTCGAGGTGACGATGCACCCAGACGGCTCGGTGGAGGTCTACGACGACGGCCGCGGCATCCCGACCGACAAGGAGCCCCGCACCGGGCTGCCGGGCGTCGAGGTGGTCGCGACCAAGCTGCACGCGGGCGGCAAGTTCGGTGGCGGCTCCTACAACGCGACCGGCGGTCTGCACGGCGTCGGCCTCTCGGTCGTCAACGCGCTCTCCAGCCGTATGGACATCGACGTGGACCGCTCGCCGGCCCAGCAGGGGATGTCGTTCCGCCGTGGTGTGCCCGGTGTGTTCGACGGTGACGGCCCGACGGCGGCCTTCACGCCGCAGAGCGGCCTGACCCGCAAGGGCAAGCGGGTCGCCAAGGGCAAGACCGGCACCAGGGTCAGGTTCTGGCCCGACCGGCAGATCTTCACCAAGGACGCCCGCTTCGAGCTCGAGGGACTGCTCGGTCGGGCCCGGCAGACGAGCTTCATCGTTCCCGGGCTCGAGCTGGTCATCCGGGACCAGTCCGGAGCAGACCCGGTCGAGGAGAAGTTCCGCCATGACGGCGGCATCGCCGAGTTCGTCGACTTCCTGGCCAAGGACGAGCCGGTCAGCGGCGTACTTCGCCTGCAGGGTTCGGACACCTTCACCGAGACCGTGCCGATGCTCGACGATGCCGGACATATGACGCCGCAGGACGTCGAGCGTGAGCTCGGCGTCGACATCGCGGTGCGGTGGGGCAGCGGCTACGACACCGAGATCCGCTCCTTCGTCAACGTGATCGCCACCCCGAAGGGCGGCACCCACGTCAGCGGCTTCGAGAACGCGCTGACCAAGACGTTCAACGACGCCATGCGCGCCTCCAAGGTGCTCAAGGTCAACGACAAGGACATCGTCAAGGAGGACATCCTCGAGGGGCTGACCTCGGTGGTGACGGTGCGCCTGGCCGAGCCGCAGTTCGAGGGCCAGACCAAGGAGATCCTCGGCACCCCGGCCGCCCGCAGCGTGGTGCGCAAGGTCGTCGCCGCGGAGATGAAGACGTTCCTCACCGAGTCGCGCGGGGCGCAGAAGCAGCAGGCCAAGCTGGTGATGGAGAAGGTGTACGCCGCCTCCAAGACCCGGCTCTCGCTGCGTCAGCAGAAGGAGAACCAGCGGCGCAAGAACGCGCTCGAGTCCTCCGCGCTGCCCTCCAAGCTGGCCGACTGCCGCACCACCGACGACCGGGCCGAGCTGTTCATCGTCGAGGGTGACTCCGCGCTCGGCACCGCGAAGGTGGCCCGCAACTCGGAGTTCCAGGCGCTGCTGCCGATCCGCGGCAAGATCCTCAACGTCCAGAAGGCCTCGGTCGGCGACATGCTGAAGAACACCGAGTGCTCCTCGATCATCCAGGTGGTCGGGACCGGCACCGGTCGCGGCTTCGACCTGGACGCGGCGCGCTACGGCAAGATCATCTTCATGGCCGACGCCGACTCCGACGGCGCCCACATCCGTACGCTGCTGGCGACGCTGTTCTTCAAGTACATGCCCGAGCTGATCGCCGCCGGCAAGGTCTACACCGCGGTCCCGCCGCTGCACCGGATCGAGATCTCCAACCCCAAGAAGGGGATGGACAAGTACATCTACACCTACTCCGACCCGGAGCTGCAGCGGAAGCTCGCCGAGCTGAAGAAGAAGAACGTCACCTGGAAGGACCCGGTGCAGCGCTACAAGGGTCTGGGTGAGATGGACGCCGACCAGCTGGCCGAGACCACCATGGACCCGCGCCACCGGACACTTCGCCGGCTGACGCTGGACGATGCCGACGAGGCCGCGGCGGTCTTCGACCTGCTGATGGGATCCGAGGTCGCTCCGCGCAAGGAGTTCATCGTCGCCGGAGGCGGTCAGCTCTCCGAGACCGACCTCGACTTCTAGGGTCGTGACCTCAGCGATGGATCAGAAGGCAGCCCGGACAGCGGCGACCAAGGCGTTCAAGGCGGGCGGCATGCCGCTTCGCAAGGGCCATCACCGGCTCGGTGACCCCAAGAGCGACGACATCGTCTGGTACGTCGACCTGCGCGCCCAGGGTGCCGGCCCGAGCGCGCCGCTGCGCTACGAGATCGGCTGCTGGGTCGCCGCCCTCGGCCACCCGGAGCCGGAGGGCGGTCCGGTCGACTGCCCGCTGCTGCTCGACCGGCCGGTCGCCGCCACCACACCCGCCGAGATCGGCGAGGAGGTCGACGAGCTGGTGACGCTCGTCGCCGATCTCGACTCGGTCACCGCGCTGCGCGATGCGCTGGCGGAGGGAACGCTGGGGCGGCCGCTCGTCGACCAGTCGCTGCGTACGTTCCTGGACGGTTAGCGCTCGGCCAGCAGGGCGAAGAGGTCGCCGACCTCGCCCAGGTGGCCGAGCTTGTCGGGGTTGAGGACGTTGTGCATGCGTACGATCCGGCCGCCGTCGACGTCGAGGGCGATGACGCCCAGCAGGGCGCCGTCGGCACCGCGGGTGAGCATCGCCGGCTGACCGTTGGCGTGGGAGAGCTCCAGACGTACGCCGAAGCGCTCGCCCTGACGCATGAGCCCGAGCAGGAAGCGGGCCACGGCGACGGCGCCGAGCATCGGCTTCTGGATGGCGGGGGCCCGGCCGCCGCCATCGGCGACGAACACGACGTCGTCGGCGAGCAGCCGCTCCAAGCCGGCGATGTCGCTCGCGGACAGGGCGGCGACGAACTGCGAGGCGAGCTGGTCGCGGCGCTCGCGTGACGGCTCGAACCGCGGCGTGCCGTCGGCGATCCGCTTGCGGGCACGGGTGAAGATCTGGCGGCAGTTGGTCGCGCTCTTGTCGACGACGGGGGCGATGTCCTCGTAGTCGTAGCCCAGCACCTCACGCAGCACGAACACCGCGCGCTCGACCGGGGTGAGCGACTCCAGCAGGACCAGGAACGCCGTGCTGACGGTCTCGTCGAGCTCCAGGCGGTGGCTGGGGTCCTCGTCGGAGACCAGGATCGGCTCGGGCAGCCACGGGCCGACGTACTGCTCACGGCGGTGGCGGGCCGAGCGCAGGGTGTCGATGGCGATCCGGGTGGTGACGGTGGTGGCGTACGCATCGAGGTTGTCGACCTCTCCCTCGGACTGCTGAGTGCTGCGGTGCATCCGCAGGAACGCCTCTTGGACGATGTCCTCCGCCTCGGCGACGCTGCCGAGCATCCGGTAGGCGATCGAGAACATCAGCGGGCGGAGCCCGTCATGAGCGCTTGCGAGGTCCACGAATGCAGGACCTTACGCCAGCTGTCACAGGAGCGCAGGTTGTTTCGTCGGTGGGGTCAACAACGACGAAAGGAACAGAACGATGCGTATCTTCATCGCAGGCGGAACCGGTGCGGTCGGAGTCCGGATGGTGCCGCTCCTGGTGGCCGCCGGACACGAGGTCTTCGGCTCGACCCGGCACGAGGCGGGCTGCGAGGCCCTGGCCACCATGGGCGCGACCGGGATCGTGATGGACCCGCTGGACGCGCAGAGCGTCCACGACGCCGTCGCCAAGGCCGAGCCCGAGGTCGTCGTGCACCAGCTCACCGCGCTGGGCAGCCTCAGCGGCAACCTGAAGAAGTGGGACCAGGACTTCGCGATGACCAACCGGTTGCGCACCGAGGGCACCGACCACCTGCTGGCGGCGGCCCGGGCGGCCGGGGTGCGGCGGTTCATCGCGCAGAGCTTCGGCGGCGGCTGGACCCTCGAGCGCACCGGCGGCTGGGTCAAGGACGAGACCGCCCCGCTCATCGACGACCCCGGCAAGGAGGCGCGAGGAAGCCTGGCGGCGATCCGGCACCTGGAGTCCGCAGTCACAGCGGCGACCGACCTCGAAGGCGTCGTGCTCCGCTACGGCAACTTCTACGGCCCCGGCAACGCCGCCTCCCGTGAGGGCGCTCTCGGCGAGATGCTGCGCAAGGGCAAGATGCCGGTGGTCGGCGGTGGCACGGGGGTGTGGTCGTTCGTCCACATCGACGACGTCGCCTCCGCGACCGTCGCGGCCCTCGACCGGGGTGCGCCGGGCATCTACAACATCGTCGACGACGAGCCGGCTCCGGTGAACCAGTGGATCCCGCTCCTCGCCGAGGAGGTCGGCGGCAGGAACCCGATGCGACTTCCGGCCTGGCTCGCCCGGCCGCTGATCGGCGAGTTCGGGGTCGCGCTGATGACCTCTGTGCGCGGCTCCTCGAACGCCAAGGCGAAGCGGGAGCTCGGCTGGACGCCGTTGTACGCCACCTGGCGCGAGGGCTTCCGGACCGGGATCGGCTGATCGTGGTTATGGTGGCGCGGTGAAGATGATCGCGTTGCAGGACGAGTGGTGGCCGACGATGACCTGCTTCGGGTGCGGGCCTGCCAACGCCCAGGGGCTCCAGCTGAAGAGCTATCCGCAGCTGGACGGGAGCGTCACCGCGACCTTCCAGCCGTGGCCGCAGCACGACAACGGCGGCGGGTTCCTCAACGGCGGGATCATCGCGACGGTGCTCGACTGCCACAGCGCCGCCGCGGTGCACCAGGAGGCCTTCCTCAACGGCTGGATGCCTGCCGAGGGGGAGTCGTTGGCCTACGTCACGGCCGGGATCGACGTACGCTACCGGCGGCCGGCTCCGCTCAGGGAGCCGGTCACGCTCGTCGCCGCCACCAAGGACGCCAGCGAGGACCAGATCACCTCGGTGGTGCGGCTGGAGTGGGACGGGAAGGTCCGCGCCGAGGGCGAGGCGCTGTGGAAGCGCTGGCGCCCCCGCGACTGAGACCCGTGATCGAGAAATGAGGGAACGGCCCCCACCAGGTGAGGGCCGTTCCGTATCTCGGTCGAGCTAGTCGAGCAGCTCGGTCACCGTGCCGGCGGCGACGGTGTGACCGCCTTCGCGGACCGCGAAGCCGAGTCCGACGTTCATCGCGATCGGCTTCTCCAGCTCCACTCCGAGCTCGATCGTGTCGCCGGGCATGACCAGGGCGATCTCACCCAGGTCGATCCCGCCGGGCACGTCCGTGGTCCGGAAGTAGAACTGCGGCCGGTAGTCCGCGGCGAACGGGGTGTGCCGCCCACCCTCGGCAGTGGACAGCGCGTGCAGGTTCGCCCGGAACTTCCGGTGCGGCCGTACGCTGCCCGGCAGCGCCACCACCTGGCCGCGACGGACCTCGTCGCGCTTGATGCCACGCAGCAGCACCGCCGCGTTGTCGCCCGCGTCCGCGGACTCCAGCGACTTGCCGAACGTCTCGAGGCCGATCGCCGTGCTGGTGATCGTCGCGCCGAGGCCCACGACCTCGACCGCGTCGCCGACCTTCAGCGTCCCGCGCTCGACGGCACCGGTGACCACCGTGCCGCGGCCGGTGATGGTGACGACGTTCTCGATCGGCATCAGGAACGGCTCGCCGAGCTCGCGCTCGGGCACCGGCACGTAGCCGTCGATCGCGTCCAGCAGGTCACCGATCGCGGCGGTCCACTCCGGGTCGCCCTCCAGTGCCTTCAGTCCGGAGACCCGGACGACAGGTACGTCGTCGCCGGGGAACCCGTACTCCGAGAGGAGGTCACGGACCTCCAGCTCGACCAGGTCGAGCAGCTCGGGGTCGTCGACGGTGTCGGCCTTGTTGAGTGCCACCACCAGGTACGGCACGCCCACCCGGCGCGCGAGCAGCACGTGCTCACGCGTCTGCGGCATGGCGCCGTCCTGCGCGGAGACGACCAGGATCGCGGCGTCCACCTGGGCGGCGCCGGTGATCATGTTCTTCACGTAGTCGGCGTGCCCGGGCATGTCGACGTGCGCGTAGTGCCGGGTCGCGGTCTCGTACTCGACGTGCGAGATGTTGATCGTGATCCCGCGCTGCAGCTCCTCCGGGGCACGGTCGATGCCGTCGAAGGCGATGAAGCGGTTCACGCTCGGGTCGCGCTCCGCGAGCACCTTGGTGATCGCGGCGGTCAGGGTGGTCTTGCCGTGGTCGACGTGACCCATCGTCCCGATGTTGAGGTGCGGCTTGGTCCGCACGAACTGGCCCTTGGCCATGAGAGTTCCTTTGTGTGTCAGAAGATTTCGGGGTGAGCCAGGACCCTCCGGCAAGCCCTCACAGCGCTGTCACCGCGATGAGGGGGCCGGTGCGGGCCACCCTCCTCCGCGGGTCCTGCAGAGCAGGAGGAGGGTCAGCTTCGCGCGCCGGTGCAATCGACTGACGGTGCCCACGTGGGAGCGCCCGTCAGGCTCTTGCCTGACAGGTGGTGCTCGGAAACCACGCGGAACATGTTGATCACGTTAGGTGCCAACGCGGACACCAGCAATGTAATTCCCGGCTAGCGCGTCTCTAGGCGAACGACGACCGACTTCGAGGTCGGGGTGCGGCTGCCGTCGGCGTAGGAGTCGAGCGGGATGAGGACGTTCGTCTCCGGGAAGTACGCCGCGGCGGAGCCGCGCGGGGTGGCGTACGCGACCACGCGGAAGCTCTCGGCGCGGCGCTCGCCGTCGGTCCAGACCGAGACGATGTCGACGGTGTCGCCGTCGGTGATGCCGAGCTCGAGGAGGTCCTCGGGGTTGACGAAGACGACGTGGCGACCGCCCTTGATGCCGCGGTAGCGGTCGTTGTAGCCGTAGACGGTGGTGTTGAACTGGTCGTGGGAGCGCAGCGTCTGCAGCAGCAGGTGTCCCGGGGGAGCCGAGACCGCGGTGAGCGGGTTGGCGGTGACCCGGGCCCGGCCGGTCGCGGTGTTGAAGGTGCGCGAGTCGCGCGGGCCGTTGGGCAGGGCGAAGCCACCGGGCGTCTTCAGCCGGGTCTCGAAGTCCTCGAACCCGGGGATCACCGCGGAGATGTGCCAGCGGATCCGGGAGTAGTCCGTGCCCATCGTGGCCCAGTCGACGCCCTTGTCCGAGCCGAACAGCGCCTCGCCGATGGCGCAGACGATGCCGACCTCGCTGCGCAGCTCCTTCGAGCCCGGGAGCAGCCGGCCGTAGGAGGCGTGGACCATGCCCATCGAGTCCTCGACGGTGACGTACTGCTCGCGGCCGCCGGTCTCGTCGCGCTCGGTGCGGCCCAGGCAGGGGAGGATCAGGCCCTCGCGGCCGTGGTGGAGGTGGCTGCGGTTGAGCTTGGTCGAGATCTGGACGGTGAGGCCGACGTTGGCCAGCGCGGCCGTGGTGACGGCGGTGTCGGGGGTCGCGGCGGCGAAGTTGCCGCCCAGGGCGAGGAAGACGTCGACGTCGCCGTCGCGCATCGACTCGATCGCGGCGACCACGTCGAAACCGTCCTCACGCGGCGGCGTGATGCCGAACTCGGCACCGACCGCGTCGAGGAACCACGCCGGCGGCTTCTCCCAGATGCCCATCGTGCGGTCGCCCTGCACGTTGGAGTGGCCGCGGACCGGGCAGGCGCCCGCGCCGGGCTTGCCGATGTTGCCGCGCAGCAGCAGGAACGAGGCGATCTCGCGGATCGTGGCGACCGAGTTCTTGTGCTGGGTCAGTCCCATCGCCCAGCACACGATGACGCGCTCGCGGGACTCGACCAGGTCGGTCAGGGACTCGATCTCCTCGCGGGAGATGCCGCTGAGCCGGGTGATCTCGTCCCACTCCATCGCCGCCCACGCCTGTGCTGCGACCTCGAAGCCGTCGGTGTGCTCCTCGATGAAGGGGTGCGCGATGGCGTCGCGCTCGACGAGCAGCTTGTTGATCCCGGCGAACAGCGCCAGGTCGCCGTTGACCTGCACGGGTACGTGGACGTCGGCGAGCTGGGTGCCGACGCCGGTGACGCCGCGTACGGTCTGGGGGTTGCGGAACCGCCCCAGCCCGGCCTCGCGCAGCGGGTTGATCGAGACGACCTTGGCGCCGTTCTCCTTGGCGGACTCGAGCGCGGTCAGCATCCGGGGGTGGTTGGTGCCGGGGTTCTGGCCGACCACGAAGATCAGGTCGGAGTGTTCGGCGAGGTCGTCGTAGGTGACCGTGCCCTTGCCGATGCCGATGACCTCGCCGAGCGCGGTGCCGCTGGACTCGTGGCACATGTTGGAGCAGTCGGGCAGGTTGTTGGTGCCGAGCTGGCGGGCGAGCAGCTGGTAGACGAACGCGGCCTCGTTGGACGCCCGGCCG
Organism: Nocardioides sp. NPDC006303; assembly: GCF_040613175.1. NCBI lineage: Bacteria > Bacillati > Actinomycetota > Actinomycetes > Propionibacteriales > Nocardioidaceae > Nocardioides > Nocardioides sp. NPDC006303. The sequence continues at coordinate 45,578 of NZ_JBEXRR010000041.1, forward strand.
GAGGTGTAGAAGACCGAACGGTCGGGGCCGGTCGCCCGCATGCGGTTGGCGATCAGCGAGATCGCGTCGGACCAGGTGATGGGGGAGTAGTGGGTCTCGCCGGGGGCGACGTACATGGGCTCGGTCAGCCGGCCCTGCGACTCCAGCCAGTGGTCGTCGCGCTCGTTGAGCGAGGCGATCGAGTTGGCCGCGAAGAAGTCGCGGTCGACCCGCTTGCGGGTCGCCTCCCACGCCACCGCCTTGGCGCCGTTCTCGCAGAACTCAGCAGCCTTGCGGTGGTCGGGGTCCGGCCAGGCGCACGAGGGACAGTCGAAGCCGCCGACCTGGTTGACCTTGAGCAGCGTCTGCAGGCTGCGCTTGGGGCCCATCTCGCGCAGCGCGTACTCCACCGAGTGGGCCACCCCGGGAAGTCCGACCGCGGCCGTCTCCGGCTCGGTGACGCGGAGGGTGGGTTCGGGCAGGTCTACGGAGTGCTCGGTGCTCACCCGAGGCACACTACTCCGAGGCGATGGCCTTGAGGACGTCTTCCCTCCCTGCGCGGATGGCCGGGAGGAGCGCGGCCAGGACGCCGACGACCACCGCGATCGCCATGAAGACGGCCAGCTGGTCGAGCGGCACCCACAGGCTGGTGAGGTCCTCGCGCAGCGCGTCGCGCAGCAGCACCCCGAAGAGCACCCCGAGGGCGAGCCCGAGGACCGCGCCGAGGACCGCGATCGTCACCGACTCCAGGGTGATCATCCGGCGCAGCTGGCTTCGGGAGAGACCGATGGCGCGCAGCAGCCCGATCTCTCGGGTGCGCTCGATGACGCTGAGGCCGAGGGTGTTGACGATGCCGATCACGGCGATCACGATCGCCAGCGCGAGCAGGCCGTAGATCATGTAGAGCAGCTGGTTGACCTGCCCCTTGATCGACTCGGCGAACTCGTCCTTGTCCTGCACCGCGACCACCGGCTGGTCCTCGACGAGCTTGTCGAGACGGTCGTGGACGACGGCCGGGTCGGCTCCGCGGGCGAGCATGATGCTCAGCGAGGCGTCCTCGCGCGGCACCTTGGCCGCGACGAGGTCCTCGATGCGCACCGTGATGTCGCCGGTGACCTGGGTCTGGGCGATGATCCCGCTGATCTGCGGGCGCTGCTGGCGGCCGCTGACGAAGGTGAGGTCGATGCGGTCGCCGAGCTGCCAGCTGTGCTCCTTCGCGGCCTCGTCGGTGACCAGCACCTGGCCGGGCTTGACGTCCTCGCTGCCCTCGAGCACGTCGAGGTCATAGACCTGTGGCAGGTGCTCGTCGACGCCGAAGAGGAACGCGACCTCGTTCTTCTTCGGGTTCTGCAGGTCCACCTTGCCGACGACGGCCTGGGCGATCTGGGAACGGGATACGGTCGCGACGCCCTCCACCGTCTCCATCTCGTCGCCGATCGAGGTCGGGAACGGCGTGAAGGTCGGGCTCTGCACGACCAGGTCGGGCTTGAACTGCTCCTCGACCACGTCGGAGATCGAGGCGTTCATCGAGGCGGCGAGCACGCCGATCAGGGAGACCAGCGCCAGGCCGATCATCAGCGCCGACGCGGTGGCGCCGGTGCGCCGTGGGTCGCGCATCGCGTTCTGGCCGGCCAGCTTGCCGGTCATCCCGAAGAGCGCCCCCGAGACCGTACGCAGCGCCGCCAGCACCGGGCGGCCCAGGAACGCGCTGATCCAGGCGACCGAGAGGATCGAGATCCCGGCCCCGACTCCCACCCACAGCGCCGGGCTGGTCGGCACGTCGAAGCCGCCGGGAAGAGTGATCTCCGGGACCCCGATCCGTGGCACCGCGGCGATCGCGAGCCCCGCGGCCAGCAGGACGAGCCCCACCGACGTACGCAGGATGGTGGATCTGGCCGGAGGCTGGGTGTCCTCGCGCATCGCCGCCACCGGCGGGACCTTTCCGGCCCGGCGGGAGGGGAGCAGGGCCGCGGCGAGCGTGACGCAGACGCCCACGGCGTAGGAGATCCAGATGGTGCGCGGGGTGAGGACGAGGACGTCGGAGGCGATCTCCAGCCCCGCCTGACGGAAGGCGGCGGCCAGGCCGTGGGCGAGCCCCCAGCCGGCGAGGACGCCGATGGTGGCGGCGATCAGCGACATCACCAGCGCCTCGAAGAGCACTGAGGTGGTGACCTGGCGGCGGGAAGTCCCCAGGGCTCGCAGCAGCGCCAGCTGGCGGGAGCGCTGCGCGATCAGGATCGAGAAGGTGTTGACGATGATGAAGGCGCCTACGATGACCGCGATCACCGCGAAAACGATGAGGAAGACCGAGATCACGTCGAGGAACTCGCCGATCGCGTCCTCGGACTCCTCGACCATCTTGTCGCCGGTGACGGCCTCGAACCCCTTCGGGACCACCCTCTCCGCGGCCTCGACGAGCTCCTTCTGGGAGACCCCGGGGGCGGCGGTCAGCGAGATCCCGGAGTAGACGTCCTTACCGTCGGTGAACAGGCTCTGGGCGCCTGCGGTGCTGAAGATCAGCAGCTGGGCGCCCGCGGTGCCACCGCCGTTGAAGGAGGCGGTGCCGGTGAGGGTGACCTTGCGGCGGGTCTCGCCCTGGGGTGCGATCAGGGTGACGGAGTCGCCCACCTGGTAGCCGGCCTTCTCCGCGGTCGCCTCGTCGAGGACGAGCTCCTTGTCCCCGGTCGGCCAGCTCCCTCGGATGAGCTCGAGCGACGGCTCGCCGAGCAGGTTGGGGGTTCCGGTGTGGTTGAACGCCAGCGTCGGCGCACCCGAGCTGCTGACCAGCTTGTCGTCGGTGTCGAGCACATAGAGGCCGGCGCCCTGGACGACGCCGTCGGCGCGGGCGACCTCCGGCAGCGTACGCAGCTTCTCGATGGCCGCCGGCTCCAGCGTGGCCGCGCCGCCACTGCCGGGGCGGCTGGCCTCGGCCGAGCTGGCGCTGTTGGTCGGGCGTACCTGGCCGTCGGGCGTGGAGCCGTTGATGATCCCGGAGAAGGTGCGGTCGAGGCCGTGCGAGAAGGTGAGTACGCCGGCCAGGAACGCCACGCCCAGGACGATCGCGAGCGTCGACATGAGCAGGCGCACCTTGTGCGCAGCGAGGTTGCGCAGGGTCAGCCGGAGCACGCCGCCACCTCCCTTGCGCAGGCGCCAGAGTACGGACGTGGCGGCGTGCCGATTGTCTGGTTCACTCGCTGACGCTCGTTCATCCTCAGGCGCCTTCGCCGATCGGAGCCAGGCCCATCGCCCGCGCCTGCAGGTCGGCCATGTGAGCCAGGATCTCCTCGCGGCTCGGCTTGGCAAGCTCGTCGACGACGCGGCCGTCGGCCAGGAAGATCACCCGGTCGCAGTAGGAGGCGGCGACCGGGTCGTGGGAGACCATGACGATGGTCTGGCCCAGGTCGTCGACGCTGTGGCGCAGGAAGTCGAGCACCTGGGCGGCCGAGGTGGAGTCGAGGTTGCCGGTCGGCTCGTCGGCGAAGACGATGTCGGGCTTGGAGACCAGCGCCCGGGCGCACGCGACCCGCTGCTGCTGTCCCCCGGAGAGCTCGCTCGGCTTGTGAGAGAGCCGCGGCCGCAGGTCGACCGTGTCGATGACCTGGTCGAACCAGCCCGGGTCCGGCTTCTTCCGGGCCAGGGAGAGCGGCAGCAGGATGTTCTCCTGCGCCGTCAGCGTCGGCACCAGGTTGAACGCCTGGAAGACGAACCCGATCTTGTCGCGCCGCAGCGAGGTGAGGCGGCGGTCGCGCATCTTGCCGAGCTTGCGACCGCCGACGACCACCTCGCCCGTCGTTGGCTTGTCGAGCGCGGCCAGGCAGTGCATCAGCGTCGACTTGCCCGACCCCGAGGGGCCCATGATGGCAGTGAACTGTCCCGCGTAGAGGTCCAGGCTCACGCCGTCGAGCGCGCGGACCTCCGCGGCGCCCTTGCCGTAGGTCTTGTGCAGGTCGATCGCCTGGGCGGCGATCTCACGCTGTGCCGGGTCTGTGAGGCTCACGCCTCAACTCTTGCCTACAGGTGGTTGGGGCGCATGTCTTTTCCGGTCTCAGATCTTTTGGTTGAGCAGCCCGGTGTCGACGTCGTAGATGAACCCGCCGACCTTGATGTCCTCGGGGACGAACGGGTGCGAGCGGACCTTGGCGACGTCCTCGGCGAGCGCGCGGGCCTGGTCGTCGACGACGACGGTCAGGTCGAGCCAGGACGCGTCCTGGCCGGCGGACTCGGCGAGCTTGGCGCGCAGCTCGGCCTCGGTGTTGGAGGCGACCGCACAGCGGGTGTGGGGCACGATCAGGATGCGCTTGACGTTGAGGAGGTGCACGCCGAGCACCAGCGCCTCCATCGCCTGCGGGGTCACCCGGCCACCGGGGTTGCGGAAGATCTTGGCGTCCCCGAGGCTCAGTCCCAGCATGGCCAGCGGCTCGATGCGGGAGTCCATGCAGGTCACGATCGCCACTCCGGCGTGGGCGACGCCGTCGAAGCCGCCGGTGTCGAACGAGTCGGCGTAGGTCTGGTTCGCGGCAAGCAGGTCATCGAAATCGGCCATGACGCCAAGGTAGCCGATATCCACGGGCCGTCCGCGCGCTGTTTCAGATAGCGTGCGAGATGTGATCGACGCCCTACTCGAGCCCAGTGACCTGCCCCACCGCCTGCCCCGTTTCGCGGACATCTCGATCGAGGACTACGGCCCGGCGATCGAGCAGGGGATGGCCGAGCAGCTGGCCGCGCTGACCGCGATCACGTCCTCCGCCGAGGAGCCGACGTTCGAGAACACCCTGGTCGCCCTGGAGCGGTCCGGTGAGCGGCTGGACCGGGTCCTGCGGGTCTTCTTCTCGCTGCTCTCCGCGGACTCCGACGACGATCTGGACGAGCTCCATGCTGCGTACGCTCCGAGGCTGGCGGCCCACCACGATGCGCTGCTCCTCGACGACGCGCTCTTCGCCCGGGTGAACGCGGTCTATGAGAAGCGGGCCGAGCTGGAGGGCGAGGACCGCTATCTGGTCGAGCGCTACCACCGCGACTTCGTGCTCGCCGGTGCTGCTCTGGGGCCCGCCGAGAAGGCACGGCTGCGGGAGCTCAACCAGGAGATCTCCGGTCTGGAGGCGGCCTTCGGGCAGGCGGCGCAGGCCGACTCCAACGACCTCGCCGTGGTCGTCGACACCGTCGAGGAGCTCGTCGGGCTGACCCCGGGGGAGATCTCCGCGGCTGCGGCGGCCGCCGAGGGCAGGGGACTGGCGGGCAAGTTCCTGATCACGCTGACCCTGTTCACCGCCCACCCCTACCTGTCGGTGCTGGAGAACCGGGAGCTTCGGCGGCGGCTGTTCGAGGCGCAGCTCGCCCGCGGCTCGCGCGGCAACGCCAACGACACCCGCGGCATCGCGCTCGACGCGCTGCGGCTGCGGGCGGAGAAGGCGCAGCTGCTCGGCTTCGACAGCTACGCCGGTCTGGTGACCGCCGACAACACCGCCGGCACCCCGAAGGCCGTCCGCGACATGCTGGAGCGGCTGGCCGCGCCGGCGGCTCGCAACGCCCGGGCCGAGCAGTCTGCGCTCGAGGCATCGGCAGGCGGACCGATCGAAGCCTGGGACTGGCCCTACTACGCGGAGAAGGTCCGGGTCTCGGAGTACGACGTCGACCTGGCCGTCCTGCGGCCGTGGTTCGAGGCCGACCGGGTGCTGCGCGACGGCGTCTTCTTCGCCGCCGGCCGGCTCTATGGGCTGACCTTCGAGGAGCGACCTGACCTGCAGGGCTACCACCCCGAGGTACGCGTCTTCGAGGTCTCCCGCGACGGCGAGCCGATCGGGCTCTTCCTGCTCGACCTCTACACCCGGGACTCGAAGAAGGGCGGCGCATGGATGAACTCCTACGTCACCGCCAACACGCTGCTGGGTGAGCCGTCGGCGGTCGTGACCAACAACCTCAACGTGCCCAAGCCGGCGCCGGGGGAGCCGACGCTGCTCACGTTCGACCAGGTCAACACTCTCTTTCACGAGTTCGGGCACGCGCTCCACGGGCTGCTGGCGCGGGCGACCTACCCGCGGTTCGCGGCGACGTCGGTCTACCGCGACTTCGTCGAGTACCCGTCTCAGGTCAACGAGATGTGGATGCTCTGGCCCGAGGTGCTCGCCAACTACGCCGTGCATCACGAGACCGGTGAGCCGATCCCGGCCGACGTGCTCGGCAAGCTCGAAGCGTCCGCCACGTTCAACGAGGGGTTCGCGACCTCCGAATACCTGGCTGCCGCCCTCATCGACCTCGCCTGGCACGAGTTCGGCCCGGCCGAGGTGCCGACCTCGCCGGAGGCGGTCGAGGAGTTCGAGGCGGCCGCGCTCTCGGTGGTCGGCCTGGACAACCCGGCGGTGCGGCCCCGCTATTACACGGCGTACTTCAAGCACATCTTCGGCGGCTACGCCTCGGCCTACTACTCCTACATCTGGTCCGAGGTCCTCGATGCCGACACGGTCGCGTGGTTCAAGGAGAACGGCGGCCTGACTAGGGAGAACGGCGAGGCGTACGTCCGTTATGTGATCGGCATCGGCGGCACCCGGGACCCGCTGGAGTCCTATGCGGAGTGGCGCGGCCGGCCGGCCCCGATCACTCCGCTGCTGGAGCGTCGCGGCCTCGCCTGAGGCGCTCGGGTCACCGTCGAGCGGCGCTGTTCATCAACTAGATGGTTGACAAGCGGCGCCGCTTCGGGCTTTCCTGGTAATCAACCAATCGGTTGACTAACGGAGAGTGGTGGGGACGATGACCGTGATCATGCAGGCGGTGGTGTCGGTCGACGGGTTCATCGGCTACAAGGACGACATGCCGGGGCACCTGTTCGACTGGTACAACAACGGCGACGTCGAGGTGCTCGGCGGTGCCGGACGCATCTCGAAGGCATCGTGGGACTACGTACGCGACTTCTGGGAGACGTCGACGACGATGGTGATCGGACGCCATCTCTTCGACATCACCAACGGCTGGGACGGCAAGCCGCCGACCGGCGACCACGTGGTGGTCGTCAGCCACCGGCCCAAGCCCGAGGGGTGGCATCCCGAGGCCAGCTACCACTTCGAGACCTCGGTCGAGGCGGGGATCGCCAAGGCGAAGGAGCTGGCCGGCGGCACCCCGATCGGCCTGTGCGCCGGCGAGGTGGCGGGTCAGGCACTCGCTGCCGGGCTGGTGGACGAGATCCAGCTGGATGTCGCACCGTTGCTCATCGGCAGGGGAAAGCCGTTCTTCGGGACGTACACATCCTCGGTGCTGCTCAGTGATCCCGAAGTGGTCCAGGGCGACCGGGTGACGCATCTGCGATACCGCGTCGAGGGCCCGGCCGACCCTGGCCACTCGGCCTGGAACGCTTGAGGTCAGCGGTCCCGCGGGTCAGCGGGTCCTGCCCAGCTGGACTGCGGGTCGCTGGCGGGGAAGGTCTCTTCCTCGGTCTCGTCCTGGCGGTCGCGCTCGTCGCCTTCTTCCTCGACCCGCTCCGGGGTGGGGAAGGGGATCGGGGACTCGGTGCTCTCGTCAGCGCCGGTCTCGGGGTCCTGAGTTTCCTTCTCGACCATGTTCTCTGCTCCCATCTGAAGACTTCGATGCTGTCGTCGATGCCGTTCAGCATCCACTGTGCCACGTCACGATCTGCTCAGCGCGTCCTTGACGCGGTCGACGATGGAGTGGAACGGCATGGTGGCCAGCTGCTTGGGCACCGATCCGGCGGAGCCGGGGTGGGGGTGGGTCGGCGCGACGAGCTCGGTCGCGTTCAGCCGCTTGCCCATCATGTGCCGAGACGTCTCGTCGATCGTGGTGAGAAGCAGCGGAAACTCGACTCGCTCCTCCTCCTCGGCATGCTGCTCGACCGCGATCTGGAAGAGCGGGAAGGTCTCGTCGAACTCGGGGCTGTCGACGCCGACCTCCTCGAGCCGGGCCAGCATCTCGATGGCCTCCTTCTCGTCGGCGTTGAGCGCATTGGCGAGTGTCTCGCCGCCATGGGTCGAGGTGACCGTGTGGACGACGATCTGCTCGGCGGTCTCGTGCACCGCGAGCAGCACTCGGAGGTCGTCGAACGCCTGGCGCTTGGCCGGGCCCTCGGAGTTCCCGACCGTCGCGCAGAGCTGCCGGATGCCGGCGTGCTGCTGCAGCAGGATCCTGACCACGTCGCCCTCGGGTAGCTCGGAGGCCTTCTTGAGGTCTTCGGTCACGTGGGACATAAGCTGCTCCTGTCTCAGGTTCTGTGACAAAAGCCCAGGTACCCACGGCGTGTTCTGCCCATACACCTGTCCAACCGACCACCGATCTGAGAAGGTTCAAGTGTGATGAGGGCGGGGGTGTTGCGGGTCGCGGTGATCAGCCCGCAGGAAGTTGTCATGCGCGGGCTCGTCAGCATGCTCGCGGACTATCCGGACCGGTTGGTCGTGACCGCCCTTCCGGCCGTACGTAGCCGGGCGGTGGGCGTCGACGTGATCCTCTACGACACCTTCGGTCTGTACCTGAGTGACGGCGCCGATCTGCAGCATCTGCTGCAGGAGACCGACGCCAAGGTGCTGATCTTCAGCCGCGACATGCGCCCCGACTTGCGGGCCCAGGCCTACGCGCTGGGAGCCCGTGCCTGGGTGTCGATGAGCGTGCACGCCGGTGAGCTCGTACGCAGCATCGAGCTCACCGCCGCCGGCGAGCCGGTCGGCGAGCACGCGGACCGGATGGGCACGCCCGCCGGACTCAGCACTCGTGAGGTCGAGGTGCTCGCCCTGATCACCCAGGGGCTGTCCAACAAGGAGATCGCCGAGAAGCTCGTGGTGAGCGTGAACACGCTCAAGAGCCACATCCGTCAGGCCTACCGAAAGATCGACGTCACCACCCGCAGCCAGGCGGTGAGCTGGGCGATCACCCACGGTTTCGCGCCCCCCGACGAGAATTCCCTGGAATCGAGTGCATCCGTCGGGGCCCGGATGGTTACCGATAGCTTATCGACAGAGCAGTCTGGGTGACTGCCGCCGGCCACGGCAGGGGGTGGACACCACGATTTCCCTGTCGGTGCCGCGGTCTCGGCAACGGACCCGGGACCGCGGTCCTAACCCTCAGGGGTGAGTGTGCTGTGGGGGTTTAGCTCACCCCTGAGGGCCATTTCCTCCCCTGAGCGTGGAGATCTGGCTCGTCTGCGCGACAGACTCGGGCCATGGACAGGACACAGGAAGCATCGCCGTTGCCTCCGTTCCAGCAGGAGGATCTGGTCGTAAGCCACCTCCCGGTGGCCCGTTCACTCGCTGCCCGTTACTCGGGCCGCGGCGTCGAGGCCGACGACCTACGCCAGGCCGCGCACATGGGGCTGGTGAAGGCTGCTCGCCGCTACGACCCCGCCGAGGGTGAGTTCCTCACCTACGCCGTACCGATGGCCAAGGGCGAGATCCGCCACTGCTTCCGCGACCTGGCCCGCTGCGTACGTCCGCACGGTGCAGACGATGAGCTGCTCGAGCAGATGGGGGAGTCCGACCCCGGCTTCGACCGCGCCGAGGCGCGCGTCCTGGTCGCTCAGGCGATCGGCGATCTCGGTGAGACGGACCTGATGATCCTGCGGCTGCGCTTCGTCGACGGTCTTTCTCAGGCCGAGATCGGCGAGCGGATCGGTGCCACCCAGGCGCAGGTCTCCCGCGCCCTTGCCCGGATCATTCGCCGAATGCGGGTCGCCGTCGCCGCGTAATCGATGCATCTGGGGGGTACCGGAAGATATGACTACCCAAGCCGTCATCTTCACCGTGATCGGGGTGATCGTCATCCTGGCCGGCATCGCCGCCTGGCTCTACGACGCCCGCCGGAACAAGCGCGTCGCCGATGACGAGGAGCGCTTCGATCAGCCGAGAAGGAGGAGGAGCTGAGATGCCGCAGCGTGCCTGGAGCAAGAAGAGAGAACGACAGTACGAGCACGTCAAGGAAGGTCTGCTCGAACGCGGTGAGAACGAGGACACCGCCGAGGAGATCGCGGCTCGTACGGTGAACAAGGAGCGCGCCCGCGGGGGAGAGTCCCGCCGTCTTCGCGATCGAGTCGGGCCTGAAGATCTAGTCGGATCCGGATCAGGCGGCGAGCGGGACGCTGCCCGGCATCACGACGGGGGCACAGCCGC
>NZ_JBEXRR010000042.1:0-55060 GCF_040613175.1 Nocardioides sp. NPDC006303
TCCTTGGGCAGCTTCTTGCCCTGCTCCACGCCGTCACGCATGAGGGCGTCGCGCTCTGCGTCGGAGTAGACGAACTCGTGCTCGGCGGGCTTGTTCCAGCGCAGGCGGTAGAGCGGCGGCTGGGCGAGGTAGACGTACCCCTGCTCGATCAGCGGCTTCATGAACCGGAACAGCAGCGTCAGCAGCAGCGTGTTGATGTGGTGGCCGTCGACGTCGGCGTCGGCCATCATCACGATCTTGTGGTAGCGCAGCCGGTTGATGTCGAAGTCGTCGTGCACGCCGGTGCCCAGCGCGGAGATGATCGACTGGACCTCCTGGTTGGCCAGCACCTTGTCGATCCGGGCCTTCTCGACGTTGAGGATCTTGCCTCGGATCGGAAGGATCGCCTGGATGCGCGGGTCGCGACCGGACTTGGCCGAGCCACCCGCGGAGTCACCCTCGACGATGAAGATCTCGCACTCTTCGGGGTTGGTCGACTGGCAGTCGGCGAGCTTGCCCGGCAGGCCGCCACCGCCGCCGATGCCCTTGCGGTTGCGGGCCAGGTCACGGGCCTTGCGAGCGGCGATCCGGGCCGAGGCGGCGGCCATCGACTTGCGGATGACCTCCTTGCCCTCGGCCGGGTTCTGCTCCAGCCAGGCGCCGAGCTGGTCGTTGACGGCGCCCTGCACGAAGCCCTTGACCTCGGTGTTGCCGAGCTTGTCCTTGGTCTGACCCTCGAACTGCGGCTCGCTGATCTTCACCGAGATGATCGCGGTGAGACCCTCACGGATGTCGTCACCGGTGAGCCGGTCCTCCTTCTTCTTGATCAGACCCCACTCCTCGCCCCAGCGGTTGACCAGGGTGGTGAGCGCGGCGCGGAAGCCCTCTTCGTGGGTGCCGCCGCCGGGGGTGTTGACCGTGTTGGCGAAGGTGTGGACCGACTCGTTGTAGGAGGACGCCTGCCACTGCATGGCGATCTCGACGCTCATCGGGTTGGGCGCCTTGTCGTCGGTCTCGGTCTCGAAGGCGATGATGCTGGAGACCGGGGTCTTGCGCTTGTTGAGGTGGTCGACGTAGTCGGCCAGACCGCGCTCGTAGTAGAAGGACTGCTCCAGCACCCGCTCACCGTTGCCGGAGCTGTGCAGCTCGTCGGCGCTGTCGGTGTCGGACTCGATCGTGCCGTCCTCGACGGCCTCGGCGATCGCGGAGGCCTCCGGACGCTCGTCACGCAGCTCGATCCGCAGCCCCTTGTTGAGGAACGCGGTCTCGCGGAAGTGGCTCGAGATGGTCTCGAGGTTGTAGTCGGTCGACTCGAAGATGTCGCTCGAGGCGTTCCAGGAGATCGTGGTGCCGGTGCGCTCGCCCTCCTCGAGCTCGCGCACCTCACGCAGGTCGTAGTCGGGTACGCCGCGGGTGAACTCCTGCTCCCACAGCCGGCCCCGGTTCTTGATCTCCATGTGGAGGTTGGTCGAGAGCGCGTTCACGACGGAGGAGCCGACGCCGTGCAGACCGCCGGAGACCTTGTAGCCGCCGCCGCCGAACTTGCCGCCGGCGTGCAGCACGGTCAGCGCCAGGGTCGCGGCGGGGATCTCCTGGCCGGCCGCGGTGTCGGTCGGGATGCCTCGGCCGTTGTCGGAGACGCTCACCCAGCCGTCCTCACGCAGCGTCACCTTGATGGTGTCGCAGTAGCCGGCGAGCGCCTCGTCGACCGCGTTGTCCACGATCTCCCAGATCAGGTGGTGCAGGCCGCGGGCTCCGGTCGACCCGATGTACATACCCGGTCGTTTGCGGACCGCTTCGAGCCCTTCGAGGACCTGGATGGCAGACGCGTCGTATTCGACTCCGTCTGTGGTCTTGTCGTCCGGCATAGGAGTCGTCTGGTCGGCAGCGGTCACCGGTGCGATCCACCTGTCATTTCGGTCCGGAATCGGACATGGTGTCGGTCGGGCATGCAACGGGCCGACCAGCGCCGGGAGGTTAAAACCTAGGACGATCGACCCAATCCCTATATTACCCCGTAGAACCCCGGATTCCACGCATGCCGCCGTTCCTGAGGGGGAACTGTCATCGAAATGAGCGTCTGTGCGTCTCCTGACGGTGTCTCTGCGCCCCCAGCAGGGGGCTCGGTGAGTCCCTATACGTCCTCGGGGCGCCTAGAGCGGCAGATCGCGGCTCAGGCGCCGAACCTCGAACACGTGTTCATGCTCTGCTCTCGGCTGGGCTCTCAGCCGTAGGTGTCGCGTGGCCCCCGGCCGTCGCGTACGCCTCGGGGACCCTTCTTCCACGAGGGCAGATGCGGGCCGAGCACCTCGATGACGAGGACGGTTCCGTGACCGAGCTCCTCGTTGAGACGCTTCACCAGGGTGGGGGCCAGCAGCTTGAGCTGGGTGGCCCAGGCGGTGGAATCGGTGCGTACGGAGAGCTTGCCGTCGGCGTACGACTCCGGGGTGGTGTGGTCGGCGATCTCCTCGCCGACGATGTCGGGCCAGCGGGCCATCACGCCGTGGACGCGCAGCGAGGTGTCCCAGCCATGGTCGTTGACCATCCGGCTCACCACCGATTCGATCATCTGGGGGTCGCGGTCGTCTGGCCGCGCGCCGGAGACGGTCCCGCGTCGGGTGGCGTTGTCGGGCGCACGCCGCTTCTTGCGCATCCCTGCCTTGGGTGCGGGCATCTTGGCGGTGGCTCGGGTCAGGGAGCGAGCGAGGTCCAGGCCGTCGGCGCGCTTTTCTGGTTCCTCTTCTTCTGGGGTGGTGGTCTCGACAGGCTCGACCACCTCGGGGTCCTCGTCACTCATCGCGGGTCACCTCGCCCGCCTTGACGTGGTAGCGCGCACCGGCGAGAGCAGCAGGTACGTCCTCGGGGACCGCCGCGGTGACGAGAACCTGCTCGGCGTCGGCGACCAGCTCGGCCAGCTGGACCCGGCGCTGGCTGTCGAGCTCGGCGAAGACGTCGTCGAGGATCAGGATCGGGTCGTCGCCGTCGGCCCGCAGCAGGTCGTACGCCGCCAACCGGAGCGCCAGCGCGAAGGACCAGGACTCGCCATGGCTGGCGTAGCCCTTGACCGGGAGACGCTCGGCGCCGGCACCGTGGCCGAGGAACAGCAGCAGATCGTCGCGGTGGGGGCCGACAAGGCTGATCCCGCGGTCGAGCTCGTCCTTCTGGCGTCGGGCGAGCTCGGACAGGATCGCCTGGCGGAGGGTCTCCACGGTCGGAGTGGTCTCGACAGGCTCGACCACCGACTCGACCACCGATTTATAGGTGATCTCGGCATCGTCGCGGCTCGCGCCGCGGGCGACCGTCTCATAGGACTTGCCGACGTACGGCCTCAGCGCTTCCACCAGGGCGAGCCGCTGGGCCAGGATCTCGGCGCCGATCGCGGCGAGGTGGTCGTCCCAGACGGCCAAGGTGGCGAGCGCACCCTCGCGGGCAGAGCCGCGCGCGAGGCCGGCGGTCTTCAGCAGCGAGTTGCGCTGCTTGAGGACGCGGTCATAGTCGCTGCGTACGCCTGCCAGACGGGGTGCGCGCAGGATCATCAGGTCGTCGAGGAAGCGCCGGCGGTCGGATGGGTCGCCCTTGACGAGGGTCAGGTCCTCGGGGGAGAAGACGACGGTGCGGACCAGGCCGACCAGGTCGCGGGTGCGGGGGAGCGGGCTCTTGTTGATCCGTGCCTTGTTGGCGCGGCCGGCGTTGATCTCGACCTCGAGCGTCGCGGTGCGACCGTCCCGCACGACGGCGGCGCGCACGACCGCCTGCTCGGCGCCGGCCCGGACCAGCGGCGCATCGGTGGCCACCCGGTGGGACTGCAGGCGGGAGAGGTAGTCGATCGCCTCGACCAGATTGGTCTTGCCCTGGCCGTTGCGCCCGACGAAGGCGGTCACGCCCGCGTCGAGGGGGACCTCGACGCTCGAATAGGAGCGGAAGTCATGAAGAGAGAGGTGTGAGACGTACATCGTGTTTCCTCTCTCGTTAAGGTGCCTGCATGACCCAGTCTCCCAACCCGTACGGCCCGCCTCCAGGGCAACCCGCCTATAGCGAGCCGGCTGGACCTTTCTATCTGTCGGTGATGGGCCAGGTCCACGGGCCCTACCCGGTCCAGCAGCTCGCCCAGATGGCGGCCGCGGGACAGATCAAGGCGGACACCCCGGCCAGCCTCGGCACCGACCAGCAGTGGTTTCCCGTGAAACAGATCCCGGGCGTCTTCTCGAGCCGCGAGTGGCTCGTCACCCTGCTGCTCTCGATCTTCCTGGGTTCGCTCGGCGTCGACCGGTTCTACGTCGGACAGATCGGCCTCGGCATCCTCAAGCTGGTCACCTGTGGTGGCTTCGGAATCTGGACGATCATCGACATCATCCTCATCATCGTGCGAAAGTTCCCGGATGCCGACGGCAAACCCCTCGCCTGACCTGCATCAGCGCATTGCGGCGGTGAGCTCCACGGAGGTCACCGCCGCCATCGGCGTCGGCGGGATCGTGATCGCGGCGCTCCTACCGGCCGGCGGCATCGAGGACGGCCCGGTGCTCTGCCCGTTCCGTGCCCTCACCGGGCTTCCCTGCCCCGGCTGCGGTCTGACCCGATCATGGGTCTACCTGATGCACGGCGACATCGGCTCGTCGCTGGCGAGCAACTGGTTCGGACCGGTGCTCATCCTGGCGATCATCGTCCTGGCCGTGGTCTCCGTGCGCGCCCGGTTGACCCGGAGGCGCCCTGCCGACCTCGACAAGCTGGTGCGAAGCCCGATCATCCTCGGCTTCTTCGCACTCTTCGTCGCCTACGGCGCCGTACGCCTGATCCTCACGATGACCGGAGCAATCCCCGCCATCTAGGTGGTCGAGCCTGTCGAGACCACCGCCCGAAGACTCAGGCCTCCGACTCCGAGATCACCGCGTGCCCGCCGAACCCGTTGCGCATCGCGGCGATCGCCTTCATGGCGTGGTCGTCCTCTTGGCGGGAGACGAACCGCGCGAACAGCGAGGCCGAGATCGCCGGCATCGGGACGGCGTTCTCGATCGCTGCCTCGACGGTCCAGCGGCCCTCGCCGGAGTCATCGGCGTAGCCCTTGATCTTGTCGAGGTGCTCGTCGGCGCGCAGCTGGTCGACGAGCAGATCGAGGAGCCAGGAACGTACGACGGTGCCCGTGCGCCACGAGGCGAAGATCTCGGGGACGTTGTCGACGATGTCGACCTTGTCGAGAAGCTCCCAGCCCTCGGCGTAGGCCTGCATCATCGCGTACTCGATGCCGTTGTGGACCATCTTGGAGAAGTGGCCGGCGCCAGGGGTCACACCGCAGTGGACCAGACCGTCCTCGGTGCCGGTCGGCTTGAGCGCCTCGAAGGCGGGCATCACCTTGGCTGCGTCCTCGTCGGAGCCGCCGTACATCAGCGCGTAGCCGTTCTGGAGGCCCCAGACGCCGCCGGAGACACCGCAGTCGACGAAGCCGATGCCGTTCTCGGCGAGGCTCGCGGCGTTCTTGGCATCATCGGTGTACTTCGAGTTGCCGCCGTCGACCACCAGGTCGCCCTCGCCGAGGAGCTCTTTGAGCTCGGCGATCGTGGAGCGCGTCGGGTCGCCGGCCGGCACCATCACCCAGACCACCTTGGGACTGGGCAGCGCCTCGACGAGCTCCGCCAGACTCGCCACGTCGGCGAGATCGGGGTTGCGGTCGTATCCGACGACGGTGTGACCAGCCTCCCGCAGCCGGGTGCGCATGTTGCCACCCATCTTGCCGAGGCCGACGAGTCCGATGTGCATGCAAGTTCCTATCAGGCGAGATCCGTGGTCGAGCTGACCATCGGTGGTCGAGCTTGTCGAGACCACCCTACGAGGCAGAGTTCAGGAGAGCAGGCGCCGCGGCATCAGCAGGTAGCGGAACCCTGGCTCCTCGCCACCCTCGGCCGGCTTGCCGCTGATCACCACAGGCTTCGGCGCCTGGGTGAAGGCGAGCTCGACGACCTGCTCGTCGATGGCCTGGAGCCCGTCGAGGAGGAACTGCGGGTTGAACCCGGTGGTCAGCCCCTCGCCCTCCATGGTCGCCTCGATCGACTCGGACGCCTGGGCCTCGTCGCCGGAGCCGGCGTCGAGCGTGAGCACGCCGTCCTCGAAGACCATCTGGACCGCGGTGTTGCGCTCGGCGACCAGGGCCACGCGCTTGACCGACTCGACCAGGGAGGCCTTGTCGACCAGCGCGGTGGTGAGGTGCTCGGCCGGAAAGAGGCTGCGCACCTTCGGGAACTCACCGTCGAGCAGGCGCGTCGTGGTGCGACGTACGCCACCCGCGGCCGCGCCCTCGAAGCCGATGATGCCCTCGCCGGTGCCGGTGGTGGACAGCGCGAGGGTGACCTCGCTGCCGCTGGTCAGCGACTTGGCGGTGTCACCGAGCACCTTCGCCGGCACCAGCGCGGCCAGGCTCTCGTCGGGAGTCGCCGGGTTCCACTCGAGCTCGCGGTGGGAGAGCCGGAAGCGGTCGGTGGCGAGCAGCGAGATCGTGGAGCCCTCGATCTCGAGCCGCACGCCGGTCAGCACCGGGAGCATGTCGTCGCGACCGGCGGCGGTCACGGCCTGGGCCACCGCGTGGGCGAACAGTTCCGACTTCACCGTGCCGGCCGCGGTCGGCATCTCCGGCAGCGTCGGGTAGTCCTCGACCGGCATGGTCTGGAGGCTGAACCGAGCGCTCCCGCAGGTGAGCGAGACGCGGGCACCATCGGTGACCATCTCGACCGGCTTGGCCGGAAGGCTGCGGCAGATGTCGGCGAGCAGCTTGCCGGAGACCAGCGCCTTGCCCTCGTCGGCGACCTCGGCCGAGAGCGTCGCCCGCGCTGAGGTCTCGTAGTCGAATGTCGAGAGCACCAGGCCCTCGTGACCCGCCTCGATCAGGAGACCTGAGAGCACCGGGGTGCTGGGGCGGACCGGAAGGCTGCGGGCAGCCCAGGCGACGGCATCCGCGAACACGTCGCGGTCGACGCGGAACTTCACGATGACCTGTCCTTCTTCTAACTCGACATCGGGGCGGTTGAGGACATGCGGTCCGGGCTGTGCTTGAACCATGGGGAAGACGACACCGGTTCCGGAACGCCCCCGCGTTGACATGACCTGGAGTACGCATCCTGCCACGGACCGCCGACAAGCGGTAAGCGCTCAGCTGTGTTGGGTCTGCACAGGGGCCTCTGTGGACTCAGCTCGCCGAGTGGGTTGTCCCCAGGGAAGGGCGTTCGTGGAATTTCACGGAGGATCCATGGATCTAAATAGTTTCGTACGTCGTAAGAGCATCTGTGGGAAATGTGGATGACCGGCGTCTTCCCTGGTCATGCCTGGAAATGTGATTCCACAGGGGATGTGGACGCGATGCTGAAATGACGCACGTCACTGTGGGCTGTGGAGAGTTGTCGGCCCGTTCGAGTGTTTTGTGCACAGGCCATCCCCTTTTCCATCCCATTTGAACGGTCGGTTCTCCACAGGTTTCACCCAGCCTGTGGGCTGTGGACAACCTGGGAAATCTCGTCCTGTGGGTTTTACAAATCCCAAAACGCGAAACGGCCGCCGGCCCAGGAGGGGCGGCGGCCGCGTACGACTGCTGGTCGAGCTAGGCCTGGCGGGCCTGCATCTTGACGCGGTTGGTGAGCTCGGAGACCTGGTTGAAGACGGCCCGGCGCTCGGCGAGCAGCTGGTTGATCTTGCGCTCGGCGTACATGACGGTGGTGTGGTCGCGGCCGCCGAAGTGCTTGCCGATCTTGGGCAGCGAGTCCTCGGTGAGCTCCCGACACAGATACATGGCGATCTGGCGGGCCATGACGAGGTGACGCCCACGTGAGGGCCCGGTGAGCTCGTCGATCGACAGCCCGAAGTACGCGGCGGTCTGGGCGATGATCAGGCCGGCGGTGATCTCGGGCTCGCCGCCCTCGGGGATCAGATCCTTGAGCACGATCTCGGCCAGCGTCAGGTCGACGTCCTGCCGGTTGAGGTTGGCGAACGCCGTCACCCGGATCAGCGCACCCTCGAGCTCACGGATGTTGGTCTGGATCTTGCTCGCGATGAACTCGAGCACGTCCGGCGGTGCGGTGAGCCGCTCCATGGCGGCCTTCTTCCGAAGGATCGCGATGCGGGTCTCGATGTCAGGCGGCTGGACGTCGGTGATCAGACCCCACTCGAACCGGTTGCGCAGCCGGTCCTCGAGCGCCTCGAGCCGCTTGGGCGGCCGGTCGGAGGTGAGGACGATCTGCTTGTTGGCGTTGTGGAGCGTATTGAAGGTGTGGAAGAACTCCTCCTGCGTCTGGGTCTTCCCCTCCAAGAACTGGATGTCGTCGATCAGCAGGACGTCAACATCGCGGTAGCGCCGTTTGAACCGGTCCTGCCGGTCGTCGCGGATCGCGTTGATGAACTCGTTGGTGAACTCCTCCGAGCTGACGTAGCGCACCTTCGCCCCGGAGTAGAGACTCCGCACGTAGTGGCCGATCGCGTGCAGCAGGTGGGTCTTGCCCAGACCCGACTCCCCGTAGACGAGCAGCGGGTTGTAGGCCTTGCCTGGCGCCTCGCTGACCGCGACCGCGGCCGCGTGCGGGAACCGGTTGGAGGACCCGATGACGAACGTCTCGAAGGTGTACTTCGGGTTCAGGCGGGTCTCGAGGACGTTGTGGCTCGGCTCGCTCGGCCGCGTGGGCGGACCAGGGACGAGCGGCCGCGGCGGAACCGGCTCCTCGATGGGAGCCACCGGAGGCGCCGGGGGATTTGTCGACATGTCGCCATATCCAGGACGTACGTCTCCATGCGCCGCGGGCGGAGCCGGCTGCTGCGCGGCAGGCGGCGCGAGGGGAGCCTGCGGCGCCGAGTAGGCAGCGGGCGCGCCCTGCTCGTCGTGCGGCGCGCTCGCCGGCGGGGCGCCGGGAATCAGGCCGGGCGAGTTGGGCGGGTAGACCGACTGGTGCGGGAACGCCGACTGGTTCGGGGCTGAGCTGTTCGAGAATGGCGACTGCTGCTGCAGGGCAGCGGCCGCGGCAGCGTCCGCGGCGGCGATCTCCCGCTCGGAGATCATGATCGCCTGAGTGTCGGGATCCGGCGTGACGTCGAGATCGGGGTTCACGGTGACCGCGATGCGGATCTCGCGATGGAAGATCTCGCCCAGCGACCGCTCGAGGGAGCCGCGCAGGCGGCCCTCGATCTGGTTGCGGGTGAAGTCGTTGGGGACCTCGACGATCGCGGTCGACCCGTGCAGAGTGAGAGGCTCACTGTCCCGGAGCCAGGCCCGCTGGTTCGGCGGAAGCTCAGCGACCACCTTCGTCCATGCGGACTGGAGATCTGGCTGTGGTTCTGGCGCGAGGCCGGAGTGCTCCACAGGTTCCTGCCTTCCCTGATGGCTCGGGTGGGTGGTCTTTATTGATGCAGCCTGGATTCATGCAGCGGTCCGGTCTACATCCTCCACAGACTTTTCCACAAGCTGTGGAGCATCCCCGAATGTAGGCATCGGAGACCAACCGAGACACTTCGCCGTCCTCGAGAATCCGACCGTTTCGGCAGGTCAGGCGGGAAAACTAGTTCCCTGCGTGGCATCCCCCCGAATGCGGCCGATGCTCCTGACGATGTGCAGGGAAACCTCGGTAGAGGACGAAACTACCGGCTGGCGAGGGTCATGGGCAACCCGTCCTCCACAGGGGGAGGGCTAATCACAGGTGTGTGATAGGGCGCGAGTTTGACCGTGGTTTCGCCGTCCACGTACCGTTACTAGGTCGCCCGTTCCACGGGTGCGTGATTCTTGGTCCTAGTAAGCAGGACAGCCGGAAGAGCGACCGGCCACCACACCACACACTAAGGAAGCACCCGTGAGCAAGCGTACTTACCAGCCGAACAACCGCCGCCGTCACAAGACGCACGGTTTCCGCCTGCGCATGCGCACCCGTGCCGGCCGCGCGATCCTCGCTGCGCGCCGCGGCAAGGGTCGCAAGAGCCTGACCGTCTGAGGCCGCGGCCTCAGCCACCACGCGCGTGTTGCCACGTCGCCACCGACTGGTCGATTCGTCGGGCTTCAAAGAAGCAGTACGACGAGGCAAGCGCGCGGGCTCGAAGAGCCTGGTGGTCCACCTGCTCGTCCCCGGCACCGGCCCAGCTGCCGACCGGGAGGACGAGCCGCAGGTGGGCTTCGTGGTGAGCAAGGCCGTCGGTCCGGCCGTCGTCCGGAATCGCGTGAAGCGCAGACTGCGTCACCAGGCCCGGGAGTCCCTGAGCGGACTCCCGGGCTCTGCTGTGCTTGTGGTCCGTGCGCTTCCTGCTGCCGCCGACGCGGACTATGACGCCCTGGGCGCCGATCTGCGGCGCTGCCTGGAGCGAGTGCTCCGATGAGTAGTGCGGTCCGCGTCGTACGTGGCGGTGTCGACAAGTTCAACCACCTGGTCGCGGCCGTCCTGATCGGACTGCTCCACGTGTGGCGGACGCTGATCAGTCCGCTCTACGGCGATGTGTGTCGCTACTACCCGTCGTGCTCGGCGTACGGGCTCGAGGCCGTCAAGACGCACGGCCCCTGGCGCGGGAGCTGGCTGACGGCGCGCCGTCTGGCTCGTTGCGTCCCCTGGGCCAAGACCCGGGGCTTCGATCCCGTGCCGACCCCGAAGAAGTTCAGAAGAGACCCTGAAGACCTGGTCCGTGTAAGTGCGGACTCCCCAAACCGAGGAGCCTGATTCCGTGGGAGCCATAGGCGATCTGTTCGGATGGATCGCAACACCGCTGTATTACGCCATCTCGGGCATCCTGCTCGTCTGGCAGAAGGCGTTCTCGTACGTCATCCCGTCTGAAGGTTGGCAGTGGGCCCTGGCCATCGTCGGCCTGACCGTGACCATCCGCGCGCTGCTGATCCCGCTGTTCGTGAAGCAGATCAACTCCAGCCGCAACATGCAGCTGCTGCAGCCGAAGGTCAAGGAGCTGCAGAAGAAGTACGGTCACGACCGCGAGAAGCTCGCCAACGAGACCATGAAGCTCTACAAGGACTCGGGCACCAACCCGTTCGCGTCCTGCCTGCCGCTGCTGCTGCAGATGCCGATCTTCTTCGTGCTGTTCCGCATGCTCGAGCACGCCTCGGACGGTGTCGGCAAGGGCTTCCTGAGCGACGAGGCCGCGCACGAGTTCGCGACGTCGACCTGGCTGGGCTCGCTGCTCTCGGACCAGTTCACGACGGCCGACCACATGAGCACGTACTTCCTCACCGGGTTCCTGGTCGTGGCGATGATCGCGACCACCTTCCTGACCCAGCGTCAGCTGATGTCGAAGAACATGCCGGCCGACGCCATGACCGGCCAGTACGCCCAGCAGCAGAAGCTGCTCCTCTACGTGCTGCCCGTCGTGTTCGCCGTCGGTGGTATCGCCTTCCCGGTCGGAACGATCCTCTACTGGACCTCCTCCAACCTGTGGACGATGGGCCAGCAGTTCTACGTGATCCGCAACAACCCCGCACCGGGGACGCCGGCGTTCGACGCCAAGCAGGAGCGCGAGCGGGAGAAGCGCCGTAAGAAGGGTCTGCCCGACGCGGAGATCGACATCGCCGAGGCCAACGAGGCCGCGGCCGAGAAGCGTCCCGCGCAGCGCACCCAGCCCAAGGCCCAGACCAGGAGCCAGCGGAAGAAGGCCGGCACGACCGCCGGTCGCTCCACGACCCAGAAGAACGGGGGAACCAAGTGACGACTCAGGATGTGAGCGAGACCGTGACCGAGCCTGTGGACGAGGTCAGCGAAGAGACGCGCCTCAAGCAGCTCGAGCAGGAAGGTGACATCGCGGCCGACTACCTCGAGGAGCTCCTCGACATCGCCGATCTCGATGGAGACCTCGACATGGACGTCGAGGGCGACCGTGCCGCCGTCTCGATCGTCGGTGGCGACCTGCAGCAGTTGGTCGGTCGCCACGGCGAGGTCCTGGACGCGCTCCAGGAGCTGACCCGGCTCGCGGTCTACCGCGAGACCGGCGAGCGGTCCCGCCTGATGCTCGACGTCGGCGGCTACCGCGCCGACCGTCGCTCGACGCTCATGGCGCTCGCCGAGGAGACCGTCGCGAAGGTCCAGGAGTCCGGTGCCCCGGTCTCGCTCAAGCCGATGTCGCCCTTCGAGCGGAAGGTAGTCCACGACGCCGTCGCCGCCGCCGGGCTGACCTCCGAGTCCTCCGGTGTCGAGCCGCGGCGTTACGTGGTCGTACTGCCTGAGTGACGCTGACACAAAGAGATCGCCCCTCGTGCCACACGGCACGAGGGGCGATCTCTTTGTGAAGGTGTTTCACGTGGAACAAGGCTGGGATCGGTGGTCTCGACAAGCTCGACCACCGGGGCAGCTAGGACCAGTAGACAACGACCCGGTCACCGATGCGGATCTGGTCGAAGACCCACGCGATCGACGACTTGTTGCGTACGTTCACGCAGCCGTGGGAGCAGCCGTTGTAGCCGCGGGCATCGAAGTCGGACGAGTAGTGCACCGCCTGGCCGCCGTTGAAGAACATCGCGTACGGCATCGGCGTGTGGTAGATCGACGAGACGTGGTTGCGGCTCTTCCGGTAGACCTTGAACGCGCCCTCGCGGGTCTTGGTGTCGGAGCAACCGAAGCGGGCGTCCATCGCCCGGACGATCTTGCCGGCGCGTACGTAGCGCATCCGGCGGTCGGTCTTGTCGACGCAGAGCACGCGGCCGGTGAGGCAGCGACGGTCGAGGTTGTAGAGCTTGGCATCGGTCGGGGTGCTCGTCAGCGAGCGGAGCCGGTCGAGGGTGCGCTGGTTGACCTTGCCGGTGATGGCCAGACGCTGGTTGCGCTGGAAGACCTTCACGGCGCTGGTCGTCTTCGAGCCGTAGTTGCCGGTGACCCGGCCGCTGTAGATGCGACGCTCCTTGAGGCGCGCCTGGATCTTGCGCACCCCGAGGCCGGTCGACCCCTGCTGGTAGAGGACGGTGTACGCCGTGTGCAGGCCGATCTGTCCGACGGAGGTCGACGGTGCAGTGGCCTGGGCGCTGCTCGGCGCCGCGATCGAGCCCAGGGAGAATCCCAAGGCGAGGATGGTGGTGAGGAAGATCGCCACCGGGGTTCTACGGACGTTCACATCAGCTCCGTGGGTCATGGATGGTGGCCCGGTCGCACGGGCCGCTGGAGTCGCACCCCGAGTGCGACGTTCTACGACTGAGACGTTCGAGCAGCGTGCGCGGTTGCATCAGATTCGCGAGGCTGCTCGCGGACTTTAGCGCACCCGGCGCCCCGACGACGCCTTTGGGAACCCTTCTGCGGATTCGTTGGGCAGACGTTCTTCCAGGCGTCTCCGGCGGGGTGGGTTTCACGTGAAACGAGGTGGTCATCGATCCTGTCCGATGACCGTGCGCGCGTACGGGTCGTGGTCTCGACAAGCTCGACCACCGGTCATCGAGTAGGTACGTGGGGTGGTCTCGTCAGGCTCGACCACTGGGGTCATCGATCACGTAGGTGCAGTGGTCTCGACAAGCTCGACCACCGGGTCATCGTGCACGGGCGTGTGGTGGTCTCGACAAGCTCGACCACCGGTCATCGAGCTTGTCGAGATGACGACGCGCACGACATGTAGGTCATCGAGCTTGTCGAGATGACCGTTGCTGCGGAGTAGGTAAGGGGTGTGGGGTCGTCGAGGTGTTGGCCAGGCGCGGGAGCTCGCCGAGCTCTCCTCTGATGAGCGCGAGCCGCTTCGCCCGACCCCAGTTCTGGATCTGTTTCTCCCGCATGAACGCATGCTCGACGTTGTCGTACTGCTCGTACCAGACGAGCTCCACGGGGAGACGATGTCGGGTGTACTCCGAACCGAGACCGACTCGGTGCTCGGTCATGCGGCGTTCGAGGTCTGTCGTGCTGCCGACGTAGAGAGTTCGGTCGGCGCAGAGAAGCATGTATGTGTAGGCCATGTCTTCATCATGAGCGGCACCACCGACAGTCCTGGACCTCTGTTCAGCGGGGTGGTGGTCTCGACAAGCTCGACCACCGGGGCAGGGTGGTGGTCTCGACAAGCTCGACGACCCGGACGTACGTGGGGTGGTGGTCTCGACAGGGTCGACCATCGGTCATCGAGCTTGTCGAGATGACCTCTCGCGTACCAACACGTTGTGGTCTCGACAAGCTCGACCACCGGGAGTTCTTGGTTGTGCGTTTCACGTGAAACAGTTTGTGTGTGAGCGAGGAGCGTGGGGACTTGGGTGGTCTGGGCGAGGTGGACCCTCGGGCAGAGAAGGTCTTTCCGGCGGATCGGCTGGAGCTCGCGGAGAGGTACGCCGCTTGGCTGGCCGACGCCGGGGTCGTACGCGGTCTGATCGGACCGCGGGAGGTTCCGCGGCTGTGGGATCGGCACATCCTCAACTGCGCGGTGCTGGGGGAGGTGATCCCCGAGGGGGTCGCGGTGGCGGACATCGGGTCCGGTGCGGGACTCCCCGGTCTGGTCCTCGCGATCGCTCGCCCGGATCTGCACATCACGCTGATCGAGCCGCTGCTGCGGCGTACGACCTTTCTCGAGGAGGTCGCCGAGGATCTCGGGCTCGAGAACGTGACGGTGCTGCGGGGGAGGGCGGATGCCTTCCACGGCGAGCTCGGGTTCGACGTCGTGACTTCGAGAGCCGTGGCCGGCTTGGGCAAGCTGCTCGACTGGTCGATGCCGTTGGTCGTACCCACGGGCGCGCTGGTCGCGATGAAGGGGTCGAGCATCGAGGCGGAGATCGAGGAGGCAGAGGCGGCGCTGAAGAAGTGGGGATGCGCTCCGCCGACGGTCTCCGAGCTCGGTGTAGGCGTTTTGGAGACGACAACTGTCGCGGTTCGGGTGGTTTGGTCGGATCCCGCACGGGTAGATTGGCCGCCGGTCCCGAAGGGCGGCCAGAAGGGGCCCAAGGGCGGGTCCCGAAAGAAGAAGCGCCGCCGCTGAAGGTGGTCGAGCTTGTCGAGACCACGAGCTTTCGGGCGTGAGACGTCATCTCGACAAGCTCGATACACCGCATCTCGACAAGCTCGATGACCGAACGATGAGGATGAGGAAACATGCCGTACGACGACGAGAGAGCACAGAACGCCGTTTCACGTGAAACCGACGAACCGGTGTCGATCAGGCTCCGTACGGCCGGGGACATCGCGTCCTTCGAGAACGACTTCGACACCGAGGCGACGCCCCTGGCCGCTGCTGCCGAGCACACGCTCCTGGCGCGCGGTGCGGCGAGCAACCGTCCGCCACTGCCACGCCCGGCGAGCACGCGCGTGATCGTCTCCGCCAACCAGAAGGGCGGCGTCGGCAAGACCACCTCGACGGTGAACATCGCCGCGGCTCTGGCGCAGCTCGGTCAGAAGGTTCTGGTCATCGACCTCGACCCTCAGGGCAACGCCTGCACCGCGTTCGACGTCGACCATTTCCAGGGCACCCCGGGGACGTACGAGGTCCTGGTCGAGGGGGCCAGCCTCGAGAACGTCGTCGTGCCCGTCCCGAAGCTCGAGGGCCTCGAGCTCGTGCCGGCGACCATCGACCTGGCCGGCGCCGAGGTCGAGCTCGTCGAGGAGGACGGACGTGAGCAGCGCCTGAAGGAGGCGCTGGCCAGGTCTCCCCGTGTCGGTGACTCGGAGGACCGATGGGACTACGTCCTCATCGACTGCCCGCCGTCGCTGGGCCTGCTCACGGTCAACGCGCTCGTCGCGAGCACCGAGGTGATGATCCCGATCCAGGCGGAGTACTACGCGCTGGAGGGCCTCGGCCAGCTCCTCAAGACCGTCGAGATGGTGCGCGCCGCGCTGAACCCGACGCTCAAGGTCTCCTCGATGTTGATCACGATGTACGACGCCCGCACCCGCCTCGCGTCGCAGGTCGCCGAGGAGGTGCGCGAGCACTTCGGCGACACGGTCATGCGCACGTTCATCCCCCGCGCCGTGCGCGTGTCCGAGGCGCCGTCGTTCGGGCAGACAGTGATGACGTACGACCCGGGCTCGCCGGGTGCGTTGAGCTATCTCGAGGCTGCCAAGGAGCTCGCCAAACAGAGCGAGCACTGAGCACTGAGCAGCGCAGAACTGACATGAACAATCCCGGCGGTCGAGCTTGTCGAGACCACCATCAGCAGCATGGAACTGACATGGGGGACATCCAGATATGAGTAAGCAGCCGCCGAAGCGTGGTCTCGGACGAGGTCTGGGCTCGCTGATCCCGACCGCTCCTCCCGCTGGCGGAAACGAGTCTGCGGACAGCGCTTCTGTCCAGCCGGACGTCCGTCATTCGGACCTTTCCGCTGGAGCGACTTCTGGCTCATCCGCGGACCCCAGGTCCACCGACTCGGTGGAAGGCCGCCAGATCGAGAATTCGGATCTGGCGCCCGTCGACGGCGCATATTTCGCGGAGCTGCCGGTCAAGCAGATCCATCCCAACCATGTGCAGCCTCGTCAGGTGTTCGACGAGGAAGCGATGGCCGAACTGGTCCATTCGATCGAAGAAATCGGCCTTCTGCAGCCCATCGTCGTCCGGAAAGTCGCGGCCGACTCGTACGAGCTGGTCATGGGTGAGCGCCGGTGGCGCGCCACTCAGCAGGCCGGCCTCGATGTCATCCCGGCGATCGTCCGCGAGACCGACGACACCGACATGCTCCGGGACGCACTGCTGGAGAACCTCCACCGCTCCCAGCTCAATCCGCTCGAAGAGGCGGCCGCCTACCAGCAGCTGCTCAACGACTTCGAGTGCACGCACGACGAGCTCGCCCAGCGGATCGGGCGGTCGCGGCCGCAGATCTCCAACACGATCCGTCTCCTGAAGCTGTCCCCGTCGGTCCAGCGCCGGGTCGCCGCCGGTGTGCTCTCGGCCGGTCACGCCCGGGCGCTGCTCGCCGTCGACGGCGAGGCCCAGCAGGACAAGCTGGCTCAGAAGGTGGTCGCGGAGGGCATCTCCGTACGCGGCCTCGAGGAGATCGTCGCCCTGGGCGATCCTGACGGTGACGCCTTCGCCACCCCGCGCGTGAGGCGAGCCAAGCCGACTGCTCCTGGGCTCAAGGAGATCTCCGACAAGCTCTCGGACCGCTTCGACACCCGGGTCAAGGTCGATCTGGGCCGCTCCAAGGGAAAGATCACCGTCGAGTTCGCGACGCTGGATGACCTGCGTCGGATCGTCGAGCTGATGTCGCCCGCCGCGGACGAATCCATCTAGGCATTAAGCGCTAAAGCGCTTTGTCGACAAATAGATTTCTATCCCGGTCACCAAGCGCCGTCCGGTCATCGAGCGCGGTCCGGTCATCGAGCCTGTCGAGATGACCCTTGTGCCAGGACGGGTGGTCTCGACAAGCTCGACCACCGGGGAGAGCCCGGTCATCGAGCTTGTCGAGATGACCCTTGCGCCAGGACACCGTGGTCTCGACCAGGCTCGACCACCGCGGCTGAGCTACTGCGTGTTCGTCGAGGGGTGCTCGGCGCCGCGGATGGGAAGACCTGGGATCGGGCCGGTGGCACCGAACGTCTCCAGGAGCTCCATCTCGGCCTCGATGACACCCGCGAGGCGGCGTACGCCTTCTCGGATCCGCTCGGGGGTGGGGTAGCAGTAGGAGATCCGCATCGAGGAGGCGCCGAAGCCGTCGGCGAAGAAGCCGGTGCCGGGGACGAACGCGACTCGTGAGGTGACCGCGCGAGGCAGCATGGCCTTGCTGTCGATGCCGGAGGGGAGCGTCAGCCAGACGAAGAAGCCGCCGTCGGGCTTGGTCCAGGTGCAGGCCGCGGGCATGTAGTCCTCGAGCGCGTCGAGCATGGCGTCGCGGCGCTCGCGGTACATCTCCCGCATCTGCTTGATCTGGCCCTGCCAGTCGTGGTTGGAGAGGTAGGCGGAGACGGCCATCTGGTTGAACGGCGGCGGACAGAGCGTCGCGGACTCCTGGGCGAGCACCAGCTTCTCGCGGATCGCGGAGGGAGCCAGCGCCCAGCCGACCCGCAGGCCGGGGGAGAAGGTCTTGGAGAAGGAGCCGAGGTAGATGACGCCCGGGTCCTGGGCGCGCATCGCGGGGCGGGGCTCGTCGTCGAAGCCGAGGAGGCCGTAGGGGTTGTCCTCGAGGACCAGGATGTCGTGGCGCCGGCAGATCTCGAGGATCTCGGTGCGGCGCTCGGGCGTCATGGTGACGCCGGTCGGATTTTGGAAGTTCGGGATCGTGTAGAGGAACTTCACCTTGCGGCCGGAGGCCTTGGTGGACACGATCGCCTGCTCGAGCGCGCTCGGGATCAGGCCGCTGGCGTCGACCTCGGCGTGCACGATGTCGCACTGGTAGCCCTTGAAGACACCGAGAGCACCGACGTACGAAGGGGCCTCACAGATCACCACGTCGCCGGGGTCGCAGAAGACGCGGGTGACCAGGTCGACGGCCTGCTGTGAGCCGACGGTGACGACGACGTCGTCGGGGTGAGCCTCGATGCCCTCCAGGCGCATGACCTCGCAGATCTGCTCGCGCAGGACCGGATCGCCCTGGCCGCCGCCGTACTGCAGCGCGGTCGGGCCCTGGGTCAGGATGAGATCCTTGATCGAGTCGCCGACCACGTCCAGCGGAAGGCTGGAGATGTTGGGCATGCCGCCTGCGAGCGAGACCACCTCGGGACGGGCTGCCACGGCGAAGAGGGCCCGGACCTCCGAGACCGTCATGCCTGCCGTGCGCGCGGCGTAGCGGTCCGCGTACGGGTCGAGGCGGGATGATGTTGCGCGCTGGGGAAGATCAGTCATGGTGTCACCATCATGAAGGATCGCATACGCTGGTGACAGACCCTTAACCCAGGATCAATGGTGAGACATGGCACGCCGCATCCTGCCCCTGACGCTGGATCTCTTCTCCGAGGTCCCGGCGCCGTGCCGCGCCTGCCTGTTCTGGGAGCGTGATCCAGTCGGTCATCGCCGCGTCGACTCGTCGCAGTCGATCGGGGTGAAGGAGGCGTGGATCTCCGAGGTGCTCCGCGAATGGGGATCCTGCGGGCGGGTGGCCGTGGTGGACGGTACGCCGGCGGGGTTCGTGCTCTACGCGCCGCCGGTCTTCGTCCCGCGGGTCGCCTCGTTCCCGTCCGGACCGGTCTCCGCCGATGCCGTCCTGATGACCACGGTATGGATCGACCCGCGTCGTGCCGGAGGCGGCATCGGCCGGATGCTGGTGCAGGGAATGGCCCGTGACCTGGTCCAACGCGGTCAGTTCCGGGCGATCGAGGCCTTCGGCGACGTCGGGCCGATGAGCGGGATCCACGGTCGCCGGTGCGCTGCCCCGGCCGACTTCCTCGGCCGGGTCGGGTTCAAGACCCACCGGGACCACCCCACCGTCCCGCGGATGCGGATGGACCTGAAGCAGACGGTCACCTGGATCGACGACTTCGAGTCCGCCTGGGAGCGGCTGCGGGAGGTCGTACGTCCCCGCAGCCACCCGTCGCCCGCCTCCACCGAGCTGCATCGCGACGGCGAGTGAATGTTTCCCGTGAAACGGTGGTGGTCGAGCTTGTCGAGACCACCAATGCCCCGCCACAACTGACGTCTCGGCCGACGTAAGTGACGCCTCGGCTAAATGACGCTGGCCCGCCACCCCAACGGGTAGCGGGCCAGCGTGTGTGTGTCAGCTGGTGTCAGCCGATGAACTCCTGCAGCTCCTTGAGGAGCGCGGCCTTCGGCTTGGCGCCGACGATCGACTTCACGACCTCGCCGCCCTGGTAGACGTTGATGGTCGGGATGCCGGTCACGCGGTAGGTGGAGGGGGTGACCGGGTTCTCGTCGACGTTCATCTTGGTGAAGGTGACCTTGTCACCGTGCTCGCCGGCGAGCTCCTCGAGGATCGGGGAGACCTGACGGCACGGGCCGCACCACTCGGCCCAGAAGTCGACCAGGACGGGCTTGTCGGACTTGAGGACGGTCGAGTCGAACTCGGCGTCGGTCACGGCGGTCATGTTGTCAGCCACGATGGGTTCCTTCTTGGTAGGGACGTGTTTGGGAGGTCTGTTGAGTTGAACGCTTGGCCTTTGTGCCGCATTCCCGGTGGTCGAGCTTGTCGAGACCACCACCGTAGAGGCACGGATCAGGCCGAGACGGCAGCAGCCTCGGCGTGGGCCTGGTGGGCGAGGAACTTCTCGGCGTCGAGCGCGGCCTGGCAACCGGTGCCGGCAGCGGTGATCGCCTGACGGTAGACGTGGTCGACCAGGTCACCGGCGGCGAAGACACCCTCGATGTTGGTGGCCGTGGTGCCGTCCTTGGTGAGGACGTAGCCGTCGTCGTCGAGGTCGACCTGCCCGGTGAGCAGCTCGGACCGCGGGATGTGGCCGATGGCGATGAACAGGCCGGCGCACTCGAGGTCGCGCAGCTCGCCGGTCTTGGTGTCCTTGACGGTGATGCTCTCCACGGAGAGCTCGCCGTTGATGGACTCGACCACGGAGTTCCAGGCGATCTCGAGCTTCGGGTCGGCAAAGGCGCGCTCCTGCATGATCTTGGAGGCACGCAGCTCGTCGCGGCGTACGAGCAGCGTGACCGAGGAGCCGAAGCGGGTCAGGAAGAGGGCCTCCTCCAGGGCGGAGTCGCCGCCGCCAACCACCACGATGGGCTTCTGCCGGAAGAAGAAGCCGTCGCAGGTGGCACACCAGGAGACGCCCTTGCCGGAGAGCTCGTCCTCGCGGGGCAGGCCGAGCTTCTTGTAGCCGGAGCCGGTCGCGAGGATGACGGACTTCGCGTAGTGGGTGTCGGTCGCGGTCTTGATGACCTTCACCGGGCCGGTCAGGTCCATCTCGATCACGTCGTCGGGCTCGAGCTCGGCACCGAAGCGCTCCGCCTGGGCACGCATGTTGTCCATCAGCTCCGGACCCATGATGCCGTCACGGAAACCGGGGAAGTTCTCCACCTCGGTGGTGTTCATCAGGGCACCGCCGGCGGTCACTGACCCCTCGAAGACGAGAGGCTGCAGTCCGGCGCGGGCGCTGTAGACCGCTGCGGTGTAGCCCGACGGGCCGGAACCCACGACGATCACGTTGCGGGGGTCGGTCGGGGACGACGGGGTCGGCATCTTGAGGCTCCTCAGGTGTGGCTGGCGAACTGCACAACAGATCGTAGGCCACGTACATTCCAGGGCCCTGAACGCCGAGACGTCACCTGCGTCGGCCGACGGGAGTGACGTCTCATCAGGAGACGGAGGTGCCGAGGACCTGGACTTCCTTGACCTCGGTGCGGTAGCCGCCGTCGACCTGTGGGAGACCGGTCATCCACACGAGTACATAGCTGCCCTCGGGGGCGTCGTCGACCTTGATCTCACCTTCGGTGCCGACGCTGCCCTTGGCGGCGGGTGCGCCGCTGGGGTCGTCTGTCCATGGGGAGTCGCCGACGTAGATCTCGATCTCGGTGGGCTCACCGATCATGTTGAACTTCAAGGAATCTACGGCGTACTCGCCCTTGAGGTTGAGCACCAGGCCGATGCCGGGCTTGAGGGAGCGCGGGCGATCACCGATCTGGTCGTTGTAGCGCTGCGTACGCCACGCCAGCCCGTTGGCGTCGCCGTCGACCACCAGGTCGACGAGGTCGGGCGTCTCCGTGGGCGGGTCACCGTGGGGGTCGAGGTCCTTGGCGGTGATGCCCTTGATAGGGGTCGGCTTGGCCTCAGCGGTGGTGTCGCCGCCGTTGTTGCCGGTGCCGGGGTTCTCTGCGGTCGTTTCGGGGTCGTCGCCGATGATGTTCCAGGCGATCGAGCCGGCGATGAGGACGAGCACCACGAGGGCGACGCCCATCGCGATGCGGAGCCAGCTGGCGCCGGGCTTCTGGTTGTAGTCGGGCTCTTCGGCGATCGGTACGTTGGCGCCGGTCCACGGGCCCTGCCAGCCGTTGTAGGAGGCATCGGGGGCCACCGGCCGCCGGGCGGCGGCGGGGGGAGCCTGCTGCGGGCGCTGCGGCGCCACGTAGCCCGGGGTCTCGTCGGCGAACAGCGGCTTCGACGGGGTCGGGTCCTGCATCGGCGGCGGGGAGGACGGACGCTGGCGCTGGGGGCGTACGGCATCGGGGGCCACGCCGATGGCGTTCGACGCCGCCTGCGCCTCGGCCGGCTCGAGCGTCGGCGGGGCCATCGCCTGAGTCTCCTCGTCGATGGCGGCGGGCCGGTTGAGCGGAGCGGTCGGCTCCCCGGAGAAGCCGGCGAGCGCGGAGTGCAGCTCGGCAGCGGTCAGCGGCGGCATGTCGGCGCCGCTGCCCAGCACCCGGTCGCACAGGTCGTCGAGCGGCCGCGGCACGCCGGCGCGTACCTGCCGGGGACGGAGCACGCGGCCGTGGTCACGCGGCGCGGGAGGCATCGAAGAGAGGGTCTCGCCGGCCCACTTGCCGGTCAGGGCGGCATAGAGGACGCCGACGGCGTCGACTCGGTCCCGTCGCTGGGAGTCGCGCGTGTCGGGGTCGATCCCGTGCAGCGCGGCGTCGACACCGAAGCCGATGACGCGCACCGCGCCGAGGTCGTCGAGCAGCACTGCCTCGGGGTTGAGCCGGCCGTGGGCGTGGCCCTGATCGTGGGCCAGGACCAGCAGGTCGGCGACCTCGGAGGCGATCCAGGCGGCCTGCTGCGGCGGCAGCGGGCCACCGGCGGCCAGCGCGTTCTCCAGCGACGAACCCTCGCCCCACTCGTTGACGACGTACGCCACCTGGTCGGTCTGGGCGGCGTCGAGGACGCGCAGCATCCGGGGGTCACCGACGGCAGCGGAGTTGCGGGCCGCGGCCATCAGGCGCGGCGCGCGCTCGTCGCGGGCGTCGAGGACGTGCACGGCAACCGGGCGGCCCAGCACAGCGTCCTGGGCGCGCCAGAAGCGTCCCTCGCGGGACTCGCTCAGCAGATCCGTCAGCTGGTATCTGCCGGCGAGGACGTCGCCTGATTGCGTGAACTCCATATCGGACCCATTCTTTCAGACCATGCCAGACAGTGAGGAGGCTGTCCGATGGTGGTCAAGGACTGATGCTCAACGACGCAGCCGTCGGGCGACCTGTTGCACCATCGTGGTCAGCTCCTTGACCTGGGCAGCCTGCGCCCCGAGGAGCAGCATGCCGAGATGCAGCGCCCCGACGATAGCGGCACCGATCAAGGCCAGCACCATCGTCGGCTCGTCGTTGATCATGCCCAGCGCCGTGCGGAGCAGCCACGCCGCGGCCGCGGCGACCGCTGTCACCATGACCAGGCGGGCGAGGAACCCGAGCAGCCCGCGACCGTCCAGGTCTCCGAGCGTGCGCTTGAGCACGACGTACGAGACGACGGAGCCGACCAGGTAGGACAGCGTGTAGGCGCCGGCGAGCGCGGGCGCGGTGTATTCCGCGGAGACGGCCCTGGTCAGCAGCACTGCGGCGACGATGTTGGTGGTGGCGACAGCGCACTGGATGAAGAAGACGGTGCGGTTCTTCTCCAGCGAGTAGAAGCCGCGCAGGAGCAGGTAGTGGATCGTGAAGAAGACCAGCCCGGCGGCGAAGATCGACAGCGTCGGGGCGTACTCCTTGAACGCGTCGGCGCCGGCGCCGTAGCCGAACAGGATGTGGGCGATGTCCTCGGAGAGCACCGGGAGGAGCGCCGCGATCGGGATGACGATGGCGAGCGCGTTGCGCAGCTGGTGCGACAGCGTACGTCCCAGCTCGGGCAGCTCGCCGGCGGCGCCGTAGCGCGACAGGAGCGGCAGGATCGCCGTCGCCAGGGAGACGGTGATGATCGAGTGGGGCACCTGGGTGACCAGGAAGCTGTTGGAGTAGACGGTGTAACCGGTGCCGCCCGCGGCCGAACCGGTCGAGGCCAGCCGCGTCACGATCGTGTACGCCACCTGGTTCACGACGACGAAGAGCACCGTCCACATGCCCAGCTTCGCGGTCTGCGAGAGCCCGGCTCCGCGGAAGTCGAAGCGGGGGCGGAAGCGTACGCCCACCTTGTGCAGCACCGGCAGGAGCAGCACGAACTGAAGAACGATGCCGAGAGTCGAGCCCAGGCCCAGAAGGATCTCCTGGCCGGTGGTGAAGCCACCGACGTCGGAGGGACCGAAGACGACGAGGTAGATCACCAGGGTCGAGATCGCGATGATGTTGTTGGCGATCGGGGCCCACATCATCGGGCCGAAGCTGCCGCGGGCGTTGAGCACCTGTCCGACCAGCACGAACATCCCGTAGAAGAAGACCTGCGGCAGGCACCAGCGGGCGAAGTCGATGGCCGACTCGAGCTGGGCCTCGTGATCGGCGTCGTACCAGTCGGCGCCGAGGTAGAGGCGCATCAGCAGAGGTGCGCCGATCACCAGGAGGATCGTGACGACACCGAGGAAGAGCCCGGCGAGCGTGATGATCCGGTCGGTGTAGGCGGTCCCGCCGTCCTCGTCGTTCTTCTGCGCCTTCACCAGCTGCGGCACGAGCACCGCGTTGAAGACACCGCCGGCCAACAGGATGTAGAGCATGTTGGGCACGGTGTTGGCGATGTTGAAGACGTCGGCGTGCAGGCCGGAGCCCAGCGCCGCGACCAGGAGCGCGGAGCGGATGAACCCGCTGGCCCGGGAGAAGAGCGTCCCCGCGGCCATCACCGCGCTGTTGGCCAGGACCGAGCCCCCGCCGGACTTCTGCTCGGTGGCTGTCACAGTTCCCCTGTCGTACGTGCTTTCTTGGCCTTCATGATGCGCCTGGTGAGACGCACGGCGATCGCCGCGAACAGTAGCGCGCAGCCGGTGCCGACGAACCACCAGATCACACCGCTCACCTGCGAGGGGCGGATGGGTACGGAGGCGTGGGCGCCCAGCGGGTTGCCCTTGGTGTCGGTGACGACGATCAGGGCGGTGTGGGTGCCGGTGTCGCGCATGCTCGCGGCGAGGTTGAAGCTGGCCTTGGAGTTGGCGTCGAGCTGGACCGGCTCGGAGGTCGCGACCCGCAGCGACTCGTCGGTGATCGCGTCCAGCCGCACCGTGACGGGCTCGTCGAGCTCGTTGCTCAGGGTGACCTGGAACTCGCCGCCCTTCATGCTGGAGAGGATCACCTTCGGCGGTACGGCCACGGTGACCGAGCTCAGCTCGGAGCTGACCTGGCTCAACGCGTCGGCGGCCGGGTCGGCGTCGCCCTTGCGGGCGGAGTAGGAGGTCGA
The DNA here is from genome assembly GCF_040613175.1 of Nocardioides sp. NPDC006303. Taxonomy (NCBI): domain Bacteria; kingdom Bacillati; phylum Actinomycetota; class Actinomycetes; order Propionibacteriales; family Nocardioidaceae; genus Nocardioides; species Nocardioides sp. NPDC006303. Next base: position 25,007 of record NZ_JBEXRR010000042.1, read on the forward strand.
GGTCAGGGCCTCGTTGACGATGTCGGAGGCGACCTCGTCGTTGTGGGTCAAGATCCGCTGCAGCATCTCACCGGCGCCGATGAGCTCGTTGGCCGTGTCGATCCGGTCGGTGGAGATCTCGGCCTTCATCTCTCGGCGGGGGTAGCGGAGCTTGTCGGCGGTGATCGATGTCGCCTTCTGCCCGGCGAGCGCCTCGTCCAGCGTCGAGGACGAGATCCAGGCGGCCTTCTTCCACGGAGTGACGAACGAGGCGGCGCTCTGCGGAGGGTGCCAGCCGTCGGGGAGGACCGCGATGAGCGGCTTGCCGGAGCCGCGGAGCAGCGCCGCCTCGGCGGCGAGACGCTGGCGCACCGAGATCGCGTCGATGGGGTCGTTGGGTCCGGGCCCGCCGGCGGCGGCGCCGGAGGAGGTCACGATCATCTGGTGACCGTCTAGGTCGGCGATGACCGGCGTGGTGCCGCGGAGCATCCTGTCGCTGACCAGATTGACCGCACCCGGCTCGAGGAGGTTGACCGCGGCACGGTCGAGGTAGCCGGTCGGCGGCGCGACGGCCGAGGTCGCCTTGATGCCGAGCTCGGCGAGCGCCTGGGCGGTGTGCTCCCGCGCCGTGGCCAGCAGGTCGGGGTCGGTCGTGGCGAGCGCGGACAGGTCCGGATCGGCGTACGGGAGGGCGAGGAGGTTGTGGCCGGCGAGCGCGTCCTCGAGGCGACCCAGCCAGACCGTCGCGGCCTTCTGTGCGGCCTCGGCCTCCTCGTCGAGCGCCTTCTCGGCGTCGGTGTCGGTGCTGGGCGAGGGGCTCGGCAGCAGCGCGGAGGCCGAGGGCGACGCACTCTGGCTACCGCTCTCCTCCGGCTCCTCCTCACCCTCGTCCGTCGGCGCCAGGTTGCGGGCTGGGTTGCCCTCGGCGAGGTTGCGTACGGCATCGATCAGCGCGGGGTCGATGGCCCAGGTCAGGTCGGGCATCTCGGCGCCGGTCTCGAGCATCCGGAAGAGGCGTCCGCCGGCGCCCAGGTCGCGGGTCCAGCCAGGGAGGTAGTTCACGCTGCCGTCGCCGTTGTAGACCACGCTGCGCCGCAGCGGCATGACCAGGGACACCTTCTCGGACTTGGCCTTCTTGTTGGGCTCCTTGACCAGCGGCAGGAAGGTGCGTGCCCGACCGTCGGCGGTGTTCGGCGTGGTGGAGCCGAGCGCGTGGACCCCGAACCAGTAGACCCCGGGCTCGGTGACATCCAGCAGCTTGCGCGGCACCGAGAGCGACCACGAGTAGGTCTCGCCGGGCGCGAGGTCGGGGATCGCTGCGTACGTCCCCTCGGTCACGATCCGCTCGCCCACCAGGGAGTCCGCGGGCATCTCGGCGGCCTCGGCCAGCTCCTCGGAGGTGGTCATCGGTGTGTCGCCCACGAACGGGTAGACCTTGACGCCGTGCCACTCCTCGTCGGTGGTGTTGGTGACCTTGCCGCGGAGGGTGATCCGGCCCTTGGTGCGGCCGTCGAGGCTGACGGTGTCGAGCTCGTCGATGCTCATCGCGAGCGGGTCGGGCTCCGCGGTCTCCTCCGCGGCCCGGGCCGGAGCGGCCAGCGTGGTCGCGGACAGCATCAGCAGAAGGGGTGCCAGCAGCACCAGGACGAGTGCGGCGTTGACTCGCCCACGTGGCCGTGGCGGCCTCGCCTGATGCTGGCGGACTGGCATGACTTCGAGAATATCTTTCAGGGGGTGCGGTCCTCGTAGACTGCGGCGTTGTGTCCGACAGCCAGCTTCCCCCGATCAGCGTCGCCGATGTTCAGCGATCGGTGACTGCTGAACTGGACCGTATCGCACCGGTCATCGACTCCCTAGGTGAGGTCTTCGCTCGCTCGGGCTTCGAGCTGGCGCTCGTCGGCGGCCCGGTCCGCGACGCGATGCTCGGCCGACCGCACAACGACCTGGACTTCGCCACCTCGGCCCGCCCCGAGGAGACCGAGAAGATCCTGCGTACGTGGGGCGAGGCGCTGTGGGACATGGGCCGCGACTTCGGCACCATCGGCACCCGCAAGGGCCCGTGGCAGATCGAGGTCACCACCTACCGCTCCGAGGCCTACGACGCCGACTCCCGTAAGCCCGCGGTGGCCTACGGCACGTCGCTGGCCGACGATCTCGTACGCCGCGACTTCACCGTCAACGCGATGGCCGTCCAGCTTCCTGGCCGCGAGGTCGTCGACCTCTACGGCGGCGTCGTCGACCTGGCGACCCGGGTGCTGCGTACGCCGGGGACGCCGGAGGCGTCGTTCTCCGACGACCCGCTGCGGATGATGCGGGCGGCACGGTTCGCCGCCCAGCTCGGTTTCACGGTGGCCCCCGAGGTCGTCGCCGCGATGAAGGACATGGCGTCGCGGATCTCGATCATCTCCGCCGAGCGGGTCCGCGACGAGCTGGTGAAGCTGATCTGCGCGCCCTACCCGCGGCGTGGCCTCTCGCTGCTGGTCGAGACCGGGCTGGCCGACCTGGTGCTGCCCGAGCTGACCGCGCTGCGGATGGAGCGCGACGAGCACAACCGGCACAAGGACGTCTACGAGCACACGCTGACCGTGCTCGAGCAGTCGATCGACCAGGAGGCGCGCCTCGGTGGCGGCCCCGACTTCGTGTCCCGGTTCGCGGCGCTGATGCACGACGTCGGCAAGCCGCGCACCCGGAAGTTCCACGACGACGGCACCGTCTCGTTCCACCACCACGACGTCGTCGGCGCCAAGATGACCCGCAAGCGGATGAAGGCGCTGCGCTTCTCCAACGACGAGATCGAGGCGGTCTCCTCGCTCGTCGAGCTGCACCTGCGCTTCCACGGCTACGGCGACGGTGAGTGGACCGACTCCGCGGTCCGTCGTTATGTGAGGGATGCCGGAGACCAGCTCCAGCGGCTCCACGTGCTCACCCGCGCCGACTGCACCACCCGCAACCGCCGCAAGGCCGACCGCCTCGCCCGCACCTACGACGCCCTCGAGGCCCGCATCGAGCGGATCTCCGAGGAGGAGGAGCTCGCTGCCCTCCGTCCCGCGCTCGACGGCAACCAGATCATGTCGCTCCTCGACATCCCTCCCGGGCGGGATGTCGGGGCGGCGTACAAGTTCCTGATGGAGCTGCGCCTCGACGAAGGAATCCTCTCCGAGGACGAGGCATCCAAGCGGCTCCTGGACTGGTGGTCCGAGCGCTCCGCATAGTCCGCGCGGGCTATGTCGCTCCGACGGTTGTTGACATCTGGTCGCCTACTGTCCATCGAGCCATACTGACGGTACGGTTCCGCGTATGACGACGATCACAGATCTCGAGGCAACGACCGCCATCAACGCGACCCCGGCTCAGGTGTGGGCCGCGATCACGGACCTGCCGCGGATGGCTTCGTGGAGCCCGCAGGTGGTGAAGACCGTGGTGTTCGGTCAGGTCAAGGAGGGCACCCGCTTCTTCAACCTCAACCGCCAGGGCTGGAAGCACTGGCCGACCAACGCCAAGGTCGTACGCTTCACGCCCCACTCCGACTTCGCGTTCCGGGTCGCCGAGAACACGACGATCTGGTCCTTCCAGATCGAGGAGACGGCTGCAGGGTCCCTGGTCACCCACCGCCGCGAGACCCCGGACGGCATCTCCGCGCTCTCCCGCTCGCTGACGAATGCCGTGCTCGGCGGTCAGGAGAAGTTCACCGAGGAGCTGCGTACGGGCATGGCCACGACGCTCGCCAAGCTCAAGGCCGACCTCGAGGGCTGACCCGATCGGCAGCGGTCAGGTGCGGGCGTTGGTGGTCCACCGGTAGACGGTGCGCTGGCTGACGCCCAGCTTGGCGGCCACATCCGGCACCCGGGCGCCGGCGCGGACCAGGACCCTGGCGGCCTGGGCGTTGTCGTCGGGCAGATTCGCGAACAGGTCCTCGACCTCGTCGGGGAACGTGTCGGGGTAGTCCATCGCCGGCTCGGGGTCGGGGATGTTCTCCGGGAACGAGATCCGGTCGAGCAGGGTGCCGTCGGCCTCGGCGGGCTTGGTCGCGCTGCGGCCGTTGCTGAACTCCGGGGCCATCCCGGCGCCCGGAGCGACCTCGGCCGCGGTGCGGGCGGCCTCGGTCACCCGGCTCGAGACCCGGGGGCGCGTATCGGTGGTAGCGAGGGCTGAGGCCATCTCGCGAGTCCGGATCTCGCGCGGCGGCTGCACCTCGCGGGGCATGTCGGCGAGATCGTTCGGCACCGGCTCGTCGTTCAGCGCGTCGTGCTGCTCGGGCGCCTCGGTGATCTGCTCGGCAGAGACCCGCTCGACCACCGGCACGCTGAGCGCCTCGTGGACGTCGGGCAGCGTGATCGGCAGCCGGTCGGCCTGGCGGGTGCCCTCGGCGACCGCGGCGAAGGCGTCGACCCACTGGGTGATCTGGTCGCGCATCGCGCCCGGCGCGACCGATCGCAGGGCCACCGCCTCGGCGCGCCAGTAGCGCTTCTGCGCGCGCTCCAGCTTCCGGCGCGAGGAGGCCGTACGCTTCCGCACTGCCGTGTCGCGGGCCCGGCGCCACTCGACGCGGGTGGCGAGGAGGGCGTGCATCCGGGATCCCATCCGCAGGTCGGACCAGGAGCGTTCCATGGCGAGGTGGCGATCACCGACGAGCGCGAGGTGCCACATCAGAGCCGCCAGCAGCGGCACGATGAACCGGAACGCCGCGGCGGTGGCGGCGTGGCCGAGGTGGATCTCGTGCCAGCCGGCGAAGAACCCGGACGCGGCAGAGAGCAGCCAGGTCAGGGTCAGCAGCGTCTGAGCCGGCCGGTCCTGCTGGGCCGCCTCGCGGGCCATCAGCGCGACGGTGACCAGCGAGAGCTCGAAGACGCCGGCGAAGGCGTAGGCGTTGATCGCGCCCATGGCGAGCACGTCCCGCCCGAAGCCGACCATGGCGACGTACGCGGCGGCCGTCGAGATCAGCGCGACCGAGACGGCGCCGAAGAGGATGAGGCCGCGACCCCCTCCTGTCGAGCTCCTGCGGGTCGGGGTCGTCCGTTCGCGGGTCGTGTCGTTGTCGGGACGCATCGTGGGGGTCTCCCGTGCCTGAGGCGATCGATCGTTCGGGTCCCGGAGTCTAGGGGATCAAACACGTGTTCGAGACGTACGTGGATGGAGTGTTGACAAACCCTGTGGAAATTGGGCCGCCGTGATCCAGAGGGCACGGCTACAGTCCGCTCATGTCGAAGACGGCGGTGCGCCGCGTACTTTTCAAGTCGTTCTGGGCCGTGATCGGCCTGGTCATCGCGGTGAGCCTCTTCAAGCTGGCCTTCACCGGCTCGACGCAGGATGCCGACGGGGCGCCGCTGACGCCGACCGGGAAGATCCCGCCGGAGGAGGTCGTCGCCGAGAAGGGCACCATCTCCAACGCGCTCACGGTCGACGGGACGATCGTGATCGACAAGCCGGTCTCCGCCACCAGCTCGGTCACCGGAGTGCTGGCGCACAGGTTCGCCGAGACCGGCTCCAAGGTGAAGAAGGGCGACAAACTCTTCCAGGTGCGCGCGGAGGAGGAGCCCGCGGAGGTGGCCGAACCCGTCGAGGAGCTCGCCGAGGATGAGCCAGGGAACGTCGATGACGCCAACGGCGACGGCGACCGCGACGACGCACCGGTCGAGCCGCCGGCGCCCAAGCCCGTCTATCACTGGTACACCGTCGTCGCGCCCGCCACCGGCATCGTCGGCAACTACGCCGCAGACCTGATGGGCGAGGTGACCGAGGACGGGGTGGTCGTCTCGATCCGTCCCACGACCTTCCACGCAGTTGGGGCGATCTCGCCGCTGGACCGCTACCGGCTGGCCAGCAACCCGGACCGGGCCACGGTGACCATCGAGAGCGGCCCGAAGCCGTTCACCTGCACCGATCTGAGCATCGGCGACGCGGCGTCCGAGACGATCACCAGCGACGAGCCCGAGGGCGAGATGATGGAAGGGGAGCCCGGGGCCGAGGGCGACTCGTCGGCAGGTGCCCGGATCAGCTGCCTGGTGCCGGAGAAGGTCACCGTCTTCGACGGACTGACGATGACCATGGCCATCGACGCGGGCAAGAGCGACGGCGACGTCGTCACCATCCCCGTCACCGCGGTCACCGGACTGGTCGGCGACGGCACCGTCTGGGTCGTCGGTGAGGACGGAGTCCCGGCCGAGCAGCCGGTCAAGCTCGGTGTCACCGACGGCAAGCTCGTCGAGGTCACCAGCGGGCTGAAGGCAGGCGACTCGGTCCTGCGGTACGTCCCGGGCTCGAAGGAGTCGGGCGGCGGGATGGACGATGGGATGACCGAGGAGATGCCGGCGGGGGAGATGTGAGCGCGGAGGAGCTGCTGAGGCTCACCGGCGTGGCCCGCACGGTAGAGCTCCCCGACGGCGAGGACCTGCACATCCTGACCGGCGTCGACCTCGACGTGAGCCGCGGCGACCATGTCGGCATCGTCGGCCGCTCGGGCACCGGCAAGTCGACGCTGCTGAACCTGCTCGGCCTGCTGGACCGGCCCACCGGGGGCACCCTGGAATGGGCAGGCCGCAACGTCACCGACATCAGCAACCACCAGGCCGCCCGGATCCGCGGGCGTGATGTCGGGTTCGTCTTCCAGCAGTTCAACCTGCTGCCGGGGCGTACGGCCCTGGAGAACGTGATGGCCCCGCTCCTGTACGCCTCGGGCAAGGAGTTCTGGCAGCGGCGCCGGATCGCGGCGACGATGCTCGACAAGGTCGGGCTCGGCGACCGGCTCGACGCGATGCCGCAGTTCCTCTCCGGCGGCGAGCAGCAGCGCATCGCCATCGCCCGTGCCCTGGTCCGGACGCCGTCGGTGGTGCTGGCCGACGAGCCGACCGGGGCGCTCGACGTCGAGACCGGCGCGATGGTGATGAAGCTGCTCGACCAGGCGACGTACGACTCCGGCGCGGCGCTGATCACGATCACCCATGACCAGAACGTCGCCGCCCTGGCTCGCCGGCGGTTCCGGCTCGCCGAGGGACGGCTCCACCCGCTGACCGAGGGGGCGGTGACGTGAGGACCGCCCTGGCGCGCCTCGTCACCGGCCTGGCCGCCTCGACCGTCGAGGCGTGGCAGGAGCTGCGCATCCACCGGCTCCGGGTGCTGCTGTCGCTGGTCGGGGTGGCGGTGGCCGTCGCCTCGATCACCGCGACCGTCGCGGCCGGGCAGATCGCGAAGCAGATGTTCACCGAGTCCTACGAGGTCGACGGGCGACCGGCGCACATCTCGGTCATGGCCTACGACGACCGCAGCGGCATGCCCCTCTCCGTCGAGCGGGTCCGGCCCGCCTTCCAGACGGTCGCGGAGCGGTTCGACGTGAAGTACGCGTCGGCGAGGATCTCCGCCTACGACATCAAGGCGACCACCGCGAGCAGCAGCAAGCGGGTCGAGCTGATGGGGGTCGACCCTGCGTACGCTGCCATCCACCGGGTCGTGGTGCCGCAGGGCCGCTGGCTGCAGGCCTCGGACGAGGAGCGCCTCTCCCCGGCGCTGGTGGTCGACGAGACGTTCCTGAAGAAGCTCGGCCTGCGGGGCACACAGCTGCCGACGTCGGTGGACCTGAAGGGCCAGGGGATGTCGGTGACCGCCACGATCGTCGGCGTCACGAGCCTGCGGGGATACGGGTCGCCACGCGCGTTCATGCTGGCCGACTCCCTGGAGCACTGGCAGGCCGGAGCCCCCACGGACGCCAGCTACGAGATGTGGGTGCCGATCGACGGCGCCGACGAGCTCGCGGGCGAGATCGGCATGGCGATGCGCGCCGAGCTCCCGGGACTCCAGGTCGACGCCCAGCGCGACGACTACATGGCATGGGGCGGTGAGGACCCGATCGGCCCGATCAAGTGGGTGATCATCGGGATTGCCGGGATCATCCTGCTGCTCGGCGCCCTGAGTCTGCTCAACATCGCCCTGGTCACCATCCAGCAGCGGATCCGGGAGATCGGGATCCGGCGCAGCTTCGGCGCGACCACGGGGCGGGTGTTCTTCTCGGTGCTGATGGAGAGCGTCGTGGCCACCGTCGTCGCGGGCGTGGTCGGCGTGCTCCTGGCCGTGGCCGCCATCAAGAACCCGCTGGTGGAGAAGTACGTCCTCCAGGGCATCGACGACGTCCCGCCCTTCCCGCTCTCGGCGGCGTTTCTCGGCCTCGCCGTCGCTATCGCGGTCGGCGCGATCGCGGGCATCCTCCCGGCGATGATCGCCGCGCGGGTGAAGATCATCGACGCGATCCGCTTCTGACGCCGTCGAAATGCGACTGCCCCGGGTGCCAGGCACCCGGGGCAGCTCAACAGCAGAGGGTCACTCGCCGCGGATGAACGCCTCCAGCTGAACGCGACCCTCGGTGTCCTCGATCTGAACCGGCGGGCTCTTCATGAGGTAGGCCGAGGCCGGGATGATCGGGCCGCCGATGCCGCGGTCCTTGGCGATCTTCGCCGCACGAACGGCGTCGATGATGATGCCGGCGGAGTTGGGGGAGTCCCAGACCTCGAGCTTGTACTCGAGGTTGAGCGGGACATCACCGAACGCGCGGCCCTCGAGCCGGACGTACGCCCACTTGCGATCATCGAGCCACTGCACGTAGTCGGACGGGCCGATGTGCACGTTCCGGCTGTCGATCTTGTCGGCCAGCTCGCCCGTCAGGTTCGACGTCACGGCCTGGGTCTTGGAGACCTTCTTGGACTCCAGGCGCTCGCGCTCGAGCATGTTCTTGAAGTCCATGTTGCCGCCGACGTTGAGCTGGTACGTACGGTCCAGCGCGACGCCGCGGTCCTCGAACAGCTTGGCCATGACGCGGTGGGTGATGGTGGCACCGACCTGCGACTTGATGTCGTCACCGACGATCGGGACGCCGGCGGCCTCGAACTTCGCAGCCCACTCGGGGTCGGAGGCGATGAAGACCGGCAGCGCGTTGACGAAGGCGACGCCCGCGTCGATCGCGCACTGCGCGTAGAACTTGTCCGCCTCCTCCGAGCCGACCGGAAGGTAGGAGACGAGGACGTCCACCTCCTTCTCGCGAAGGACCGAGACCACGTCCACGGGGTCGAGCCCCGACTCGGAGATGGTCTGCCGGTAGTACTTGCCCAGACCGTCGAGCGTGGGACCACGCTGGACCTCGACGCCCTTGAACGGGACGTCGGCGATCTTGATGGTGTTGTTCTCGGAGGCGTCGATCGCCTCGGAGAGGTCCTTGCCGACCTTCTTGTCGTCGACGTCGAAGGCGGCGACGAACTCGACGTCAGAGACGTGGTAGTCGCCGAATGTGACGTGCATGAGGCCCGGGACGCTGGCCGCCGGGTCGGCGTCCCTGTAGTACTCCACACCCTGGACCAGGGAGCTGGCGCAGTTGCCGACTCCCGCGATTGCTACACGAACCGAACCCATCGGGGCTCCTTCCAATACTCCTGGCCGTCACCGGCCAGGAGGTCATTTCTCGTTCTCTTGGCTGCTCTGCGCTGTGCGCGAGACGTCCGCTTCGTCGCGTACGCCATCGTCATCCCCCAGATCCCCCCGACCCGCTGCCTGCTCGTCGTCCGCAGGCCTGGGGTTGCGTTCGGCGTCGATCAGAGAGGAGAGCCATCGGACCTCCCGCTCGACCGACTCGACGCCGTGACGCTGAAGCTCGCGGGCGTAGGAGTCGACCTCTTTCTGGGTCATGGCAAGCTCGCGTTGCACCCGGTCGAGCCGCTCCTGGAGCCGGCTGCGACGTCCTTCGAGGACGCGAAGCCTGATCTCCATGTCGGTGCGACCGAAGAACGCGAACCTGATGTCGAAGTTGTCGTCCTCCCAAGCCATCGGACCGACCTCGGACATGAGCTGGGTGAACTCACGCTCCCCGGCAGGCGTCAGCTGGTAGACGATCCGCGGCCGCCGGGTCACCGGCGTGACGGACTGCGCCTCCTCTTCGATGAGGTGCTTGCGCAGCATCTTCTTCAGAGCCGGGTAGAGCGAGCCGTACGACAGCACTCGCCCCCAGCCCAGCATCAGGTTGAGCCGCTTGCGCAGCTCGTAGCCATGCATAGGCGACTCGTGCAGCAGCCCAAGGACTGCCAACTCGATCGTCTCTGCGCGACGTGCCATGCGACCTATCGTACCGATATATCTGCGATGGCAAATAGAGACCTAAGTCTTGTCTGATTACGTCTGAAGAGACCACTTCGATGCAACCGTCACCGAACTGTTGACGTCGGGTGACTTGGGGCGCGCTGGGCGTGGATGCGGGAGCGCTAGCGTCGATTGCGTACGCTGATGGCTGCCGTTCGACTACCCGAGGAACCACCCGGGGAAGGTCAGGCAAGCGTCGCGCGTCAGGTTGATGGGATTCCCTCGGGGGGATTCAGCGACGTCGGGGGATTGTCAGTGTCAGCCCGTCCGGTCACGTGCCGGGCAGTCACAGGAGCAGTGCAACACCCGTGAGCGACCCATCCGGCGGCTTTTCTCAAAGGCCCAGCCCTCGTAGCGCCAGTCCCCGCAGGTCCAACCCCGGCGGGCAGCAAGGACGACCCCAGGGCGGACCGCGCCCTCCGCAGGGTGGTCCGGGCGGTCGTCCGCCGGCACCGCGCCGCCCCCAGGGCGGTCCGCAGGGTTCTCCGCAAGGGCCGTCCTCAGGCGGTCGCCCCCAGCCCCGCGGCCAGCGGCCGATGCCTCCCGGCGGTCCCCGCCCCGGTCAGCGGCAGCCCTACCCGCCGGGACCCCGTCGTCCCGGCGAGCCGCCGGTCGACCGTCTCGGTCAGCGGCCCGCGCGTCCCGAGCGTGGCGGCGGCGGTCGCGGGCCGCGTGACCCCAATTCCGTAGCCGGCGCGCCGAACGGCCGCTTCGATGACGAGGGGCTCGACAAGAAGGCGCTGGCGGTCCGGATCGGCAAGATCGCGGGCATCGTCGCCCTGGTCATGGCGCTGATCGGCAGCGCCGCGGTGATCATCTCCTACAACATGATCTCGATCCCCAGCGCCAACGCGGCGTTCGAGGCCGAGTCGAGCTTCGTCTACTACGCCGGCGGCAAGAAGGAGGTCGGCCGCTTCCAGGCGGGCGACCAGAACCGTGACGCGCTGAGCGAGGACGAGATGCCCGCGCTTGTGAAGGACGCGGCCGTGGCAGCCGAGGACCGCAGCTTCTACGAGAACAACGGCATCGACCTCAAGGGCATCGCGCGCACGCTCTTCTCCAACGCCACCACCGGCAGCCAGGGCGGCGCTTCGACGATCACCCAGCAGTACGTCAAGAACCTCTACCTCAGCCAGGAGCGCACCTACTCCCGCAAGGTGAAGGAAGCGGTCATCTCGCTGAAGATCAGCCGGCAGAAGTCGAAGGACGAGATTCTCACCGGCTACCTCAACACCGTCTACTTCGGCCGCGGCGCCTACGGCGTCCAGGCCGCGGCGAAGACCTACTTCCGCAAGTCGGCCCAGGACCTCGACATCAAGGAGGCCGCGGCCCTCACCGCGATCCTCAACAACCCGAACGGGTTCGACCCGGAGAAGTCCGGCGCGGACGCGGGCGGCACCGAGCTGCTCGGCCGCTATCAGTACGTCCTCAACGGCATGGCCGAGCTCAAGGCTCAGGGCAAGGCGCTCAGCGACTACGACGAGGCCACCCTCGAGAAGTCGAAGTCGGCGCTGCCCAAGTTCCCCAAGCCGAAGGCCGACAGCCGCCTGGGTGGCCAGAAGGGTCACGCGCTCACTCTGGTGAAGAACGAGCTGAAGTCCCTGAAGAACGAGAACGGCGAGCCCCTCTTCACCGAGGAGGAGATCGACGGCAAGGGACTGAAGGTCACCACCACGCTCAGCGCGAAGGCGATGAAGACCGCGGAGGACGCCGTCAGAGACGTACGTCCTGAGGACAAGAAGGCGGTCAACGCCAAGCACCCGGAGAACGAGCTGCACGTGGGCGCCGCCACGGTCGATGTGAAGACCGGTGCGCTCAAGGGCTTCTACGGCGGCCAGGACTACCTCGACTCCCAGATCAACTGGGCGGCCTCGGGCGGCATGGCCGGTTCGACGATGAAGCCGTTCACCATGGCGGCTGCGCTCGAGGCGGGCTACTCGCTCAAGGACACCTGGACCGGTGAAGGTGGTTGGGAGATCCCGGGCACCGACCGCGTAGTCCGCAACTCGGGCCAGACTGCGGCGGACCCGACCGGTCACGGTTACGGCGACCACATCACCGGCATCAAGGCGATGGAGGAGTCGGTCAACACCTCGTTCGTCCAGATGTCGACGTCACTGCCCAACGGCAGTAAGGACGTCTACGACATGGCGGTTAAGGCCGGCTTGCCGCCGCAGGCGGATGACGCAGATGACGCGCCGGCGGACTACCGGTCGATGCCTGCGTTCTCCACGGACTTCTATGCCAAGGACTACCTGATCACTCTGGGCAAGGCACGTACGAGCCCGATCAACATGGCGAATGCCTACGCGACCATCGCCAACGGTGGCGTCCGCAACACTGTTCACGTCGTCTCGAAGGTGGTCGACGCCGATGGTGATGTCGTCTACGAGTGGGACCAGCGTGACGGCGAGGAGCGGGCGATGTCCGAGGACGCCGCCGACGACACCTCGTACGCCTTGCAGCAGGTCGTGAAGGACGGCACCGGCCAGTCGGTCAGCAGCATCAGCCAGCCGGCTGCGGGCAAAACCGGTACGGCGACCAATGACGACGGCGACGTATCCTCCGCCTGGTTCGCGGGATATACCCCCCAGCTCGCCACGGCGGTGATGTACGTCCGCGGCAAGGGTGCCGGCAAGCTCGACGGCTGGCTGGACTCCTACTTCGGTGCGGGCTACCCCGCGTCGACGTGGGCCGAGATCATGGGCACGCTGACCGACGACCTCGACCTCGAGGAGTTCCCGGAGCCGGCCTGGATGGACGGTGAGGCGCCGATGGAAGGTCACGAGCCGTCGCTCACCGCCACCCCGACGCCGACTCCGACGCCGTCTGAGGACTGCTCCAAGAAGGACGAGCGCAAGGGTCTCTGCATCCCGATCGAGGAGCCGGAGGAGACCCAGAGTCCCACGGACGGCGCCACCGATGGCGAGCCGGGCGCGACAGCGACGCCGGATGAGCCCGAGGCGACCGACCCGACCGTCACCGAGACCGCGTGTGACTGGTTCGGCGACTGCGAGTCGTCCTCCCCGCCGGCTGATGGCAATAATGGAGGCGGCAATGGCGGAACCACCACCGAATAGGGCACTACTTTCGTGACAGATGGTCCAGTGACCGCCCCGGCGGCGGAGGATCCGGTCGTTAGGACCGCCTCCACCGCGGCGGGCGGTCCTCTCGGCGGGCTTGCACACGGCCGACGGCGCTGGTTCAGCGCGGTCGGCCTGGTGCTGCTCCTGACCGCGCTCACCTTCGCGATCGGGATGGTCTCCAAGCAGACCTGCTACAACGCCACCTGGACCAACGGTGACACCAGATACACCCACTTCTGCTACTCCGACCTGCCCTATCTCTACGTCGACCGGGGCCTGGCCGAGCACGAGTGGCCCTACTCCTCCGATCCTGAGGTCCGGGCGCGCTACCAGCAGGTGATGGAGTATCCGGTCGGCATCTCCTACTACGCCTGGGCGACGTCCCACGTCACCGACTGGCTGACCGACACCCCGGACGAGGACGAGCGCCATCTCGTCGAGACCTCGAGCTTCTGGGGCCTGCCCGGCATGCACCACGAGATCCGGGTCTTCATCATCGTCAACGTGATCGGCTTCGCGGTCGCGGCGCTGCTCTCCGCCTGGTTCCTGGCACGTACGCACCGCCGACGGCCCTGGGACGCGGCCGCGTTCGCGCTCGCACCGGTGCTGGCGGCGACCGGGATCATCAACTGGGACATGCTGGCGGTCGTCTTCGTGGCCGGCGCGCTGTGGGCGTGGTCGCGCGACCGGCCGCTGCTGACCGGCATCCTGATCGGGCTCGGCTGCGCGACCAAGCTCTATCCGCTCTTCCTGCTCGGCGGACTCGTGGTGATCTGCATCCGGCGTCGCCGCTACTACGACCTCGCGGTCGCCTCTCTGGCCACGGTCCTCGCCTGGGTGCTCGCCAACCTGCCCGCGATGGCCACCGGCCTGGAGGAGTGGAAGGTCTTCTGGAGCTTCAACTCCGAGCGCGGCCCCGACCTCGGCTCGCTGTGGCTCGTGTTCCAGCAGGCCACCGACGCGACGATCTCGGCCCAGACGGTCAACCTCGTCTCCTGGGCCTTCTTCATCGCCTGGTGCAGCGGCGTACTCATCATCGGTCTGACGGCCCGTGAGACGCCGCGGCTGGCGCAGCTCGGCTTCCTGATCGTCGCCGGGTTCCTGCTGGTCAACAAGGTGTATTCACCGCAGTACGTCCTGTGGCTGCTGCCGCTGGCCGTACTCGCCGTGCCGCGCTGGCGCGACCAGCTCATCTGGCAGGCCGGTGAGCTCTTCTACTTCGTCGCGGTCTGGTGGTATCTCGCCGACCTGCTGGCCAGCAGCGGCGGTGACCAGCCCGTCTACTGGTTCGCGATCATCGCCCGGGTCGCCGCCGAGATCTACTTGATCGCGGTCGTGGTCCGAGAGATCTACGAGCCGTGGCGCGATCCGGTCCGGTGGACCGAGGCCCGCACGGAGACTCAGGAATCCAGGACGATCTCGTCGAACGAGGTCGCGGTGTAGCGCACCCGCACCTCGAGCTCCTCGCCGACCTCGGGCACACGCGCGCCCGACGGAAGCATGAGCATCGACTCCTGCATGTGCGGCGGCTCGGCGAACCAGAGCGCCTTGCCGTCGAGCGTGTACGGCGATCGCGACTGCCCCATGGCGTCGAGGCCACCACGTGCGACCGCGAGGGCACGCGAGCGCAGGTGCGTGTCGCCCAGCGGCGCCTCGAGCCCGATCCCGTGGGCGGTGCCGCCGGAGGCGACCACCAGGTGTCCGGCGCGCATCGCGGTGCGGCCGCGGTAGCCGTAGGAGTATCCCCGCTCGAGCGGGTGCACGTCCTCGACGGTCGCGGTCACGGTGAGCGCGCCGCGGTCACCGAGCCACAGCGCGGTGCCGACGCGGGGCCGGAAGGTGATGTCGCCGTAGGCCGCGCGCAGCTGGGCGAGCTCGTTGGCGCTCAGGTGGGAGACCCACACCGTCTTCGCCTCGGCGCCCACGACGGCGTCCATCTGGGCGCGTACCTCGGCCAGCGAACCGCCGTCGAGGCCGAAGTGCATGGTGATGCCCTCGAAGCGCGCGTGCTCACGAGCAACTGCGGCGGTCGGCCACAGGTCGCTCGGCGTCATCCCGTGGCGCCGCATCGAGGTGACCAGCTCGAGGATGACCCGCGCGCCGGGCTGGCGCTCCAGCAGCAGCGGCAGGTCCTCGGGACGGCTGATCGTGTGGATGATCCGGTCGGCGATCTCCGGGTTGATCTCGGGAGAGTAGGGCCGCCACGGGGTCAGGACGTAGATCGATCCGCTGAACCGGGTCGCGACCTCCCACACCTCGTTGTAGGTGCCGACCGCGAGCGTGTCGACGCCGGTGCCGAGGCTGGTGAGCCACTCGGTCTGGTGGGCGAGCTTGCGCAGGGTGAGGCCGTAGCCGTTGCCCTTCGCCACCGGGACCAGGCCAGGCGTCGCTTCGGCGAAGGTCTGGACGTGCTTGCGCCAGCGATCGGCGTCAACGGTCAGTTTCAGCGGCATACGGAGATCAGCGCCTCTTCATGTAGACATCGAAGGCCGTGTAGATCGGCTTGTTCAGCGGCAGGTCCCACTCCCCGGCGTACTCCACCGCCTGGCCACCGGTGCCGACCTTGAACTGGATCAGCCCCACGTGGGAGTCGTCGGTGGAGAGCGTCGGAGTGATGCCGCGCAGGTCGTAGGTGGTCGCGCCGGCGGCCATGGCGTCCTGGATCATCGCCCACTGGAGGGCGTTGGAGCCACGTACGTCTCGCTTCTCGGTCGAGGAGGCGCCGTAGGAGTACCAGGCGTACTGCCCGACGCGGACCATGATCGTGGCCGCGACCAGATCGCCCTCGTGCCGCGCCAGGAAGAGCTTGATCCGCTCCGGGTCCTCGTTCGACATCGCCCAGAACATGGTGCTGAAGTAGCTGCGCTGCCGGGGCGTGAAGTGGTCGCGGGCCGCGGTGTGGACATAGAGATCGTGGAAGGCGCTCAGGTCACCCTCGAAGTCGCCGTCCGCCGGGCTGACGGGGGTGGCGACGGTCACCTCGACGCCCATCTTGGCGGCCTTCTTGATGTTGCGGCGCCAGAGCTGGTTCATCCCCTTGAGGACCTCGTCCTCGGTCTTCGGGGTGCCGTCCTCGTGGGCCAGCGGGATGACGAAGTTGTATTGCGGCTGCCCAGCGCCGAAGCCGTCCTCGGGGGACTGAAGGCGCCAGCCCGCCGCCCTGAGCTGCGAGACGACGCGCGCGCCGGTGGCGTCGCGATGCGTCGGGGTCAGCTGGTTGAGCCGCTGCACGGTGTCGTCGGCGATGCCGTCCTTGACCTGCGCCGCGCTCCAGGTCGCCGTCGTGACCGGCGGGCCGATCCGGATGCCGAAGGCGTGGTTCTTCTTCAGGTACGTCGCCAGCGGCTCGAGCCACGGAGCGAGGTCGCCCGACCAGTCGATGCTCGGGCCTTCTGGCAGGTAGGCGAGGGTGAACCGCTCCAGCTTCGGGACCGGCCGGTGCAGCACCAGCGCGGCGCCGACCAGGGCACCGCCCTGCAGGCTGTCGAACCATCCGATCGACTCCGAGCGCCACTCGGTCTTGACCTGGGCCCACGAGGGGGTCTGGAGGAAGCTCACGCTGGGTTGCTTCTCGATGAAGGCGAGATGCTCCGCAGCGGTGATGGGGCGCACGGTGAGACTCACCCGCAGAAGGCTACCCGTTCCGGCGGTAGGGTCGAATCCGCCCCAATGTGGGGACAATCGGGGGCAATCGCGCCGCTCCCTAGTGAGTCAGGGCCGCTGAGCCGCTATTGTCTGCGACCAGATGTATCACGGCTGGGGCCTGGGCCTCCTTATAGTCGTGACAGCAACTATGACCACCACGATGGCGCGCCCGCGCGTCGTCTGGCCCCCCAGCGGTTCGCCGCCGATCCGGAGGCCGCCGGTCGAGGAGGGGACTGTGACACGGGTACCACGGGGGATCGGTCATGCCGAAGCACCCGTGACCGTATGGTCCCGGGCCACGGCCGACTTCGACCGCTGGCTCAGCGGTGACTCCGCCGCTCTCGACGAGCTGGTCGCGACGATGACCCCGATCCTGTGGCAGGTCGCGCGCTCCTACCGGCTCACTCAGGAGCAGGCCGAGGACGTCGTCCAGAACACCTGGCTCACCTTCGTACGCAAGCACTCCTCGATCCTCGACACCGCGGCCGTCGGTGCCTGGCTCACTCTGACCACACGCCGCGAGGCCTGGCGGGTCGCGAAGCGATCCGGGCGTGACGTACCCGTGGAGGACGAGGCGCTCGAGTCTCGCGTCCCGACACAGCGTTCGGCGGAGTCCCTGGTCGTCGAGGGCGACCGCAACTCGCTCATCTGGGCAGCCGTGGAGTCGCTCCCGGAGCGGTGCCGGCGGCTGCTGCGCGTGGTCGCCTTCTCCGACCGGCCCGACTACGCCGGCCTGGCCGAAGAGCTCCAGATGCCCGTCGGCAGCATCGGCCCCACCCGCGGCCGCTGTCTCGGGAAGCTGCGGGACGCACTGCGTGCTCTGCTGGATGAAGGGGAGGTGTCGTGATGGGTCGCTCGGAGGAGCCCACTCGCGAAGAGCTGTTGGGCCTGGTTCGACAGGCTTATGTTGCTGGTGACCCCGTCCCCGGGGGCCTGATCTCGCGCATGCAGGCGGCCGCCGCCGGCGCCGCCGAGGAGTCCGGACTCGGGCTCGACCTGGAGCTGATGCTTCTGGTGGAGTCCTCGGGCGCCGAGGCGGCCGGAGTACGCTCCGCCGCCCCTGCCTCCGCCCGCTCTGCCTACACACTGCGCTTCGCGCAGTCCGGCGTCGACGTGCTCGTGCGCGTCGCCTCCGACACCGATACCACCGCCCGTCTCGACGGCTGGGTCGTCCCCGGCTCACCCATGACCGTCCGCGCCGTCCGCGCCGACGACGTCCGTACGCCGATCGTCGCCGTCACCCTCGGAGCCTCGGGTCGCTTCGAGCTCACCTCGTTGCCCGCTGGCCTCATCCGGCTCCGCTTCGAGCCCGCCGACGGTTCGTCAGCCTTCCTCACCCCCACGTTCGAGATCTGACCCAGGAGTAGCAGTGCATTCCAAGCGTGAGCCCCGACTGCCGGTGCCGTACAGGTCCGACGCCCGCATCCTCGACCCGACCAATGCCGTGGCTGTGGACGGCGTCACTGCCGGTACCACGATCTACTCCTCGACCACGCTCCTGATCTCCAAGTCGGTCGACTTCGAAGACACGTTCCGGCGGATCAAGAACGTTGCTCGGTCTCTGCATTGGCGTGTCGACGCCGAGCCGGAGCCTGCACACGCCGTTGACCTCCGTTTCGGCGTCCGGCGAGTCAGCCTCGGAGTGGTTCCTGGAAAGGCAGTTGCGGCCCCGGACGCTTGGACGCTCCTTCAGTTTCTGCGCGCTGAAGGAGAAGACGGCGCGCAAGGGGTGAGCTTGGAGCACGTTCTCGTTCCGGTGCCGCTCAATGACCCGCACCCGCTCAATGACCCGCACCCGCTGAACGACCCGCACCCGCTAAACGATCCCCACCCCCTCAACGACCCGCACCCGAGCTCCGGGTACGACCCGTTGGGAACAGGCGGTCGTCAACCGGTAGCGTACGTCGGCTCGGCTCCTTACCGACGAAGCGATGATGACCTTGACGGCCGGTCGCGACCCGTGGTGGCCGTTCTCGACACGGGGTGCGGCCAGCACCCGTGGCTCGACTTCGTCGATCGGGACGTACGCCTCGGCGACCATCAGATCGGATGGCCCTCAAGTGTTCCGGACTCGGAGATCGACGGCGACCAGGTTGGCGGACTGGACGGCCTGATCGACCCCATGGCCGGCCATGGCACCTTCATCGCAGGCCTCGTTCATCAGGCATGTCCCAACGCCGACATCTATGCGTGGCGAATCGTTCCGCCGAATGGCCCCGTTGCTGAGTACGGCTGGTTGACGGCCCTCGCTCAGATTGCTGACTTGGTGCACCTCTATCGCCAAGGGGATCCGCGTGGGCGTCGGATCGACGTGCTCAGCCTGTCGATCGGTTACTACCACGAGACTCCCGAGGATGCGCTCTTCGATCCGATGCTTCACGAGATCCTGGCCGATCTTGCGGCCAACGGGACGCTGGTCGTTTGCTCGGCCGGCAACGACGCGACATCGAGGCCGAACTTCCCCGCAGCCTTTGCGCCATGGAGCGAGGGAGAGGGTCCTTGCTCGGCGTCGGACAAGGCGTTGCCGATCGTCTCAGTGGGAGCCCTCAACCCCAACGGGACGGACGCGATCTTCAGCAACGCTGGACCGTGGGTGCGTGCGTACGACATCGGGGCTGGAGTCGTGAGTACCTTCCCCGCCAGCTTCGACGGCGGTTATCAAGCGAGCGTCGCATCCGAGTTCTCCGGTCGAAGGCGGGAGACGTTGGATCCTGACGACTTCGGCGGCGGATTCGGAACCTGGAGCGGTACGTCGTTTGCGGCACCGTTGCTCGCCGGCCGAATTGCTCAGCACCTCTTTGACAATGGTCATCCCGGGGATGTCACGCAGGACATCGATCGCGCCTGGGCCGCCATCGAAGTCCTCACTACGCTCAAGCAATGACTTCCGACGATCCGGACGAGCTGCACAAGCAGGGCGTCGCGGCGCTCAGGTCAGGCGATTTCGACAGCGCGAGGGCGCTCTTGGGACGAGCCCTGAATCTCGCAACCGCTCCTGAAGTCCTCGCTCGGATCGAGTCGTCGCTGGCGTACCTCGAAGTCGATGACTCCAACCTGAGCGTGGCGTTGGAGAAAAGTGATCGAGCGCTTGAGTTCGACGTCGAGGGCTCCACACGAGGTGTACTTCTCGCGCAGCGTGCCCTGCTCTTACGGCGTGCCGGCCGTGCGGCGGAAGCATTGGAGACCTTTGGCGACGCCATCTCATCACTCGAAGGTCTCGACCTGGCCAAGGCTTACCTCAACCGAGGCACGGTTCATCTAGATCGCAATGACATTGTGCGAGCCATAGAGGACTTCGACTCGGCTGCAGATCGATACCGATCAGTTGGCGAGCAGGTTTTGGCTGCGCAAGCAGATCACAACCGGGCGTACGCACTGTTTCTTTCGGGCGACCTTCCCGGGGCACTTGCCTTGATGGAGGCTGCCTATCGCCTATTGGCCGATGCCGGATATCTGGTGACGGCGGTGTGCAACGCGGACCGGGCCGAGGTGCTGATGGCGGCGGGGCTGACCCGGCAGGGTGGCGAGATGCTTAGGCAAGCGGCCGAGGCGTACGGATCGAAGGGGCAGCGCCAGCGGCAGGGGGAGGCAGAGCTGGCGCTGGCGTCGCACTTGGTTGCGACCGACCCGGTCGAGGCGGAGCGGGTGGCGCGCTCGGCGCTGGGATGGTTCGAAGAGGCCAAAGCGCCAGGGCTGGCGTTGCGGGCACGGGCCGTGGCGTTCGAGGCGGCGGTGACCGCCCGCGAGGATCCGAGCGAGGACGGCGAGGCGCTGGCGGGTCCGCTCGAGGAACAAGGCCTTAATTGGCCGGCGCTCCGAGTGCGCTTGCAGGCCCGGCTCGCGCGCATTCGTTCGGCGGAGATCGCGGGTCTACCGACGAGACCGGCGAGCGGCAGGGTCATCGGCCCCGTCCCGCCCGAGGCGCCGATCGACATCCGCCTCCTGGAGCGAGAGCTCCGAGCCGAGCTGGCCGTAGCCGCGGGCCGATCCGTAGCTGGGCTCCGTGAGCTTCGGGCAGGGCTCGACGACTTCCATCTGTGGCAGAGCTCGTTCGGCAGTCTGGATCTGCAGACCAACGTCGCCGGACACGGCCGCACCCTGGCACGGCGAGGATTGGAGTTGGCCGTTGAGTCCGGCGAGACCGACGCGCTCTTCGAGTGGTCGGAGCGATCGCGGATGGTGGCCTCGCGAGTCCAGCCGGTGCGGCCGCCGTCCGACCCGCAGCTTGCTGCCGACCTGGCCGAGCTCCGCGGTGAGGTGACGCCCGAGCGCGAGACCGAGCTGCGTGAGCAGATCCGGCAGCGGGCCTGGCGGGTCAAGGGTTCGGGCCAGGTCTCTGAGCCGATCTCCTTGCCTGACCTGCGCGAACGCATCGGCAACCATGCGCTCGTCGCCTATGTCGTCGCCGCCGGACGGATCGTCGCCGTCGTCGCGACCGATAACTCGTCCACCCGGATTGACCTCGGCGAGCAAGCTGCGCTCCGGTCCCTGCTCGGCGGACTGTTGCCTGACCTCGACGTCGCTGCGACAGACCTCCCGGGTCCGCTCGGCGCTGCGGTACGCGGTGACCTCACCGCTCGGCTCCAGCAGCTCTCCGATCTGCTCGTCACCCCGGTTCTCGACAGGATCGGTGCCCGCCCGGTCGTCCTGACTCCCTCGGCCGTGCTGGCGGCGGTGCCGTGGACGTTGCTGTCCGGCTTCACCGGCCGACCGGTGACGGTCGCCCAGAGCGCCACCGCCTGGCTGAGCCGCGCCGACACCCCGCTGCGAGCCACGACAGCCGGGTTCGTCGCAGGACCGCGGGTCATGCGAGCCGCCGACGAGGTCACCAAGAGCGCCACAGCCTGGTCGACCGCGCACACGCTCATCGGCGCCGACGCCACCGCGACAGCCGTCTCCGCACTGGCGGCCGAGGTCGACGTACTTCACCTGGCCGCCCACGGCCACCACTCCGCCGACAACCCACTCTTCTCAGGCCTCGAGCTCGCGGACGGGACCTGGTACGGCTACGACATCGACGGCCTCTCCGCCGTCCCCGACGTGGTGCTCCTCTCGGCCTGCGAGGTCGGACGATCGACCATCCGCTGGGGCGAGGAACTGATCGGGCTAGTGGGAGCCTGGTTGCACGCCGGCGCCCGGGCCGTGATCGCCTCACCTGCCGTCGTGGCCGATGAGGCTGCGTACGAGGTCTTCAGCCGCCTCCACGGCGCCCTCGCGAAGGGCCTGGCCCCGGCCGAGGCTCTCGCCGAGTCCCTTCCTGCAGCAACCGCGGACGCTCCGCCGGCCCCCTTCGTCTGCTTCTCGTAGGTCGAAGCTACGAGCATCGGCGTCCTGGTGGGCGAGGACCTTCCCAGGCCCCGCCCACCCGACGTGCTGCGCTAGTTGGGCTCGTTGTGTGGGGCTGCGAGGGCGTAGATCGCCAGCGCGGTCGGCACGATCGTTGCGCCTGCGAGGTACATGCGCGCCTTCAGGTCGTCGAATGCCATTGGTCCCTCCTCTCGTAGTGTGGAGATAGATGCCGGGGTTGCGGCGAATGAGAAAACGCGTGGCCTCGGTCATCGAGTCGCCGTCTATGTCGGCTCGTTGTGCGGGGCTGCGAGGGCGTAGATCGCCAGCGCGGTCGGCACGACCGTTGCGCCCGCGAGGTACACGCGTGCCTTCAAGTCGTTGAACTTCATTGGTTCCTCCTCTCGTGGGGTAGAGATGGAGATCGGTGCGAGATCACACCGACGACTGGACGGTCCCATCACTGGTGTTGACTGGATCTGAAACTGCCTCGGCGCGGGGCCGAGAACAGGCGACGATCAACAGGACGAGGCCGGAGAACAGAAAGACATCACCGATGCTCAAGACCTTCATCAGCACGGGGACCGGGATTAGGTCTGCCAGCGGAGTCCAGAGTGGCGACACGTCCTCGAGGCGGATGTATCCGGGCGCATCGGTGGCCAGATCCGCGTCGGTGTAACCAGCAATACCTGCCCCGGAAAGGCTGTACGGCATCGCCCCGAGGAACGCGATCGGGATTGCGTTCGACATGGCCCCGAGCGGGATCAGTGACAGCGCCCAGCGACCCGTTGCCCGATTCCCCAGCGACCGGTTCAGCCAGGAGAAGGTCAGGGCGACGACGATGATGAAGACGGCGTATATGCGCCGCTCGGTAGCCTCTGGAACCTGATCCGGCCACCAGCCGCGGTAATGCACGAACTGGAGTGCAGCAGCGATGGCGATCAGCCACGTACCGCGGATTCTCTTCAGTGACAGCGCGACGTTAGGGCGGGCGACGATGATGAGGCCGACGATTGCTGGCAGCACCATCAGCGTGAGCATTCCTGGGCCGGGCATGCGAAGCAGGCTAGTGGCGTTGCGCGGCACCCGGGCGAGGAACGAGGCAACTCGTCTCGGGCTGCCGGAGGTGCGGACGGTCGGCCTGAGCGCGGCGGCAAGAAAATTCTTGAAGACCTTGTATCAGGGGGTCTGCCGCGTACTCCTTGGGACTGTCCGGACCGAGATTCGGGGGAATTCGGTTCGGACGCTGGCGCCGCCGCCTTGGGGGAGGCAGGCGGTTTCGGGGCCGCAGCGTGGGTTGGGCAAGAGGGGGATGCCCAACCTGCGCCGGCCCGAGACGTGGGCCGGGCGGGGCGGTGAGGGGATTGACTGCCCCGCCCGGCAACTTTCGATTCTCCCGCTCCGGAACCGCTACGGCAATGGTTCCGTCAGCCCAGAACTGAAATGTGTTCTAGGCGGAACGGTCGAGGCGGCCGAGGCGCTTCCCGAGCGCCGGAGTGACCCGGTCGACCCAGGTCGCGGTGATGTGGGAGTCGTCGTAGTAGGTGACGACGTCGCCGACGACGAGCGGGCAGCGCTCGGAGCAGACCAGGTCGACGATGTCGACGTACGCCGCCTCGGTCCCCTTGAGCGCGTCCTGGGTCACCTCGTTGGAGTCGACCTCGGTGCCGTCGGCCTTCACCACGCAGTCCTCGAGGAGGTTGCGGGCGTCGGAGAGGCACTCGCCGGGGTCGTTGTCGACGGAGGGGACGTCGGCGAAGACGCGTACGTCCGGAGTGATCTTCTCGAAGGCACTGACGCCGTGGCGTACGCCCTCACGCCACTGCTCCTCGGTCGAGACGCCGTCGCGCTCCTCCATGTCGAGCATGCCGCGGGCGCCGACGACGATCGTGTCCGGGTTCAGCTCGGTGATCTGCTCGTTGGTCCACTTCCGGAAGTCCTCGCACTCGGCGACGGTCATCTTCGAGGACTTCTGCTTCACGCCGTACGCGGCGCAGCCGAGCTTCACGAACGGGACCAGCTTCACGTGCTGGCGCTCGGCGAGGGTGTCGAGAGCTGGCAGCCACATCCCGATGTGGGAGTCGCCGACGACTGCGACGGTGCGATCGGCATTGCCGTCGCCGTAGATGCAGTCGCCGTCGAGCTTCGTCTCGCCGTAGCCCGCGTAGCAGTATCCACCGCGCTCGGCCCACGAGTCGGTGGCGTCGAACTCGACCTCGGGCGGCAGCGGTGCACCCTCCTCGGCGGCCTCGACGGTGGTCTTCAGTACGCCGGTGACCGGCTTGTCGTCGGTCTCGAGGACGTCGGGGTTCTCCTGGAACCACTCCTCGGCGTTGGCCTTGGCGACGTCGACCTGATAGCCGGCGTACGCCTGCGAGCTCGTGCCCGCGACCAGGGCCAGGGCAGCGGCGGCGGGCCAGAGGGCGAGTGCGCGGCGGCCCTTGGTGAGATGCGGGACCTTGTGGCGCTGGAACGGCATCTCGATCCAGTGGTAGCTCGCCGCGGAGGCGGCCAGGATGAGCGCCAGCATGATCAGCAGCTGGCGTACGCCGCCGCCGGGGATCGCCTCGGGCGCGAGGATCAGGATCGGCCAGTGCCACAGGTAGAGGCTGAACGAGATGTCACCCAGGTAGCGCAGCGGCTGCTTCGAGAGCAGCCAGCCGGTCGGGGTGGCGGGGCCGGCGACCAGGAGCGCGACCGTTGCGAGCACCGGGACCAGGGCGTGCCAGCCCGGGAAGTGAGTGGCCTCGCTGAAGTTGGCGGTGGCATAGACGAGCGTGCCGACGCCGGCGATGCCGAGGGTTGCCGCGGCGAGCCGACCGGTCCGGGTCGCGCTCGTCGCGACCTGCAGGCGCCCCGCGAGGCAGGCGAGCAGGGCGCCGGCGGCGAGCTCGAACGCCCGGGCAGGGGTGGAGAAGTAGGCCGTGGTCGGGTCTGCGGCGGTGGCGTGCAGCGACCAGGCGAAGCTGACCACTGCCACGAGCGCGGCGAGCGCGGTGATCGCGCGGCGGCGGTGATGCTTCGGGATCCAGAGGGCGACGGCGAGCACCAGCAGCGGCCAGACGACGTAGAACTGCTCCTCGACCGAGAGCGACCAGTAGTGCTGGAACGGAGAGGGCGCGGCGTTGTTGAAGTAGTCGACGGCCTCCTGGGCGAAGTGCACGTTGGCCAGGAAGACCGCCGCCCAGCCGGCGTCGCCCGCGATCTGATCGGTGCGGGTCTGGGGCAGGACGATCGCGCTGTAGGTGAGTACGACCAGCATCGTCGCGGTCGCCGCCGGCAGGATCCGGCGGGCGCGGCGGGCGTAGAACTGGCTGATGCTGACCGTGCCGCTGCGGTCGGTCTCACGCAGCAGCAGGGTGGTGATCAGGAACCCGGACAGGACGAAGAAGACGTCGACTCCGACGAATCCTCCCTCGAACCCTGAGAGCCCCGCGTGTCCTGCGATCACCAGACCGACAGCGACGGCACGGAGACCTTGAACATCGGCGCGCCAGTTCGAACTCATTCGGAGGACGATATGTCAATGGCCCTGTTGGGTCATAGCCGACGGTCCCACTGGGCGGTCCAATTCTCAGCCGAATCTTCACCTTTGGCGAGCGAAACTGCAGCTGTGGCGAACGAATCTTCGGTTGTGGCGGACCAGCGTGCGAATTCGTCCGCCAGAACGCAAAACTCGGCTGACAGAAGTGAAGATTCGGTGAGAATCGGTCAGAGACGGTCGCGGAGCCAGGCGAAGTCGCTCGCGTGCTCTGCGGCGCCGCCCGGGGTCTCGCAGATCACCGGGGCGCCTGCGTCGCGGACCACGCCGGCGAGCAGGTCGGGGTCGATGCGGCCGGCGCCGAAGTTGGCGTGGCGGTCGGCGCCCGAGTCGAACTCGTCGCGGGAGTCGTTGCAGTGGACCAAGTCGATGCGGCCGGTGATCTTGCGGACGTCCTCGACCACCGTCTCGAGCGGGTTGCCGCCGGCGTGCGCGTGGCAGGTGTCGAGGCAGAAGCCGACGTTCTCTGCGCCTTCGGCGGTGGAGATGGCTTCCCAGACGCCGGCGATCCGGTCGAGGTAGCGCGCCATCGCGTTGTCGCCGCCCGCGGTGTTCTCGATCAGGAGCGGGACCTTGATGTCGGTCGCCTCGATCGCCTTGCGCCAGTTGTCGAAGCCCTTCGCCGGGTCGTCGTCCTTATTGACGTGGCCGCCGTGGACGATCAGGCCCTTGGCGCCGACCTCGGCCGCGGTGTCCATGTGCTGCTGGAGGAGCTTGCGGCTCGGGATCCGGATCCGGTTGTTCGTCGTGGCGACGTTGATGATGTAGGGCGCGTGGACGTAGAGATCGACTCCCTGCTCCTCCGCGCGGGCCTTGAGGGCTGCCGCGCCGTCGGCGTACGTCACCACCGGGCCCTTGTAGGACTGGGGATCGCCCAGGAAGAACTGCACCAGGCTCGCGCCACGCGCGGTCGCCTCGGCGACGGGGTCGGTCTGGTCTACGTGGGCACCGATCGCAACAGCCATGGGCCCAGTCTAGGACGCCGCACCGACATCTTCCGGCTTGACTTCATACCTTACGGGGGTATGGTAGGCGGCATGGACGAGCACACTGGGCACGAAGGCCACGCGGATCACGGATACCTCCACAACAAGAACAAGGAGGCCTATCTCAAGCGCCTCAAGCGCATCGAAGGTCAGGTGCGCGGGCTGCAGCGGATGGTCGAGGACGAGGCCTACTGCATCGACATCCTCACCCAGGTCTCCGCTTCGACCAAGGCGCTCCAGGCGGTCGCTCTCGGCCTGCTCGACGAGCACCTCGGTCACTGCGTCGCCGGCGCGGTCCAGAACGGTGGCGCCGAGGCCGACGAGAAGCTTGCCGAGGCCTCCGCTGCCATCGCTCGCCTCGTCCGGTCCTGATTGTCGACAATCCAACAACCCAGAGAGATTCTCATGAGCACCCAGAACTTCACTGTCGTCGGTATGACCTGCGGACACTGCGCCTCCTCCGTCACCGAAGAGGTCACCGAGATCGCCGGCGTGAGCAACGTCGACGTCGACCTGGCCTCGGGCAACGTCACCGTCACCGCCGCTGAGCCGATCTCGGACGACGCCATCCGCGCGGCCGTCGAGGAGGCCGGCTACTCGCTGGCCTGATCATGATGACCCCCACCGCCGCGAACCCGACCGAGCAGCAGCTCGAGATCGAGGGCATGACCTGCGCGAGCTGCGTACGCCGTGTCACCAAGGCCATCAGCCGCGTCGAGGGTGTCGAGGACGCCAACGTCAACCTCGCCACCGAGACCGCCCTCGTGCACTTCGACCCCACCCGCACCGACCTCGCCGAGATCAGCGCCGCCATCGAGAAGGCGGGCTATCAGGCTGTCCTGAGATCGTCGACTGTCGACAATCCGCAGGAGCCTGAGGTCGAGGACGACCGGGACGTACGCCGCGAGACAGAGCTCGTCCAGCTCAAGCGGCGGTGGGTCGCGGCCCTGGCGGTGGGGCTCGGCCTGATGGCCCTGATGTACGTCCCGCTCCCCGTCGACGCCATGGAGCCGGTGATGTCGATCGTGCTCGTGGTCGCCGCGGTCACGCAGTGGTGGGCGGGTCGTGACATCTACGTCGCGGCGGTTCGAGGCGCACGCCACGGAACGGTCGACATGAACACCCTGGTCACGCTCGGCACCGGCATCGCCTTCGCCTACAGCGCCTTCGTGACCCTGTGGATGGGGCAGGCCGAGGCGTGGGGCCTACCCCTCCACCTCTACTTCGAGACCGCCCTGGTCATCGTCGCGCTGGTGCTGATGGGCCGCTGGCTCGAGGCGCGGGCCAAGTCGCGTACGGCCGATGCGGTCAAGGCCCTCGTCGGCCTGATGCCGGAGACGGCCACGGTGATCCGCAACGGCCGTGATGTCACGGTCCCGGTCGCGAACCTGCAGGTCAACGACCGGATTCGCGTACGTGCCGGGGAGAAGATCCCGGTCGACGGCAGGATCGTCGCCGGCGCGTCCTACGTCGACGAGTCCATGCTCACCGGTGAGAGCGACCCGGTGCGGAAGACCGAGGGCGACATCGTCATCGGTGCGACGATCAACCAGACCGGCTCGTTCGAGATCGAGGCGACAGCGGTCGGCTCCGAGACCACGCTGGCGCAGATCATCGCGATGGTCGAGTCGGCCCAGGGCTCCGGCACCAAGCTGCAGCGCCTCGCCGACCGGGTGTCGGCGGTGTTCGTGCCCGCCGTCCTCGTCGTAGCAGCGCTGACCTTCATCGGCTGGCTGGTCCTCGGCCCCGACGCCGAGCGCCTGACCAGCGCCGTCACCGCGGCCATCGCGGTCCTCATCATCGCCTGCCCGTGCGCCCTCGGCCTGGCCACTCCGGCCGCCGTCATGGTCGGCGCCGGCCGCGCCGCCGAGCTCGGCGTACTGGTGGGCTCGGGCGAGACCCTGGAGCGCGCCCGCTCCGTCACCGCCATCGTCTTCGACAAGACCGGCACGATCACCCACGGCAAGCCCGAGGTCTCCGACATCGCCCCGGCTCCGGGCTGGACCCGCGACGAGCTGGTCCGGATCGCCGCCGCAGCCGAGACCGGCAGCGACCACCCCCTCGCCACCGCCCTCCGAGCGCGTGCCGAAGCGTCAGCCGACGCCGTGGACATGGAGGTCTCGGCGTTCGAGGCCCACCCGGGCCGCGGGATCAGCGCGTACGTCGACGGGCGCCGGGTCGTCGTCGGCAACTCGGCGATGCTGGCCGAGGAGGGCATCGACGCCACCGACAACGGCTCCGTCCTGATCGCGGTCGACGGTGCGTACGCCGGGTCGATCCGGGTCTCGGACCGGATCCGCGGCGAGGCCAAGGAGACCGTGCGCCTGCTCGAGGACTCGGGCGTCGAGGTGCACATCCTCAGCGGCGACGCCGCCGCAACGGTGGCTAAGGTGGCCGACGAGGTCGGCGTACGCCACGCCGCCGGCGGCCTGCTGCCCGAGCAGAAGCTCGCCCGGATCCAGCAGCTCCAGGACGAGGGCAAGGTCGTCGCGATGGTCGGCGACGGGATCAACGACGCCCCGGCGTTGGCCCAGGCCGACGTCGGGATCGCGATCGGCACCGGCACCGACGTCGCGCTGGCCGCCTCCGACATCACCCTGGTCGGCGGCGACCTCCGCGGCGTGGTCACCGCGCTGGCGCTCTCCCGCCGCACCGTCGCGACGATCAAGCAGGGCCTGTTCTGGGCGTTCGCCTACAACGTGCTCCTCATCCCCGTCGCCGCGCTCGCCCTCCTCGACCCGGTCCTCGCCGGCGCCGCGATGGCGATGAGCTCGGTCAGCGTCGTCACCAACGCGCTGCGTCTGCGCGGCTTCCGCCGCCCCGAGACGCCCGAGGCGTACGCCGGTCGGGGCTTCGTCACCCGCGTCCGCGACGGTGGATATCTCCTGGTCACCGCCGTGATCGCGATCTCGATCGGGGCCGGCCTGACGTACCTGTCGCGCACCGAGCCGGCGCAGCGCGGGATGAACGGCATCCTGGAGTGGGCGCAGGGGATGAGCCCGATGCGGCCGTCGATGACGGAGATGCACGAGGTCGACATCGCCCCCGTCGCCTCCGCCGAGTCGGGCATCGACGTCGCGATCACGCGGCGCGAGGGCGGGCTCCGGTTCCTCGTCACGGACGCCACCACCGGCGACCCGGTGACCGACCTCGGTCGCACCCACCAGGCCTGGATGCACGTCATCGTGACCAGCCAGGACCTCTCCTGGTTCCGCCACGTCCACGCCGAGCCGACCGGCCGACCGGGCGAGCTCGAGACCGACGTGACCTTCCCCGCCGGAGGCACCTACCGCGTGGACACCGAGTTCCGGCGCCGGGCCGACATGGCCGACGTGCTCGACCGGCAGCAGCTCACTGTCGAAGGTACGCAACTCCCGGCCGTCCCGCTGGAGGTGAGCCCGAGATCGTCGACTGTCGACAA
>NZ_JBEXRR010000043.1:0-55023 GCF_040613175.1 Nocardioides sp. NPDC006303
GCAGGAAGGCGTGGACGTCGCCGTCGACCGCGGCGATCCGGTCGAGGTGGGCCTGGGTCAGCTCGACCGAGGTGGTCTCACCGGCGGCGAGGCAAGGTTGCGCTCTACCAACTGAGCTACGTCCGCTTGCGAGAAGAACAGTAGCGGATGTCGTCCGTTGACCTCCAACTGGGGTCCCGCGTGTCACGCACCCTCTTCCGGCACATCGGGTGATGCCGTACGCCGCTCGATCTGCTCCACCAGCTGCGCGACCTGGGCCTGGTGTGCCGCCCGCAGATCCTCGAGCCGTTCGCTCGCATGGGCGCGTTCACGGTCCAGCTCGGCGCGAGTGGCATCGCGATCCGCCTTCGCCGCCGCCTCGCTCCCGCGAAGGTCGGCCACCTGGTCCCGCAGGGCGTCGATCTGCTCGCGGGCGGCGTCGCGCTGCGTACGCAGCCCGGAGATCGTCGCCCCCGCACTCGCCGCCGCCTTCTCGGCGGCCTTCTTCTCCGCGATCAGCTGCTCCTGGAGCCGTGCCATCGCTTTCTCGGCGTGGTCGGCACGCGCGGTCTCGCTCCGCCGGCGCTGCACGGCCGAGGCGTGCTCGGCCTGCAGCTTCTCGAGCTTCTCGGCCAGGGCTTCGCGCGCCGAGGCCGTCTCGTCGAGACGCTTCTCGAGGGAGTCGATCGTCGCGGAGGCAGTTTTCGCCGCGACTGCCGCGTCGGACTCTGCTCTCTCCCGCGCCGCTTGGGCGGCCTGGCGGGACTCCTCGGCCGCGGTGGTGGCGGACAGCGCCTCCCGCAGGATCTCGGCAGAGCGCTCTGCCTCCTCCAACGCCTCCGCCGCGGCGGCATCTGCCTCGTCGCGCTCCGCCTCGGCCGTACGCTGCGCCTGCTCGGCGCGCACGGCACGAGCGCTCGCCGCGGCGATCTGCTCCTGTGCCTCGCTCTGCACGGTCGCTATCTGGGCCTCGGCAGCGGTCAGGTCGCCGAGCGTACGCAGCTCTTCCAGCGCCTTCGGAAGCTGGTCGAGGAACCTGTCGGCGAGCTGGGTCAGCTGGGTGGTGATCTCCGCGGCCCGCTGCTGGGCTGCCTGCACCGGTCGCGCGGTCTCCTCGGGATCCCGTGTCTCCACGAGCCTCTGCAGGCGCTTCCGTTCGCGCCAGGCGGCGGCTCGGTTGTGGGAGGGATCGTCGCAGTACTCCGGCGGCCGGCCGCTCCCGCTCTCCGAGGCCGCCGCGGGCAGCGGACAGCCGGGGAAGCGGCAGAGCTTCTCGTCCACAACAATCGTTTCCGTCATTACGTCAGCATAGCGTGACGAAAGACGTAACGAATACTCAATGTCATCCAAATGAGATCCCGACAAGACGCACAACATAACCGGCATTATGATGTGTCACGTGAGCACGCTCGAGAACCGTCCGCAGACCCCCTCCACAGACCTGGCCGTGACGGAATCCGTCAGGGAGCTGTTCCTGGACGATCTCCGGGAGCTGCCCCACGAAAAACGTGCCGAGGCTCTCGCCAGAAGGTTCCTGCTCTCGTACGCAGGGCACACCCGCGCTGCGTACGGACGAGACCTCGCCGACTGGTTCCGCTGGTGCGCCGCGCTGGAGATCGACCCGCTCGCCGCAAACCGGGCGATGGTCGACGGCTACGCCCGCCACCTGGAGACACGACGGAGCCCCGCGACGATCGCGCGACGACTCTCCGCCATCGCCGGCTTCTACCGCTATGGCGTGGCGGAGGACGTCTTGAGCGCCTCACCGGCCGAGCACATCAAGCGTCCCAAGACCAGCAACGACTCCCAGACCCTGGGCATGGACAGGGGAGAGGCGCGCGCCTTCCTCGCCACCGCGCGGGAGCACTCCAGCCGCGCCGCCGCGCTGGTGACCCTCCTGCTCCACGACGGCCTGCGTATCTCCGAGGCCCTGGGCGCCGACGTGAGCGACCTCAGCCACTCCCGCGGCCACCGCATCCTGACGATCACCCGCAAGGGCGGAGCGCGGCGCGACGTCGTCCTCAACCCGGCGACCTCACAGGCGCTCGACGCCTACCTCGACGCCCGCGCCGACGGCCCCGTCTTCGTCACCGCCACCGGCAACCGCTGGCACCGCTCCGAGGCCTTCCGACTCATCCGCAAACTTGGCGCCTCGGCCGGCATCGAGCACGGCGACAAGCTCTCCCCGCACAGCCTCCGCCACACCTTCGTCACCCTGGCCCGCGAGGCCGGCGTACCTCTCGAGGACGTCCAGGACGCCGCCGGCCACGCCGACCCCCGCACCACACGCCGCTACGACCGCGGCCGCCACAACCTCGACCGCCACCCCGCCTACGCCCTGGGCGCCTTCCTCGCCGACTGAGGACCCGAGAGCTAGTCGGCCGGAGCGGGCTCCGGCGTCAGCGAGTCGAGGAGGTCGCGTACACCGGGGATGCTCGCATCGGCAGCGATGACCCGCTCAAGGTCCTTGCGGGCCATGCCCTTCTTCCCTTGGGCGAGGTAGACCTGCGCCCGTTCCAGGTACGCAGCGAGCCGAAGCTCCGCCGGCCGCGACCGCGGTCGCAGCGCCTCTCGCAAGGCCTCCAGAGCTGCCTCGAGCAGCCCGGTCTGCCGCAGCGCCGCGGCCCGCTGGACCAGCAGGAAGGTCGACGCCTCGTCCTCGTTGACCAAGGCGTTGGTCACGTCGATGACGTCGTCGAAGCGGCCCGCGTCGATGTAGAGCTCGGCCAGGGAGACCGCCGCGATGGTGGTCGGCTCAAGACCCTCGGCGACGTCGATCGCCCTGTCGAGGTCGCCGCCCGCCTGGAGGGCTTCGACCAGCAGCAGGTCCAGGATCTCCTGGGAGAGCGGCAGCGCCACATCTACCCCGGCGGCGATGTGCACGGAGACCTCGCCCCCGGCGGCGTACGTCGCGATGAACGCGTCGTCCTCGACCCTCCGCCCGGCCGACCGCAGCCAGGAGAGGTTGTCGCGCACCCGCGCCATGTCGCCGCCCGGGTGCGCGACCAGGATCGAGTCGAGCACCACCGTCGACGGCCGGGCGTCGTCGTAGCGCTCCCCGATCCCGGCGATCCGGTCGTAGCGCTTCTCAGCAAGCGCCCGGAACAGCTTCTTCTCCCAGGCGGGCGAGAAGAACCCCGGCTCCGGCGCGGCCGGAGAAGACACCGCTGGAGCAGCCTCAGACCCACCCCGCATCTTCGCCCTGATTCGCTTCACCGAGGTCGTCTTCACGTAGTGGACACCGCTCCCCGGCAGATCGACCGTGCCGGTGACCCGGCCCTTGGAGTGCACGTTGAGGCTGAAGCCCTTCGGCCCCAGCGTCGTGGAGACCCCGTGCGGGGTCACGGTCAGCTTGATCCCGGGCAGGATCTTGATCTGCTTGCGGATGCGGAAACCCACGCGTCGTTCCTTCGCTCTCGCCGGCGCTCCCGGGCCGGCCCGGCGGCCTTCCGGGGGCGAAGACCGGCCCGCAGCGTACTGACTCATCTCCTCCCCAACCACACGTCCACGGCGGTAATCTTCCGAAAGCCCGTCATCGTTGACGAAGGAGATCCGGTATGAGCCAGGAACTGACCAGCGACTACGTGGTGGTGGGGGCCGGATCGTCAGGGGCCGTGCTCGCGGCACGTCTCAGCGAGGACCCGAGCGTCCGGGTCACGCTGCTCGAGGCGGGTCCGCGCGACAAGAGCATGAACATCCACATCCCGGCGGCGTTCTCGAAGCTCTTCCAGTCCGAGCACGACTGGGACTACTCCACCGAGCCACAGCCGGCGCTCGGCGGCCGTCGGATCTACTGGCCGCGCGGCCGGATGCTCGGCGGCTCGTCCTCGATGAACGCGATGATGTGGGTCAAGGGCCTCCAGGCCGACTATGAGGAGTGGGGCGCGGCGGCCGGGCCCGAGTGGGGCTGGGACGTCGTGAAGAAGACGTACGCGAAGCTCGAGGACGTCGAGGATGCCACCGCGCTGGACGGCACCGGTGGCCCGGTCCGCGTCGAGCGGCAACGGAGCCCCCGTCCCTACACCGAGTCCTTCCTCCAGGCAGCCGAGCAGGCAGGCTACCGGCGCGGACGGGCCAACGGCCCCAACCCCGAGGCGTACGCCGAGACCATGGTCACCCAGCGCCGAGGCTCCCGGTGGAGCACGGCCGCGGCCTACCTCAAGCCCGCCGCCAGGCGCGCCAACCTGAACGTGGTGACCGGCGCCCTGGTGTCGCGGGTGACCTTCGACGGCACTCGCGCCACCGGCGTCGAGGCCGTCGTCGACGGCCAGCAGACGACCATCACCGCCCGGCGCGAGGTGATCCTCTCCGGCGGAGCGATCAACACCCCGCAACTGCTGATGCTCTCCGGGATCGGTCCGGCGGCCCACCTGAAGGACCTCGGCATCGATGTCGTCCGTGATGCGAAGGAGGTGGGGGAGAACCTCACCGATCACCTCGTCGCCGGCATCGGCTGGGAGGTCGAGCAGGGTTCGCTGGCGACCGCGGAGTCGGCACGTCACCTGCTCAACTACCTGCTGCGCCGACGCGGGATGCTCACCTCCAACGTCGGCGAGGCGTACGGCTTCATCCGCTCGCGCCCCGATCTGGAGGCGCCCGACATCGAGATGATCTTCGCCCCGGTCGGCTTCTTCGACGAGGGTCTGATTCCGTTCGTGGGGGAAGCGGTCGTCGCCGGTCCGATCCTCGTCGACCCGGCCAGCCGCGGCAGCATCACGCTCACCTCCCAGGACCCCGCCGCCAAGCCGATCATCGACCCCCGCTACCTCTCCGATCCCGAGGGCAGGGACCGTGCTGCCATCGTCGAAGGTGTCCGGGTGGCGCTGGAGATCGCCTCGCAGCCCGCGCTCAAGCCGTTCCTCGGCAAGTTCCTGCGCCCCGACGTCCCGGTGGACTCGTCCGCGGACGAGGTCGCCGACGCGCTCCTGGCACGTCATGCCCACACCCTCTACCACCCGACCGGCACCTGCCGGATGGGCACGGACGAGGCCAGCGTGGTCGACCCCAGGCTTCGCGTACGCGGCGTCGAGGGCCTCCGCGTCGCCGACGCCTCGGTCATGCCCAGGATCGTTCGTGGCCACACCAACGCGCCCGCGATCCTGATCGGCGAGCGCGCCGCGGAGCTCATCACCGGCGACTGACACCCTCAGCAGACCCTTGGAACCCACCCGTGACTCAGGTCACACTGGGCTCATGACGGATTCCTACGCTGCCGGAGAGACCACCACCCCGCTGCTGGAGGAGACGATCGGCGCGAGCTTCGACCGCACCGTCGCCAGATTCGGTGACCGCGAGGCGCTGGTCGATTCCGGCAGAAGGTGGACGTACGCCGAGATGAGCCGCGACGTCGACGCGCTGGCCGTCGGGCTGCGCAAGGCCGGGATCGGGAAGGGCGACCGGGTCG
Organism: Nocardioides sp. NPDC006303; assembly: GCF_040613175.1. Classification (NCBI taxonomy): domain Bacteria; kingdom Bacillati; phylum Actinomycetota; class Actinomycetes; order Propionibacteriales; family Nocardioidaceae; genus Nocardioides; species Nocardioides sp. NPDC006303. The sequence goes on from NZ_JBEXRR010000043.1 coordinate 5,384, forward strand.
GCATCTGGGCACCCAACTGCGCGGAGTGGACGCTGACCCAGGTCGCGACCGCGAAGATCGGCGCGATCCTGGTCAACATCAACCCGGCCTACCGCACCCACGAGCTGGCGTACGCCCTGACCCAGTCGGGCATCAGGCTTCTCGTCTCCGCGCCCGCGTTCAAGACCTCCGACTATCGCTCGATGGTGGCCGACGTCCGCGGCGACTGCCCCGACCTCGAGCAGACCGTCTTCATCGGCGACCCGGAGTGGACCGCGCTCCTCGAAGCCGGCGCCGGCGAGCGGCTCACCGACCACGTCACCTATGAGCTGAGCCCCGAGGATCCGATCAACATCCAGTACACCTCGGGCACCACCGGCTATCCCAAGGGCGCGACGCTGAGCCATCGCAACATCCTCAACAACGGCTACTTCACCACCGAGACGATCGGCTTCAACGAGAACGACCGGCTGGCTATCCCGGTGCCCTTCTACCACTGCTTCGGGATGGTGATGGGCAACCTGGGCTGCATCACCCACGGGGCCACGATGGTGATCCCGGGCCCTGCCTTCGACCCGGCCGCCACCCTGAAGGCGGTCCAGGACGAGCGCTGCACGGCCGTCTACGGCGTACCCACCATGTTCATCGCGATGCAGAGCCACCCCGACTTCGGCACCTTCGACCTCAGCACGCTGCGCACCGGGATCATGGCGGGCAGCCCGTGCCCGGTCGAGGTGATGAAGCGGTGCGTCAACGAGATGCACATGAGCGAGGTCTCGATCGCCTACGGGATGACCGAGACCTCGCCGGTCTCGACCCAGACCCGGATGGACGACGACCTCGAGCACCGCACCGCCACCGTCGGCCGGGTGCACCCGCACGTCGAGGTACGCGTCGTCGACCCGACCTCCGGCGCGGTGCTGCCACGGGGCGAGGCGGGTGAGTTCCAGACCCGCGGCTACTCGGTCATGCTCGGCTACTGGGCCGACGAGGAGAAAACCCGGGCGGCGATCGACGAGGAGGGCTGGATGCACACCGGCGACCTCGCCGTGATGAACGCCGACGGGTACTGCAACATCGTCGGCCGGATCAAGGACATGGTCATCCGTGGCGGCGAGAACATCTACCCCCGCGAGATCGAGGAGTTCCTCTACACCCACCCCGACATCGAGGACGTCCAGGTCATCGGCGTGCCCGACGATACCTACGGCGAGGAGCTCTGCGCCTGGGTCCGCCTGCGCCCCGGCGCCGAGCGGATGACGGCCGAGACCCTGAAGACGTACGCCGCCGGCAAGCTCTCCCACTACAAGATCCCGCGCTACGTCCTGGTCGTCGAGGAGTTCCCGATGACCGTGACCGGCAAGGTCCGCAAGGTCGAGATGCGGGAGAAGACGGTTTCCGAGCTCGGACTCTAGGGCTCTTCAGAACCTCAGGTCAGCGAGGCCGCCGCGACCGCGGTGTCCTCGCCGACGAGGGTGATCTCGACCCGCTCGACGTCGGCGATCGGCACCGCGGAGGAGGCGTCCAGACCGAGCGTCTCCCCGCCCGACCAGGTCCACGACCCGGCGACGGTGCGCGCGCCGTCACGGCCGACCAGCACCAGGTCGTACGTCACCGGCTCACCCGGATAGTCGGACGGACCCGGCGGGCTCTTGCCGGGCTCGGGCGGGTAGTGGCAGCTCCACTTGAGCTTGGTGCCCCACGAGGTCGGGGTGACGACGAGCTGGGCCCACATGTCGACGCTGCCCACGGGCCTCAGGTCGACGGTGCGTACGTTCGCGCCTGCAGAACCCGACGGTGTGGCGGAGGTCGACGGGGCCGCGACCGGCGGCTGGGTGCCGTCACGACCGAGCACCAGACCGCCGATCGCCGTGCCGCCGGCGAGAAGGACGACGGCAGCCGCGACCGCGAACGCCCGGCGGCGCAGTCGCGACCTGTGTACGGCCCCGGCCAGCTCCGCCAGCGGCGGAGTCGCGACCGCGGCGGGCTCTTCGAGCAGCTCCTCGGCCTCCCCGCGCGAGAGCGCGCCGAGCAGCCCGGGCATCCCGGCGAGCTCGGCGACGGCGTCGTGGCACACGCTGCAGCCAGTCAGGTGCCGCTCGTAGGCCCTCCGCTCGCTCGGGCTCAGCGCCCCGAGCACGTAGGACGCGTCCCAATCGGCGTACGTCTCGTGTGCGGAGGCGTCCAGGTCGTCGTTCATGAGGTGACCCCCTTCTCTTGCAGGGCGAGACGCAGGGCTCGCAGACCGTAGTGCAGCCGGGACTTGACCGTGCCGGGCGGGATGTCGAGCTCGTGGGCGAGCTCGGCGACCGACCGGCCGCCGTAGTAGGCCCCCACCACCACCGCCCGGTGATCGGGGGAGAGGGCGAGCAGCGCATCCGCGACGACCCAGGAGTCGAGCACCGCCTGGGTCTGGTCGGCTCGAGTCTCCTCGGGCGGCGACTCGGCGGCGTACTCCCGCTTCCGGCGCGCGCTGCGCAGGTCGTCGATGACAAGGTTGCGGGCGGTGGTGAACAGCCAGGCGCGTACGCCCTCGTCGGACCGCTGCAGCACCTCCGGATGACGCCAGGCGCGCAGCAGCGTCTCCTGCACCACGTCGCGCGCCTCCTCGGCGTCACCGGTGCGGCGTACGACGTAGCGGTAGAGCGCCTCCGAGTGGGCGTCGTGCACCGCTACGAGCAGCTCGTCCTCCGCACCCATGTCACCTCCCGCACGCACCCAGGATCCCAGAGACCCGGGTCAGCTCTTGGCCAGGTCGAGCGAGAACTCGACGCTGCCGGTGTCCTCGACGCTCACGAAGCCCAGGTTCGGCGCCTCGACACCGAAGTCGGCGAAGGTGATCGGGACGCTCCCGACGACCTGGAGCGCATTGGTTCCGTCGCCGCCGACCTCGGCGTCGACGGTCACCGACTTCGTCTCGCCGTGCACGGTGAGGTCACCGACGAGCTCGACCTCGGTAGCGCCCTCCTCGAGGGCGGCGGGCTCGGTCAGCTCGAAGGTGGCGGTCGGGAACTGGTCGGCCTCGATCGCGTTCTCGCGGAAGTAGCCGTCGCGGTTGTCGGAGTCGGTTGCGATCGTCGCGACCTTGACCTCGATGTTCGCCTCGGTGACCTCGCCATCGGCGATGGTGACCTCGCCGGTCACGTCCTCGGTCCGGCCGGTGACGGTGACGTCCTCGCCCTGCAGCACCTCGTCGAGGCGGTAGCCGGCGTACGAGCCGTCCGAGACGGTCCAGGTGCCGCTGCTGTCGGCGCCGTCCGCGGGCGCGGCCGACGCGCTGAGGCTGGGCTCGTCGGCGGCCGCGTCCTCGGCCCGGTCCGCGTACCACCCGGGCCCGAAGATCACCGCAGCGCCTCCGACCACGACCACTGCCGCACCGATCCCGATTGCTGCTTTCGTACGTGTCCGCACGCCGATTCCTCTCGCCTGGAGGCTGACCCGATGCCGGCCTTCACCCCTACTACGGAGCGCGGTGGCGAACGGTTCAAACGACTTCCAGTGACGGGTGACACAATCGGCAGCGCCCTCTCTCGACCCAAGGAGACCCCATGCCCCAGACCCCGCTCGAGCTCTTCGGCACCGAGGCCCTCATCGGCGATGAGGAACGCGCGATCCGCGACACGGTGAGATCCTTCGCGGAGAAGGAGATCAAGCCGCACCTCGCGGACTGGTTCGAGGCCGGCGAGGTCCCGGTCCGCGAGCTCGCTCCCGAGCTCGGCAAGCTGGGTGTCCTCGGGATGCATCTGGAGGGCTACGGCTGCGCGGGCACCAGCGCGACGGCGTACGGCCTGGCCTGCATGGAGCTCGAGGCTGCCGACTCCGGCATCCGCTCGCTGGTCTCGGTGCAGGGTTCGCTGGCGATGTTCGCGATCTGGAAGTGGGGGAGCGAGGAGCAGAAGCAGGAGTGGCTGCCGCGGATGGCCGCCGGAGAGGCGATCGGCTGCTTCGGCCTCACCGAGCCCGACTTCGGCTCCAACCCGGCCGGCATGCGGACCCGGGCGCGCCGAGACGCGTCGGGTGACTGGATCCTGTCCGGCACCAAGATGTGGATCACCAACGCCCCTGTCGCCGACGTCGCAGTCGTCTGGGCCCAGACCGACGAGGCGCCCGACGGCAAGGGGATCCGCGGCTTCGTGGTCCCCACCGACACCCCGGGCTTCTCCGCGCCGGTGATCAAGCAGAAGCTGTCCCTGCGTGCCTCGGTCACCGGCGAGATCGTCCTCGACGACGTACGCCTCCCCGAGTCTGCCGCGTTCCCTGATGTCAGGGGCTTGAAGGGTCCGCTGTCGTGTCTGAACGAGGCCCGCTTCGGCATCGTCTTCGGCGCCGTCGGTGCGGCCCGCGACTGCCTCGAGTCCGCCATCGCGTACGCCGCCTCCCGCGAGATCTACGACAAGCCCCTGGCCGGATTCCAGATCACCCAGACCAAGCTCGCCGACATGACTCTCGAGCTCGGCAAGGCGATGCTCCTCGCACTCCACCTGGGCCGCCTGAAGGACGAGGGCACCCTCCGTTCCGAGCAGATCTCCCTCGGCAAGCTCAACAACGTCCGCGAGGCCATCGCCATCGCCCGCGAGTGCCGCACCATCCTCGCCGCCGCCGGCGTCACCCTCGAGTACCCGATCCTCCGCCATGCGAACAACCTCGAGTCGGTCCTGACGTACGAGGGCACCAGCGAGGTCCACCAGCTCATCATCGGGCAGGCGCTGACAGGGGAGTCCGCCTTCCGCTGACCCTTTCTCGCTCGCTCAAATACCGCCTCACGGGGCGAACGAAAATTCGTTCGTCCCGTGAGGCGCTTCGATCAACTCACCGCAGGTGAGTTGATCGGTGAAAGAAAAATTTCTTTCAGCGCCAGGACCCTTCTCCTCGAGAGGAAGCGGCAAGCGAACGAATTTTCGTTCGTTACAGAGTGCCGCTCGCGACGGCCGCCCCGTGCATCAATCATCTAGGGCAATTTGATCCCCGTCAGCTGTACGTAGAGCGATGCCGCACCGACAAGCAATGCGAGGACAGCGACAGGGCCGCCGATGACAGCCCATCGTTTGACCGATTCAGCGGATGGGTTCCAGCGCGCGGGCCTGTGACTAGCGCTGAGTGTGGCAGGTATCGTGATTGTGCTGGTCCATCTCGGGGTAAGGATGACATCGATCATCCAGAAGAGTGACAGCGTCACCACACCAACCGTGATCCAGCCGGTCGGACTACCTTTCGGGTTGCCCGCTGCGTCGACGGGGAACCAGTCGAATGCGCTTGCCGGCGGTGGGCTAAGCGCCCAACTCAACATGAGGAGACCCCACAGCGCCGCGTTGATCAAGCCGAGGTAGACAAGGTAAGCACGATGCCGACGCAAGAGAGCCTGGGCGGCCCGCAACAGCAACTCGGCGGTATGCGGATCTGAATGCCTGATCGTGATGGTGTCGTGATCGCGCGCCGCCATCGAACTTGAGCACCGACGTCGACATGAACGCTGCCCCTCGTCCCTGCAGCACGCAGATCGCAGCGCAATGCGCCAACGTACTTGGACTCTCCGCGCGGCGCTTTAAAGGTCTGTCGAATGGACCCGCGTCCCGAAGGCCAGCCAGCGACTCGATGGTCTCCTCGAAAGAGAAATTGTCGCTGAGGACCGCGCGTACGGTCAGATCGTCTCCAAGACTTGATGATGCGGTCTCGACGAACTCAGCCAGTTCATCTATCGGCACGCGGCCGCAGATCTGGGACGTCCGACGCAGCTGTACTCGCACGACTGACGATCTTAGATGCACTCGGCCCGCTCTCTGACCGATCGACGCTCCGAGCCTCAGACTGCAAGAATCTCGGAGCTTGGGATGGAGGCATCAGCGGGCTTGCGCGTCTCCCAGAGGATCAGCAGGCCGCTGATCGCGATCACGACGGCGGTGAACCCGTGGACGCCGAGGGCGGCCGCGACGGTGCCGTCGTGGGCCAGGACGTTGATCATGTCGCCGAACGGGGCGACGGCCTCCATCAGCAGGACCAGGCCCAGGGCGCGGCGATGGCTGGTCACCAGCAGGATCGCGGTGATCAGACCCATCGAGAGCTCGCGGATGCCCTTCATGACCAGGAAGCCACCGCCGTCGCCCTCCGGCCAGGTCGGCAGCCCCACGCCTGGCGCAGACGCCTCGGGAATCAGGATGAAGGAGAACCCGAGGTAGAGGGCGAACAGGGTAACAGCGGTGGCCAGGACGGTGTTGACGTTCTTCAGTGACATGGTGATGCTCCTCCGAGTAAGGCTATCTAGCACTGCTAGCGCATGAGTCGACGCTAGCAGTGATACTGCTCGGATGTCTAGCAGTGCTAGGCTCAAGCCATGTCGGTACAGGAACGCAAGCAGCGCGAGCGGGCGGACCGCGAGCGGCTCATCGTGGCGACGGCCCGCGAGCTCGCCGAGCAGCAGGGCTGGGACGCGGTGACCACACGCCGACTCGCCGAGCGCATCGAGTACAGCCAGCCGGTCCTCTACAGCCATTTCCGCGGCAAGCGCGAGATCATCGGTGCCGTCGCGCTCGAGGGCGCCTCGGAAATGGCCGTGGCGATGCGGTCGGCGACGGCCGCCGCGAGCACTCCGCGCGAGCGGGTCGCCGCCCTGGCCCGCGCTTATCTCGACTTCGCCGAGCGCAACCCGGCGGTCTACGACGCCCTGTTCCAGCTCGACGGGGGCCTGGCGTACGCGCAGGAGGACACCCCCGAGCAGCTGAAGGACGCCTTCGCGGCGCTGCTGGAGACGCTGGGTGAGGTCGCCGGCGACGGCGTCGAGCCGGAGCTGTTCACCGAGGTGTTCTGGGCGTCCCTGCACGGAGTGGCGACCCTGACCCGCTCGGGGCGTCTCCTGCCGGAGGACGCCGAGCGCAGGATCGAGCTGCTGGTGGATCGCCTCACCGTGCTCTGACGCCTCGCGTCAGTCGCGCGGCACCAGGAAGGAGGCCCGCCAGAGCTTGCGGTCCTTCTCCGAGACCATCCCGTGCTCGGTGAGGTACGGCATCATCTTCTCGCCCATCCAGGCCAGCGTCGCGCGGTAGTGCTCGTTGCCGAGCGCCTCGCGGCGGGCGGCCATCGGGTCGAGGCCGACGGCCGCGTAGCAGTCCGGATGGACCAGCGAGCGCGCCATCACGTAGGCCGAGCGGGCGGTGAGGTTCTGGTGCAGCCGGAGCTGCGTACGCCCCATCTTCTGCGACATCGCCGCGGCGAGCTCCTCACGGGCGAAGGTGACGTGGCGAGCCTCTTCGGTGACGTGGATGCGGGAGGCCATCCGGGTCAGCGGCTGGCAGCGCTCGTCCTTCATCAGCTCGCGCTGCCACCGGTCGAGCGGCTCCTCGCCGACCAGGGTCGCGGAGAAGACGCTGGCTCCGTGCAGCAGCGGAGCGAGCTTCCCGATGCGCAGGACGGCGGGCCGGGGGCCGTACGCCGGCGCGCCCATCGCCGCGATCGCCCGGCCGAACATCACCGAGTGCCGGGTCTCGTCCCCGATCTCGGTCAGCGCGTACTGCGTCCGCGCCGTGCGCGGGTCCGCGCCGTAGACCTCGCGGAGCAGCAGCTGCATCAGCAGCACCTCGAACCACAGCCCGACGCTCATGATGCTGGCCACCTCGTGCCGGGAGAGCTCGATCTGCTGCTCCTGGCTGAGCCGGTCCCAGGTCGGGGTGCCGTAGAGGGAGACGCGCTCGGGCTGCATCCACCACAGTCCCTCGACGGGTGCGGCGTCCCAGTCGAGGTCGACCTCCGGGTCGTAGGACTGACGCGCGGTGGAGCGTAGGAGCCGGTCGGAGGTCGGGTCGGCGATGGTCATTCTTCTCCCTGACTGAGCGATCTGACTGAGCGTTGGAACTAGGTGTTACCCAGAGTTACGGGTAGTTGCTAGAGTGCAGGACATGACACGGAAGGTCAAGGACGACGGCCGCTCCTCGCGCTGGGACGCCCACCGCGAGACGAGACGGGCGGAGCTGGTGGCGGCAGCCGTACGCGCCGTCGACTCGGCCGGGACCGAGGTCTCGATCGCCGACATCGCCGCGGAGGCCGGGGTCAGCAAGCCGGTGCTCTACCGCTACTTCGCCGACAAGGCCGAGCTGCACGGCGCGGTGGGGATGTGGGCCGCGCGGCAGATCCTCGACGCGGTCGTCGACGCCGTGCTCGCCCCAGCGCCGACCCGCCAGCGGGTCGAGGCCGGGGTCGCGGCGTACGTCGAGACCATCGCCGAGCACCCCAACGTCTACCTGCTCCTGGTTCGCCAGCACACCGGCGGCACGGATCCGCTGGCGGACGGCAAACAGCTCATCGCGGCGACCTTCGCGCGGCTGCTCAACGACACTTTCGGCCGCCTCGGTGTCGACGCCGCCGGCGCCGAGCCCTGGGCGCACAGCCTCGTCGGGATCGGTGAGTCCGCCGGCCAGTGGTGGCTCGACCGGCGCACCATGTCCCGCGCTGCGTTCACCCGCTATCTGAGCGAGTTCGTCTGGCACGCACTGGAGGGCACCACCGCCGAGTACGGCGTCGACCTGAGCGCCCTGGACCGTCCCGAGATCGTCACCCCGCTGCGAAAGAGCCCCCGATGAGCGACCACGAGCCCCAGCACCTCTACGAAGGTCCCGCGCGCCTCGAGTCCGAGCACGGCACCTGGGAGGTCGATGTCGCACTGCGCGGCGCCTTCCAGCCGATCGACGGCCACTTCCACTGGTACGGCCGCGTCGGCACGGCCCTCGACGGCGTACGCAACGGCCAGAGCGTCACCGTCCGCACCGACCACGGCGAAGCCGAGGGGCGGCTCTCCGACATCGACCCCTGGGGGCGGTTCCGCGTCTCCGGGACGGGAAAGCCGCCGTTCTGACGCTGCGAAGAAATCTCAGCGCACGATCATGAGCGTCGCGGCGCCGATCCCGACGACCACGATCAGTGAGCGCAGGACCGTGGCCGGCAGCCGGCGGCCGATGTGCGCCCCGACGTACCCGCCCACGACCGATCCCGCGGCGAGCAGGCCGACGGCCCGCCAGTCGAGGTCGGCGATGGCCACGAAGATCACCGTCGCGACCACGTTCGAGGCCATCACCGCGAGCGTCTTGAGCGCGTTGACCGTACGGAACTCCAGATCGGTCCCGAGCCCGAGCACGGCCATCATCATCACCCCGGACCCGGCACCGAAGTAGCCGCCGTAGGCGCCGGTCAGCGTCGCGAAGACCGTGGTGAACCCGGAGATCCGCACCCGCGGCTCGTCATCGACGGCGTGCTGGCGCAGGAAGCGGCTCAGCCGCGGCTGCACCCCCACGAGTACGCAGGTGCCCAGGATCAGCCACGGCACGACCGCCTCGAAGACCGATCCCGGCAACCACAGCAGCAGCAACGCTCCGGCGATGCTGCCGCCGCCCGCGGTGATCAGCACCGCGGCGGTCGCTCCCGGATGCTCGGCCAGCTCGCGCCGGTAGCCGAAGGAGCCACTGAGCCCGGCGGGCGTCATCCCGACCGTGTTGGACGTGTTGGCCACGACCGGCGGAAGGCCGACCGCGACCAGGACGGGGAAGCTGAGCAGCGAGGCGACCCCGACGGTGGAGGTGAGGATGCCCGCACCCAGGCCCGCGGCGAGCACCACGAGCTGGTCGACCCACGTCATGCGTCGCGGAGCAGCGCCACGTCGCTGACCAGCATGACGTGGCCGTGCATCGCGGCAGCGGCACGTTGGGCGTCACCGGCAGCGATCGCGTCGGCGATCTTCTGGTGCCCGGCGAGGGACGTCTTGGGGCGGTCGGGCTGGGAGAGCGACTCGATCCGGGTCTCCCGGATCAGCTCGCTGATCTCGGACATCATCTGCTCGAGCAGAGGGGAGTGGGCCGCCTGGGTCACCGCCCGGTGGAAGAGCTCGTCGCCGTGGACGCCGCGCCCGCCGCCCGTGATGTCCTCGTCCATCGCCTTCAGTGCCGCGTCGATACGGTCCAGGTCCTCCTGCGTACGCCGCTGTGCCGCCAGGGCGGCGAGCTTCGTCTCCAGCGCGTCACGCGCCTCGATGACGTCGGGGATCCGCTCCGCGTGCGCCCGGATCGCATCGGTGATGCGCTCGACCCGCGGCTTGTCGGTCAGCACCGTCCCATCGCCGTGGCGTACCGCGACGACGCCGATGACCTCGAGCGCGACCAGGGCCTGGCTGAGGGTCGCTCGGCTCACGCCGAGGCTGGTGGCGAGCTGTCTCTCCGGCGGCAGCCGGTCTCCGGACTTCAGATCGTTCTCGGAGATCCAGGCCGTGATCTGCTCCGCGACCTGCTCATACAGGCGGGTTCGCTGCAGTGGACGTGGAAAGCGCGCGGACTCACTCATGGGTACAGGGTATTGACGTTCGGCCGATTGTCCTATTGGCTAGGCCACTGAGCCGAGGGTGATGCGAGTCACACCGGTGCCAGACGGGGGCCATACAGAAGGGAAGTCCGATGGGACCGGAATGGGTGGCGATCATCGCGCTGGTCGCCTTGTTCGTGGCAGGCACGTTGCTGCCGATCAACATGGGAGCGCTCGCGTACGTCGCAGCGTGGCTCGTCGGGATGTTCGCGCTGAACCTCGACGAGAAGGAGATCCTGGCCGGAGTCAGTGCCGACCTGATCCTGACGCTGATAGGCGTGACCTATCTGTTCGCGATCGCGAGGAACAACGGCACGGTCGACCTGATCGTCAGCAGTGCCGTACGCGCGGTGGGCGGCAGGGTCGCCCTGATCCCGTGGGTGATGTTCGGCGTGACCGCGCTGTTGACCGCCATGGGAGCCGCCAGCCCGGCGGCCTGCGCGATCATCGGGCCGGTGGCGCTCGGGTTCGCGGGCCGCTACAAGATCAACCCGCTGATGATGGGCATGTTCGTCGTGCACGGCGCCCAGGGCGGCGGCTTCTCGCCGATCAGTATCTACGGCACGATCACCAACTCGGTCATGGTCGACAACGGCCTGCCCGCCAGCGAGATGACGATCTTCATCGCCAGCCTGGTGGTCAACCTGATCATGGCGACCATCCTGTTCTTCGCCCTCGGCGGACGATCGCTGATGAGCATGCGGCTCGACCCCGACGAGGCGGCCGGCGCCGCCGCCGGCGTACCGGGCGATCTGCACGAGGGCGGCGTGACCGTCCCGGCCCGCGGTTACGGCACCGTCGCCCCGACCGGGACCAAGCCCGGCATCCGCACCGAGCAGGTCCTGACCCTCGCCGCCTTCGTGATCGTCGCCGCCGTCGCCCTGTTCTTCGACAAGAACATCGGCTTCGCCTCGATCACCGCGGCGACCATCCTCGCGGCGCTCTCCCCGAGCCAGCACAAGGACGCCATCCGCCAGATCGCCTGGCCGACGGTCCTCCTGGTCGCCGGCGTCTCGACGTACGCCACGATCCTCAACACCGCCGGATCGCCGGAGTTCGTGGGTGGCTGGGCGGCGAGCCTGGGCGTCGCGGCCATCGGCGCGCTCATCCTCTGCTACGTCGGCGCGGTCGTCTCCGCGTTCGCCTCCTCGACGGCGCTGCTCCCCATCATCATCCCGATCTCGGTGCCGCTGATCGCCGAGGGCGGGATCGACGCCGCCATGTTCGTGGCCGCGCTGGCGATCTCCTCGACCATCGTCGACGTGAGCCCGTTCTCCACCAACGGCGCGCTGATGCTGGCCAACCGTCCCGACACCATCACCGAGGAGCGCTACTACAAGCAGATCCTCGGCTACAGCGTCATCGTGGTGCTCGTCGGTCCCCTCCTGGTCTGGGCCACCATGGTCCTCCCGGGCTGGTGACGGGCATGCGTGGACCGCTCGACGACGTCGTCGTCCTCGATCTCTCCCGCGCTCTGGCCGGGCCGCACGCCGCGATGATGATGGGCGACCTCGGTGCCCGCGTGATCAAGGTGGAGGCGCCCGGGCACGGCGACGACACCCGGGGCTGGGGCCCGCCGTTCGTGGGGGAGGAGGGGCAGCGGGAGGCGACGTACTTCCTCTCCGCCAACCGCAACAAGGAGTCGATCACGCTCGACCTCAAGGACACCGACGACAAGGACGTGCTGCTGCGCCTGGTCGACCGGGCCGACGTGCTCATCGAGAACTTCCGCACCGGCGTCCTGGACCGGCTCGGGCTCGGCATCGACGAGCTCCAGGCCCGCAACCCGCGCCTCGTCGTGCTCTCGATCACCGGGTTCGGCCACGACGGCCCCGAGGGCGGTCGGTCCGGCTACGACCAGATCGCGCAGGGTGAGGCCGGGCTGATGTCTCTCACCGGATCGGGACCCGAAGACCCCCAACGTGTCGGCACGCCCATCGCCGACCTGCTCGCCGGGATGTACGGCGCCTACGGCGTGCTCGCCGCTCTCCACGAGCGCGACCGCACCGGCCACGGCACGGTCGTACGCACCTCGCTGCTCTCCGCCGTCGTCGGCGTCCACGGTTTCCAGGGCACCCGCTGGACCGTGGCAGGCGAGGTCGGGCGAGCCCAGGGCAACCATCACCCGAGCATCTCGCCGTACGGCCTGTTCCGCTGCGCCGACGGGACCGTGCAGATCGCGGTCGGGAGCGAGGGACTGTGGCGGAGGTTCTGCACCGCCTTCGACATCTCACCGGACCTCGAGGGCATGGCGACCAATCCAGAGCGGGCGGCCAACCGGGAGAAGGTCGTCGAGCTCGTCGAGACGCTCTTCGCGCCCTGGCCGGCCGAGGAGCTGCTCGCCAAGCTCGCCGAGGCCGGCGTCCCGGCCGGCAAGGTGCGCTCCCTGGACGAGGTCTACGCCTGGGAGCAGACCGCAAGCCAGGGTCTGCTGATCGACGTCGACCACTCCACCCTCGGCCACCTGACCCTCCCCGGGCCGCCGCTGCGGTTCTTCTCCGACGGGTCGGAGGTGACTCCCACCGACCACGCCGCGCCGCCCACCCTCGACCAGCACGGGCCCGGGCTGCGTACGTGGGTGGCGGACCAGCCCTGACCGCCCCTGACTGGGATACTGCTCGCACCGCGTCTCTGTCGTCGAGGGAAGGAGCCCGATCATGAAGGAATCTCCGGGTGATCGGGCTCCTCTCCGGCTGGGTACCGCCCGCGGCCGCTGGGTGCTGGCGACGACCGTGCTGGGCTCTGGCCTGGCAATGCTCGACTCGACCGTCGTCAACGTCGCCCTCGGCCGGATCGGCGACGACCTCGACGCGAGCTTCTCCGGTCTGCAATGGACGGTCAACGCCTACACGCTGAGCCTCGCGTCCCTGATCCTCCTCGGCGGTTCCCTCGGTGACCGCTTCGGACGGCGCCGGGTATTCCTCATCGGCGTGGTGTGGTTCGCCGTCGCGTCACTGCTGTGCGGGCTCGCTCCCAACATCGAGCTGCTGATCGCCGCGCGGGCGCTGCAGGGGGTCGGCGGCGCGCTGCTGACACCGGGGAGCCTGGCGATCATCGCCGCGTCGTTCCATGTCGACGACCGGTCCGCGGCCGTGGGCGCCTGGTCGGGTCTCAGCGGCATCGCGGCTGCCGTCGGACCGCTCGTCGGCGGCTGGCTGGTCGAGATCGACTGGCGGCTGGTCTTCCTCATCAACGTGCCGGTCGCGGTGCTCATCGTCATCGTCGCCCTGCGCCACGTCCCGGAGAGCCGAGACCCGGACGCCGCCGGCCGGCTCGACCTGACCGGCACCCTGCTCGCCGCGGCCGGGCTCGGCGTACTCACCTTCGGGCTGACCCGGGCGGGCGACGTCGGGTTCAACGGCTCCGTGGCGGTGACCGCCGCAGCCGGCATCGCGTGCCTGGGCGCCTTCGTCGTGGTCGAGGCACGCTCGACCCACCCGTTGGTCCCGCTCGAGCTGTTCCGCAACCCCCAGTTCAGCGCGGCCAACGCCGTCACCCTGCTCGTGTACGCGGCGCTCGGCGTGATCTTCGTGTTCCTCGTCCTGCAGCTCCAGGTCGTCAGCGGCTGGTCGCCCATCGCCGCGGGATCGGCGCTGCTGCCGGTGACCGTGGTGATGTTGCTCTTCTCGTCGCGTGCCGGCGCGCTGGCGCAGCGCATCGGTCCGCGCCTGCCGATGACCCTCGGGCCGCTGCTCGCGGCCGGCGGCGCACTCTGGATGGGGCAGATCGGCCCGGAAGCGTCCTACGTCGGCGACGTGCTGGCGCCTGTCCTGCTCTTCGCCATCGGGCTGACGCTGCTGGTCTCGCCGCTGACCGCCACCGTGCTCGATGCCGCTGATGACCGGCACGCCGGGATCGCCTCGGGCGTCAACAACGCGGTGGCCCGCACCGCCGGGCTGCTGGCAGTCGCGGTCATCCCGGCGGCGGTCGGGATCGCCGGCGACGACTACACCGACCCGCAGACCTTCGACGAGGGCTATGGCATGGCGATGATCATCAACGCCGCCCTCCTGATCCTCGGCGCGGCCCTCTCAGCGGTGTTCGTACGCCGCCCGCTCGCCGCCGGATCCGAGGTCGAGGAGCATCGGGTGCACATCGAGACCTGCGCGCACTGCGGTGTGACCGGCACCCAACTGCACCCCGCCGACCACGACCACTGAGGCCGGCCCCGACCCGTCCTGAGTGGCATGACCCGGGCGGCATCCGGTTACCGGGCTCCCGTGGATGCTCCGTGGTGGCGTGAGGCCGTGACCTACCAGATCTATCCGCGCTCGTTCGCCGATGCGGACGGGGACGGCACGGGCGATCTCGCCGGCATCACGTCGCGGCTGGACCATCTGGCCGACCTCGGCGTGGACGCGATCTGGCTCTCGCCGTTCTATCCCTCGCCACAGATCGACTACGGGTACGACGTCTCCGACGCCCGCGGCGTGGATCCGCTCTTCGGGACGCTCCCCGACGCCGATGACCTGCTCGCGAAGGCGCACGAAGTCGGCTTGAAAGTGATCATCGACCTGGTCCCCAACCACACCTCCTCGAGCCATCCGTGGTTCACCAAGGCACTCTCGGCCGGCCCCGGCTCGCCGGAGCGCGATCGCTATCTCTTCCGCGATGGCCGAGGGCCCGACGGCGAAGAGCCGCCGACCAACTGGAGGTCCGTCTTCGGCCAACCGGCGTGGACGCGGGTCGAGGACGGGCAGTGGTATCTCCACATGTTCGACGAGGAGGAGCCCGACCTCAACTGGCGCCACCCCGAGGTGGCCGAAGAGTTCCGCTCCGTGCTGAAGTGGTGGCTGGACCGGGGCGTCGACGGGTTCCGCGTCGACGTCGCCCACGGCCTGGTCAAGGACCTGCGCGACCAGCACGTCCCGGACGGAGGAACACCCAACTCCGACCCGGCGGTGATGTACGACGAGGGCATCGAGGACGATCCGATGTGGGACCAGCCGGACGTCCACGGGGTCTACCGGGACTGGCACGATCTCGTCGCGTCCTACCCGGGTGAGCGGATGCTGATCGCCGAGGCGTGGACCCAGGGACCGGAGTACCTGCGCGGCTATCTGCGTAGCGACGAGTTCGAGCAGGCGTTCAACTTCCGGTGGCTGCAGGCGCACTGGTCGGCGCGCGAGTTCACCGATGCGATCGTCTCCACGCTGGAGGCACTGCGTCCTTCCAGCGCCTGGCCGACCTGGGTTCTCTCCAACCATGACGCGGTACGCCACCGGACCCGCTACGGCGACGGGCCGCAGGCGCTCGCCCGCGCCCGCGCGGCGACACTGACGATGCTGGCGCTGCCCGGGTCGGCGTGCCTCTACCAGGGCGAGGAGCTCGGGCTGCCGCACGTGGAGCTGCCTCCGGAGCATCAGCAGGACCCGTGGGCAGAGGGCGGGAACGGCCGCGACGGCTGTCGGGTGCCGTTGCCGTGGAGCGGCGATGCGCCGCCGTTCGGCTTCGGTCCCGGCGACGGACAGCCCTGGCTACCGCAGCCGGTGCAGTGGACGGATCTGACCGTGGCCGCTCAGACCGGCCGGCCGGACTCGACCCTGGAGTTCTACCGGTCGGCGCTCGAGGCTCGTCGCCGCTACGCCCTCGGTGGCGACGAGGAGGTGAGGTTCCTCGATGCGCCCGAGGACGTCATCGCCTTTCGACGTGGCCGGCTGAGCGTCGTCCTCAACTGCGGCGCGGTGCCGACGCCGCTGCCTCGTGGCGACGTCGTGATCAGCAGCGGCGAGCCGGTCGGCCCAGAGCTGCCGCCCGACACCGCGGTCTGGTTGCTCGGCGACGACTGACCCAGCCTCAGCACCGGCTCAGCGGCGGAGGACCCGCGCCTCCCACGGTGCCATCGTCGGACCGCTGCCGCTCCCGAGCACGAGCTCGCCACGGGACTCGTCCACGAGTTCGCCCAGGTGCGCCTCGGTTCCGCTGAAGTTCGCGAGCACGACCAGCTGCCCGCTCTCGTGGCGCCGGCGGAAGGCGAAGATCTGCGGATGGCTGTCGGACAGCAGGGTGAAGTCGCCGTCGACCACGGCCGGGTCCTCGTGGCGCAGCCGGATCAGCCGGCGGTAGTGCGAGAGCACCGAGTCCGGGTCGTCGATCTGTGCGGCGACGTTGACCTCGGCGTAGTTCGGGTTGACCGCGAGCCACGGCGTTCCGGTGGTGAAGCCTGCTGAGGGAGAGGCGTCCCACTGCATCGGCGTACGCCCGTTGTCGCGGCACATCGCCCGGAGCGAGCGCATCACGTCCTCGGGATCCACTCCCAGCGCGACCGCCTCGTGGTAGTAGTTCACCGCTTCGACGTCGTCGACCTCGTCGATGGAGGTGAACGGGTAGTTCGTCATCCCGATCTCGTCGCCCTGATAGACGAACGGGGTGCCCCGCTGCAGGTGCAGCACGGTCGCGAGCAGCTTGGCCGACTCGGTTCGCCAGCGGCCGTCGTCGCCGTACCGCGACACGACTCTCGGCTGGTCGTGGTTGTCCCAATAGAGGCTGTTCCAGCCCACGTCCGCCAGACCCTCCTGCCAGGCCGCGAACCGATCACGGAGGCGGCCGAGTTCGAAGGGGCGTACGTCCCACTTGAAGGTGCCGTGGTCGATCTCGACGTGCTCGTAGTGCAGGACCATGTCGAGCTCGCGGCGTGCCGGGTCGGTGTACTTCCGGCCCTCCTCGACCGTCGTCTCGCCGGTCTCACCGACCAGCAGCAGGTCGCGGTCGTAGCGGTCAAAGACCTCCCGGTGCATCTCGGCGAGGTATTCGTGCACACGCGGCCCGTCGATCACCGACTGCCGCATGTTGCCGTAGCGCTGCCCGGGCATGACCGGTGCTTCCGGGAGCTCCGGGTCCTTGGAGATCAGGTTCACCACGTCCATGCGGAACCCGTCGACGCCGCGGTCCAGCCACCAGCGCAGCACCTCGTACACCGCCTGCCGCACCTCGGGGTTCTCCCAGTTCAGGTCCGGCTGCTTCTTGGTGAACAGATGCATGTAGTAGGCGGCCCTGCCCTCGCTGTACGTCCAGGCCGGCCCAGAGAAGAACGACCCCCAGTTGTTGGGCTCGTCGCGCCACCAGTACCAGTCGCGCTTGGGGCTCTCCGGGCTCGAGCTCGACTCCACGAACCAGGGATGCTCATCCGAGGTGTGGTTCGCGACGAGATCCATCACCAGCTTCATCCCTCGTTCGTGGAGGTCCGCGATCAGCGCGTCGAGCTCTGCGAGCGTGCCGTACGTCGGGTCGACATCGTGGTAGTCGCTGACGTCGTAGCCGTTGTCAGCCATCGGCGAGGGGTAGACGGGGGAGATCCACAGCACGTCGACCCCGAGCCACTCGAGGTGGTCGAGGTGCTGCCTGATCCCGCGGAGGTCGCCCACCCCGTCACCGTTCCCGTCGGCGAAGCTGCGTGGGTAGACCTGGTAGACGACGGCGGATCGCCACCAGCCCGGACCGGTGCGCCCAGCGGGTGCGGGGACGCTCGACGGTGTGCTTTCTCCTTCAGCGCGCGGCAAGTGGGTCATGACGTTCGCGGTAACCGTGCGGGACGCCACGCATACACGCCTGTCCACAGGCCGGCGCTAGCGTTTCGGTGGAGTGGGGGGAGTCGGGGAACGAGTCTGGGACCTGACGAGCGAGGCCACCACCACGATGTTGAAGACGATCAACACGCACACCAGCACCCGCGCGATCTGACCCTCGGCGTGGACATCGCCGTACCCGACCGTCGTCATTGTGCTCAAGGTGAAATAGAGGGCATCGGTGCGCGTATCCAGGCCGGTGATCTCGTCAGGACGAATCTCGTCGAGCAGGAAGAAGGTCAGCGATGCCGCCATCACCAGCACGATCAGCATCATGGCCAGCACCCGCAGGCTGCGTCCAGGCGCGCCCCTGCGAACGGCACCAAGCTCTTTGACCATCACCGTGCCGACGAGTGAGAGTGCACCCACTGTCACCAGCAAGCTCGTGCCAACGGCCACCAACGAATCTGCCGTCCACCGCAGAGGGAACGCGTAGTAGGCGACCAGTAGGCCGCTCAACGTCCAGATCGGACGCCACCCGGCTTTCCCCATGGAACTCTCGATTCGTCGTACGACTGAATCCTCAGGATGCGTTCGCGGGCGGAGTGACGCGTCACCCGTCCTGGGTGACACCGGATCCAGTCCACCGAATGCGGGGTCGATCACCGGAAATTCCGGCACTAAGGTGTGCGCATGGCTCTGACCCATGACTACACGGTCTCGGTGGAGTGGACGGGCAACCGCGGCACCGGGACGAGCGGCTACCGCGACTACGCCCGAGACCACGTCGTACGCATCGAGGGCCTGCCCGACATTCTGGGCTCCTCCGATCCGACCTTCCGCGGCGACGCGAGTCGGCACAACCCCGAGCAGCTCCTGCTGACCTCGCTGGCGCAGTGCCACATGCTGTCCTACCTCCACCAGGCGGTGACGGTGGGCGTGGTCGTCGTCGACTACCACGACGCCGCGACCGCCACCATGGAGACACAGGGCACCGGCGGCCGGTTCACCCGCGCCGTGCTCCACCCGGTCGTCACTGTCGCGGACGGTTCCATGATCGAGGCCGCGACCTCCGCCCACCACCAGGCCCACCTGGACTGCTTCATCGCGAGCAGCGTGAACTTCCCCGTCGACGTCGAGCCGACCGTGATCGTCGGTGGACTGACGCGCTAGCCCCCTCTTCCGGGGGTAGGGCGGGGGTCGGCCTCGCGACGATGATGACCGCCATGACTGGATCGACCTCGACCGACGCCCTGCTCACCGCCCGGGACGCGCTGATCGCCCAGCGCCTCGACTACGCCGAGGCGCTGGACACTTTCCGCTGGCCCGACGTCGGGGCGATCTTCAACTTCGCCCACGACTGGTTCGACCCGATGGCTCGGGGCAACGACGCTCCGGCGCTGGTCATCGCCGAGTCGGACGGTTCGCGGGCTGCGTACTCCTTCGACGAGCTGGCGCGTCGCTCGGACGCGGTGGCCCGCTACCTTCGGCGCCTCGGCGTCGGGTCGGGCGACAGCGTGGTCGTCATGCTGGGCAACCAGGTCGAGCTGTGGGAGACGATGCTCGCGGCGATGAAGGTCGGCGCGGTGCTGATGCCGACGACGACCGCGGTCGGCACCGCCGAGCTGGTCGACCGGCTCGCCCGGGGCCGGGCCCGCGCGGTGGTGTGCAACGCCGTGGACGCGGACAAGTTCGACGGCGTCCCCGGTGACTACGTACGGATCGGTGTCGGGCTCGGCGCGGGGGAGCGGGAGGGCTGGAACGACTACGCCGCGGCCGCCGCCGAGAGCCAGGAGCCGCTCGAGCACCCAGGCAACGCCACCACCGACGCGCTGCTCCTCTACTTCACCAGCGGCACCACGAGCCGTCCGAAGCTGGTCGAGCACACCCACTACACCTACCCGGTCGGGCACCTGTCGACGATGTACTGGCTGGGTCTGCGCCCCGGCGATGTCCACATGAACATCTCCAGCCCCGGGTGGGCCAAGCACGCCTGGTCGAACTTCTTCGCTCCCTGGCTCGCCGGAGCGACCGTCTTCGTCCTCAACTACGCGCGCTTCGAGGCGGCCACGCTGCTGCAGCGGATCCGCGAGGAGCACGTCACCAGCATGTGCGCTCCGCCGACGGTGTGGCGGATGCTCATCCAGGCCGACCTCTCCGGCGGCTGCGGGTCCCTGCGCGAGGCGATCAGCGCCGGTGAGCCGCTCAACCCCGAGGTGATCAGCCAGGTCCAGCAGGCGTGGGGCCTGACCATCCGCGACGGCTTCGGGCAGACCGAGATGACCGCGACGGTCGCCAACAGCCCGGGTCAGCCGGTACGTCCGGGCTCGATGGGCCGGCCGTTGCCCGGTGTCCCGGTCGTGCTGGTCGACCCGATCGAGGGGACCGTGATCGAGGGGCCGGGTGAAGGCGAGCTGTGCCTTGATCTGGGCCACGACCTCTCGTCGCGGCCCGCCACCTTGATGACCGAATACCGTGATGACGAGAAGCGCACCGCCGACGCGATGCGCGGCGGCTTCTTCCACACCGGCGACGTCGCCAGCCGCGACGAGGAGGGCTACATCACCTACGTCGGCCGCACCGACGACGTCTTCAAGGCCTCCGACTACAAGGTCTCGCCCTTCGAGCTGGAGTCGGTCCTGATCGAGCACCCCGCGGTGGCCGAGGCGGCGGTCGTGCCGGCCCCTGACCCGGTGCGACTCGCCGTTCCCAAGGCGTACGTCTCCCTCACGGCCGGCCACGAGCCAACCGCCGAGACCGCCCGGGCCATCCTCGAGTTCGCCCGCGACCACCTGCCGCCCTACCTGCGCGTACGGCGCCTGGAGTTCTTCGACCTGCCCAAGACGATCTCTGGGAAGATCCGGCGCGTCGAGCTCCGGACCCGTGAGCAGGAGGTCGTCGACCAGCGGCCACCGGGGGAGCACCGCTACGAGGACTTCTTCTCCCGTCAGTCCTGAGTCACCAGGCGCCGTACGCTCTCGACGACGATCTCCCGGCACCGAGCGCGGCTGGGCCGGCGCACCAGGGCGAGCTCGGGGGTGTGCAGGTGCCAGCTCATCGCCAGCGCGCGAACCTCGGTGAGCAGCTCGAGCGGCGAGTAGGCGGTCGTCAGCTTCCCTGCCTGCTGCGCCTCCTCGATCTTGGCCAGCTTGGCGTCGTTGGAGGCGACGATCGCCGGGAGCTTCCCGGTCGGGCGCTCGAGCTGATACCAGGTCGTCAGCCGTAGCGTCGTGGGGAAGCGCTCGTAGAGGTCGAAGGACCGTCCGGCGTAGCCGGGCAGGTCGGTGGCGTCGAACTCGACCTCGTCGACGAACGCGAGCACCCGGTGGGCGAAGACGGCGTCGAAGAGCTCGTCCTTCGTGCCGAAGTACTTGTAGATCAGCGCCTTGTTCGCCAGCGCCGTCTCCGCGATCCGGTCGACGCGCGAGCCGGCGATGCCGTACGCCGCGAACTCGGCCTCGGCGGCGTCGAGGATGCGGGTGCGGGTCGCCTCGGAGTCTCTGGCCATGCACCCACCCTAAAGCAAGTAACTAGTTAGTTGCATTTCGTGCCACTCAGTGCTTCACTGAAATAACCAACTCGTTAGTTACTTAGGAAGTGCACATGTCTCCGACACCCCTGCGCCCTGGTGCCCGTCACCGGGCGGTCGTCCTGATGGTGATCCTCGGCTGCCAGCTGATGATGACCCTCGACGCCTCGATCGTGACCACGGCGCTCACCCACATCAAGGCGGAGCTCGGCTTCACCGACTCGTCCTTGTCGTGGATCCAGAACGCCTACGTGCTCGCCTTCGGCGGCCTCCTGCTGCTCGGCGCACGAGCCGGTGACCTGCTCGGCCGGCGCCGCGTGTTCATCGCCGGGACGGCGCTCTTCACCGCGGCCTCGCTCCTGGCCGGGCTCGCGCCGTCGGCCGAACTTCTCATCGCCGCGCGCACGCTGCAGGGGGTGGCGTCGGCCTTCGCGATCCCGTCAACGCTGGCACTGCTGATCACCAGCTTCCCCGAGCCCGAGGAGCGCACCCGGGCGATCGCGATCTACAGCGCGGTGATCGGTGCCGGAGCCAGCGTCGGGATCATCGTCGGCGGCGTCTTCACCGAGTACCTCTCCTGGCGCTGGGGTCTCTTGGTCAACGTCCCGCTCGGGATCCTGATCCTCGCCCTCTCACCGCGCTACCTCCCCGAGACCGAGCCCCGGCCCGGCAGGGTCGACATCTTGGGCGCGCTGAGCGTCACCGTCGGTATGTCGGCGCTCGTCTACGGCCTCGTCGAGGCCGCCGAGATCGGCTGGGGCAGCGCCCAGACCCTGCTCCCGCTCACCGCGTCGGTGGTCCTGCTCGTCGCCTTCGTGCTCATCGAGCTGCGGGCCGCGCAGCCCATCGTGCCGATCCGGCTCTTCTCCAGCGTGCACCGCTCCGGGGCGTACATCGGCCGGATCCTGATCGTCGGCGCGATGTTCTCGACGTTCTACTTCCTCTCGCAGTATCTCCAGAACGTACGTGGCCTCAGCCCGCTCGCCACCGGACTCGTCTACATCCCGATGACCGGCATGTTCTTCGCAATGGTGTACGCCGTGCGCTGGGCCGGACCGAGGATCAGCAAGCCCGTGCTGCTGCTGACCTCCCTGGTCACGGCGGGGATCGGCATGGCCTGGCTGAGCCGGATCGACGCGACGACGCCGGTGGTGTCGATCCTGCCGCCGCTGCTGGTGCTGGGTATCGGCCAAGGCATCGCGATCATCCTCCTCACCGACTTCGGGATGGCCGGGGTCGACCCGGGTGACGCCGGCGCCGCCTCCGGTCTGGTCAACACCGCCCACCAGATCGGCGGCTCGATCGGGCTCGCGCTCCTGACCGTCGTGTACGGCAGCGCGGTGCACCACGACCCCGCCCCGGGCGCCGTCGCCCAGGCCCATGGCTACTCGACCGTCTTCGACGTCGCGACCGGCTTCTACGCCCTTGCCGTGATCGTCGCCCTGGTCATGCTCACCGCCCACCGGCGCGCCAGCAGGTCGACCGCGCCGATCACGGTCGCGGCCGCCAGTTGAGCCGTCAGGGACGGACGGTCAGGCACTGCGTACTGACGCCGAAGGCGCCCCGCTCGTCATGGAGCACGGACGTGGTCACACCGGCGCCCTCCGGGCCGAACGAGACGGTCGTGTCGAGCCCCAACCAGCCAGGAGCCGGAGCCCGGAACAGGTGCGCGGTCAGGTCGAGGTTGGGGAAGCTGACGACCTTCGGGTCGACGCGGACGGCGACGCCGTTGGTGATGTCGAGCAGCCCGGCGACCTGCGCCAGCCGGCTCACCTCCTCGTCGGCGACGAGGGGGTGAGCCGTACGCACCCAGGACTGCGCCCGCCCCGGGCCGAGGTCATGGCGGCGCACCTCCACCGAGGCGATGAAGCCCCCGTCCCACAAGGTGGTCATGTCCCAGGCCGGCACCTCGTCCGGCGCGGACATCGGCAGGTGACGGGTGCCCTCGAGCTCCGCGGTCGGGTAGCCGGCGGTCAGCCAGGCACGCAGGAGCACGACGGGCCGGCCGCCGTGGCAGGCCCGGGCCTCGACGAGTTCGATGGTACGTCCGGCGCGGAGCACGGTGACCTCGACATCGACCGGCTCGAGCGGGACGGTGCCGAGGATGTCGTAGCTGATCCGGGTGATCTGGAGCCCGTCGTCGCGGCGGGCGTCGCGGTCTCTTTCGACCTCGTGCGCGAGCACGCCGAGCAGGGTGGCGATGTGCTGTGTGTCCAGGTCCCAGGCCCCGCCGACGTGCTCGGTCGGCGTAAAGGTGCATGGACCGGTCCGGTGCCAGTAGCTCATCGGCGGCTCAGAGGCCGAGCAGAGCGACGCTCTGCTCGCGCATGTCGATCTTGCGGACCTTGCCGGTCACGGTCATCGGGAACTCCTCGACGAGCAGCACGTAGCGCGGCGCCTTGTAGTGGGCGAGCTTGCCGCTAGCGAAGGCGCGTACGGCCTCGGCGTCCAGCGGCTCGGCGCCGGGTTGCATCCGGATCCAGGCGCAGAGCTCCTCGCCGTACCTCTCGTCCGGGACGCCCACGACCTGCGCCTCGGCGATGTCGGGATGGGTGAAGAGGAACTCCTCGATCTCGCGCGGGTAGATGTTCTCGCCACCACGGATCACCATGTCCTTGATCCTTCCCACCACCACGCAGTAGCCGTCCTCGCGCATCACGGCCAGGTCGCCGGTGTGCATCCAGCCGTCGGCGTCGATCGCGTCGGCGGTCTTCGTCTCATCGTCCCAGTAGCCGAGCATCACCGAGTAGCCGCGGGTGCAGAACTCGCCCGCCGTGCCGCGGGGGACCGCCTCGCCGGTGGCCGGGTCGACGATCTTGATCTCGACGTGCGGGGCCGCGCGGCCGATCGTCTCGGTGCGCCGCTCGAGGTCGTCGTCGGTGCGGGTCTGGCACGAGACCGGCGAGGTCTCGGTCATGCCGTAGGCGATCGCGACCTCGCTCATGTGCATCTCGCTGACGCACCGCTTCATGACCTCGATCGGGCACAGCGCGCCGGCCATGATCCCGGTACGCAGCGTGGAGAGGTCGTAGGAGGCGAAGTCAGGGTCGTTCTGCATCGCGATGAACATCGTCGGCACGCCGTACAGCGCCGTGCACCTCTCGTCCTGGACCGTCTGCAGCGTCGTGGCCGGGTCGAAGCCGGGGCCCGGGATGACCATGGTCGCACCGTGGGTGGTGCAGCCGAGGTTGGCCATCACCATGCCGAAGCAGTGGTAGAAGGGCACCGGGATGCAGAGCCGGTCCTGCTCGGTGAAGTGGATCGCCTCGGTGACGAAGAAGCCGTTGTTCAAGATGTTGCGGTGCGACAGCGTCGCGCCCTTAGGGAAGCCCGTGGTCCCGGAGGTGTACTGGATGTTGATCGCGTCGTTCGGGTCGAGCGTGTATTCGACGTGGTCGGCCAGCCGCTCGCCACGGCCGGCGGCCAGCAGCTCATCCCACTGCGGCGTACCCAGGAAGATGGTCTGCTCGAGCGCGCCGCAGTCGCCCGCCACCTCGCCGACGAGCGATACGTAGTCGCTGGTCTTGAACTCGGTCGCGCTGATCAGCAGCCGCACCCCGGACTGGTTGAGCGCGTACGCGAGCTCGTGGGTGCGGTAGGCGGGGTTGATGTTGACCAGGATCGCACCGATCTTGGCCGTGGCGAACTGGACCATCGTCCACTCGGCGCAGTTCGGAGCCCAGATGCCGACGCGGTCACCCTTGCCGATGCCGGCCTTGCGCAGGCCGACCGCGAGGGCATCCACGTCGGCATCCAGCTCGGCGTAGGTCCAGCGTCGTCCGGTGGCGATCTCGACGAGCGCCTCACGGTCTCCGTGGCGGGCGACGGTGCGCTCGAAGTTGGCTCCGATCGTCTCCTCGAGCAGCGGAACGTCGATGTCGCCACGAGCCGACGAAGCGGTGATGGATGAGGTCTCGGTCATGCCGCGAGCATGACCGAGACCACGGTGGCAGCCACACCCCCGAAGGAGGGTGAGCGGTGCCGGATCAGGCGAGTGCGGGCTCCGCGTCGAGCTCCACGCGGCTGGTCTCCTTGGCCACCAGCAGGCAGCCGATGCTCAGCACGGCCAGGGCGCTGAGGAAGTACGCGATGCCGTCGGTGCCCCACCGGGCCAGCAGGTCCTCGGCGATGACCAGCGGGACAGCGCCGCCGAGGATGCCCGCGATGTTGTAGCCGAGACCGGCTCCCGTGTAGCGGTACTTCGCCTGGAACATCTCGGGCAGGAACGCCGCGATCGGACCATAGTTGAGACCGAGTACGCACAGCATCAGGCTGTTGCCGAGGGCGAAGCTGACGAAGCTGCCCGGCTCCATGATGGCGAAGGACAGCGGGCCGGCGACGAGGCCGAAGGCGGCGCCGATGAGCAGGACCACACGGCGGCCGAGGACGTCGGAGAGCCACGCGGAGGCGATCACCGTGACGCTCATCGCGAACGCCGCGACGATGACGCCGAGCAGGGCCTGGCTCATGCTCAGGCCGAGGGTGCCGACCGCGTGGGCGACCATGAAGCTGGCGCCGGTGTAGAAGGCGCCGAAGACGACCGCCATGATCCCGCCGCTGAGCAGCACCTGCCGCCACTGGTCACGGATGCAGCCGACGAACGGGAGCGCGCTGCGGGTGCCTGCCGACTGGACCTTCTTGAACGACGGCGTCTCGGCGATCTTCAGCCGGACCCAGAGGCCGACCGCGATGAGGACGGCGCTGGCCAGGAACGGGATCCGCCAACCCCAGGCCGCGAACGCGGCGGGCTCCATCAGGCGGAAGGTCGTGAGCATGGCTGCGGCGGCGAGGATCAGCCCGAGGCTGGGGCCGAGCTGCGGGAACATGCTGTAGCGCCCGCGCTGGCCGCGGGCGGCGTACTCGGTGGTGAGGAGTGCGGCGCCCGCCCACTCGCCGCCGAGCGCGATGCCCTGCAGTGCGCGCAGCAGAACGAGGATCACCACGGCGCCCTTGCCGATCGACTCCACGCTCGGGAGCAGGCCGATCGCGAAGGTCGAGGTGCCCATGATCATCAGGGTGGTGATCAGCGTGGCCTTGCGGCCGATCCGGTCGCCGTAGTGGCCGAAGAGGATCGCTCCCAATGGTCGGAAGACGAACGCGACGCCGAAGGTCGCGATCGAGGCCAAGGTGCCCTCGGGACCGCCCATGGACGGGAAGAAGACGGCATTGAAGACCAGGGCTGCCGCGAGCCCGTAGATGAGGAAGTCGTAGAACTCGATGGTGGTGCCGGTCAGTGACGCCGTCGCGACGCGGCGCATGGTGCGCCCGTCGACCTCGGCTCGGTTAGCCGCGATTTGGGCCATGATCGTGCCTCCTACTTGGATTGGTGAACCGAGTGTGGGACCGACACCACCTGTCCGATACCCCCGGACGAGTGCCCTCGAAAGAGGGGGTATGCCTCTTGTTGCCTGTGATGGTCGTCACTTACGCTCAACGCCATGAGCACCACCGCCATCGCCCCAGAGGCGCCGTACGACGGGTCCCGGATCGCCCAGACGCTGGCCTCCTTCCGGACCGCGTCGGGGCTGGATCTCGCCTTCGGTGGCCCGGTGCGCGGTGACGGCACGGCCATCGACATCACCGCGACCTGTGGCGCGAAGGGCGTCTCGCTGCGCGGCCTGCGGGTGGTCAACGGGGAGGGCCTGGGCGGCAAGACGCTGCAGACCCGGCAACCCGGGTCCGTCGACCACTACTACACCGCTCGCGGGATCACCCACCTCTACGACACCGCCGTCGCTCAGGAGCAGATCCAGACCGTCGCCGCCCTGCCGATCATGGTCGACCGGGCCCCGCGGATGCTCATCTACCTCGCCTCCCGCTCCCGGCTCGGTCTCGGCGGCGTCTGGTTCGACTCGCTGCGGCCGCTGATCCGCACCCTCGAGCGGGAGATCCTGATCGACGACGAGGTCCGCAACCGGCTCTCCCGGCTGGCGCCCGCGCCGAGTCGGGCTCCTAGAGCGGACGAGACGGCCGCGAAGCGCGATCTCGCCGAACGCCGGGAGATGGCGGCCGAGCTCACCGACCTGGCCGGCCAGGTCGTCGACCCCGAGGTCCGCAGCCGCCTCGAGGCCATGGTCCTCCGGCTCACCGCCGCGCCGGGGGAGAAGCAGCCAGCTCAGCTCGCTCCGGCCGTACGCCTGGCCGCTCGCGAGCTCGACGTCCTGCGCCAGGTGGCGCTCGGGAACAGCAACCGGCAAGCCGCCGAGGCCCTCGGGATCGTGGAGAGCACCGTGAAGTCCTACCTCAAGAGCGCCACCCGCAAGCTCAACGCCAACAACCGCGTCCACGCGGTCCGGATGGCGCGCGAGGCCGGCCTGATCGACTGATCCACGTCGCGTACGCTCTCGGCGTGGCCATCATCGGAGTCATCGCCTGCGCTGCAGGCGGCGTGGAGCAACTCTGCGACGAGCTGGTCACCCCGCTGGTCGACGCCGGCCACCAGGTTCCGGTGACACTGACCCCGACGGCCTTCACCTGGCTGCGCGCGAACGGCGAGGCCGACCGGATCGAGGCGCTGACTGGGTTCCCTGTACGGGGACCGAGCCGTCTCCCGTGGGAGCCGCGTACGCACCCGGCGCAGCTCGATGCCGTCGTCGTCGCCCCCGCAACCTTCAACAGCACCGCCAAGATCGCCCTGGGCCTGGCCGACAACCAGGCCCTCACCGTCGTCACCGAAAACCTCACTACCGTTCCGGTCGTCGTTTTCCCGCTCATCAACGCCGCCCACGCCGAGCACCCCGCCTGGCCCTCCCACGTGGCAGCCCTACGCCGCGCCGGCGTCGACCTCATCGAAGGCCCCGACATCTGGCCCCTCCACCCACCCCGCCAGATGCCACCGGACCAGAAACTGCCGTGGGGCGCGATCATCGAGGCCGTCCAACGGGGCCTCACAGCAGGCGAACAGCGCGGGTGACCGCGTCCAGCGTGATCCGGTGGGTCGTCGCCTGGATATGGCGCGCAGGGACCCACGAAGCGCCGTCGTACGACTCGACCCACGCTGACGGGTCGAAGATCGACTGCCACGACCGTTCGAGCTCCTCACGAAGCGGTCGGGGCCACGATGCCAGCGACATCTGATCGCAATGACTCGTACGCTCCGACCACTCGTCCCAGGACCGATCGAACCGTGCCTCCCAGTCCGGCCACGGCAGGTCGCGGTCGCCGCGGATGAGGAGCGTCCTGTTGAGGACACTGTGCCAGTCGCCGAAGTGGCTGAGCAGTACCTGCTTGCGCGGAAGCCTGACCGAGATGAGTACTTCACCTCGGTACCGACGTGCCGAATTCAAGAGCTCGCGCCGTGTCGTGGCGGCCCACATCCACACCATTCCGTCGCCCGAGGTCGGAAGCCGGCAATCCATCTCCCGCTTCATCCACCCGTATGCCTCGGCGAAGTCCGGCTCCCAGTAGCGCGGCGACCCTTCCAACACCCCGGTCTGCCGGAGCTCTTCGAATGCCTTCACCGTCTGGAACGTGTGGAGGTCGACGTACGCATCCGAGTCCGCATCGGCCTGGACGTGAGGCGCCGCCGGAACAGAGAGAAACCATGGAAGCCAGCGAGGAAGGGCGCGCTCGTGAAACCGCATGTCCGCCCCTTGGCGCTTCTTCGACCGAGGGGCTCGTTCCGGCATAGCGCGGATGTTAGCCGTGAACACCGACGTCGCCACGGGAAATAGATTCTGACTCCGACCCATTGCCAGGTCGGAGTCAGAATCTTGTTGTGGACGATACTGGGTTTGAACCAGTGACCTCTTCCGTGTCAAGGAAGCGCGCTACCGCTGCGCCAATCGTCCGGGGTTATTCAATTTATCAGGGTGGTGCTTCGAGGTGGGTACGGGATTTGAACCCGTGTACACGGATTTGCAGTCCGTTGCCTCGCCTCTCGGCCAACCCACCGCTGGAGGCAATGCCTCCGGTGGAGACCTACTCCGAGCGGACGACGAGGCTCGAACTCGCGACCTCAACCTTGGCAAGGTTGCGCTCTACCAACTGAGCTACGTCCGCTTGCTGCTTCAGGCCCGGTTTCCCGTGCCCTTGGCGACGAGAAGAACATTATCGGAGCCGCTGCCCGAGGCCAAATCCAGGGTCACCTGCGTGTCATTCACCTGTCATCTCGACGACCACACCGGCGCGCTTTCCCTGCTCTGACCAGGGACGTTTTAGAGTTGCCGCA
This sequence comes from Nocardioides sp. NPDC006303, assembly GCF_040613175.1. Lineage (NCBI taxonomy): Bacteria > Bacillati > Actinomycetota > Actinomycetes > Propionibacteriales > Nocardioidaceae > Nocardioides > Nocardioides sp. NPDC006303. The sequence goes on from NZ_JBEXRR010000043.1 coordinate 34,899, forward strand.
TGCGCGCGTGGATCGATGGTCAGCTTCTCGACAACCCGGCCGCCCCGGCGGTCTCCATCAGAGACCACGGTCTAGTGGTCGGCGACGGCGTCTTCGAGACGCTCAAGGTGATCAAGGACCAGCCGTTCGCGCTCGCCCTCCACCTCGACCGCCTCGAGCGCTCCGCGAGCGGCCTCGGCCTGCCGACCCCCGACCGCTCGCTCATCACCAAGGGTGTGGAGGCCGTGCTGGGCGCAGCGCCGACAGCGTACGGACGGCTGCGGATCACCGTCACGGGCGGGCCGGCGCCGTTCGGCTCCGGGCGCGCGGACGTGGCGCCCACGATCATCATCGGCCTCGAGGACGCGGAGCCCAACCCGACCGAGACCAAGGTCGTCAGCGTGCCGTGGCGCCGCAACGAGCACGGTGCGACGACCGGTCTGAAGACGACGTCGTACGCCGAGAACGTCATCGCCCTCGCCGAGGCCCGCAAGCACGGGGCCACGGAGGCGATCTTCGCCAACACCGTCGGCGACCTGTGCGAGGGCACCGGGAGCAACATCTTCTACGTGCTCGACGGCGCGCTCAAGACTCCGAGGCTCTCCAGCGGCCCGCTGGCCGGGATCACCCGCGCCCTGGTGCTGGAGTGGTTCGGCGCCGAGGAGACCGACGAGCCGCTGGCCGAGGTCGAGGAGTACGCCTCAGAGGTCTTCCTCACCTCCAGTTTGCGCGACGTCCAGGCTGTGACCGAGTGGGGTACGCGCACCCTCCCGCACGGCCCGGTGACCCAGGCGGCGCAGGAGGCGTGGCGTACGAACGAGCCGAGCCTGCTCGGCCTCTGACCTGTCTGAAGCCGAGCTCAGCCCGTGAAGAGCTGCGCCGCACGGCGCAGCGTCTCGATTACTCCGTAGGCCAGCGGGATCCCGACCAGGGCCCAGGCACCTGCGATCTTGGCGTTCATGCTGCGCTCCTCTCGGTCTCGGTGGAGTCGGCGGACTTGGGCTCGTGGAACCGGTCGGGGACCTGGTGCACCAGGAGGTTGGCGATGAAGCCGACCGCGAGGACGCCGACCATGGTCAGCAGCGCGGGCCGGTAGGCGGCTGCGGTCAGCGTGCCGGGTTCACCCTGGGCGTCGAGGAAGGCGTTGATGATGAGCGGTCCGGCGATGCCGGCGGCCGACCAGGCGGTCAGCAGCCGGCCGTGGATGGCGCCGACCTGGAAGGTGCCGAAGAGGTCGCGGAGGTAGGCGGGGACGGTGGCGAAGCCGCCGCCGTAGAACGACAGGATCACGACGGCGAGCAGCACGAACAGCGCCATCGAGGTGTCCCCGATGGTCGCCAGCAGGAGATAGAGCACGAGTCCGACCCCGAGATACATCATGTAGATCGGCTTGCGACCGATGACGTCGGAGGTCGAGGACCAGATGAACCGGCCGCTCATGTTGGCGATCGAGAGCAGCCCGACGAAGCCACCGGCCGCGACCGCGCTCACGGAGGAGACTCCGTCGGTGCGGAAGAAGTCCTGGATCATCGGAGCCGCCTGCTCGAGGATGCCGATGCCGGCGGTGACGTTGCAGAAGAGCACGATCCACACCAGCCAGAACGACCGGGTCCTGATCGCGTTGTTCGCCGAGACGCTCGCCGTGGTGACGAGCTTCTTCTCCTTCACGCTGGCCGGGTCCCATCCCGCCGGCGTCCAGCCCTCGGGTGGGACCCGAACGGTGGCCGCGCCGAAGGACATGAAGACCAGGTAGACCACGCCGAGGGTGAGGAAGAGCATCATCACCGCGTGGCCGTCGGGGACGGTGGTGGCGTCACCGGTGTAGGACGGGTCGTAGAGCGCGAGCAGCCGGCCGCTCAGCGGGCTGGCGATCATCGCGCCACCGCCGAAGCCCATGATCGCCATGCCGGTGGCCAGGCCCGGCCGGTCCGGGAACCACTTGATCAGCGTGGAGACGGGGGAGATGTAGCCGATCCCGAGTCCGATGCCGCCGATGACGCCGTAGCCGAGATAGACCAGCCACAGCTGGCCGGTGCCGATGCCGAGGGCGCCGATGAAGAAGCCGGAGGACCAGAAGATCGCGGCCACGGTCATCGCCGCACGCGGTCCGTTGCGGTCCACCCAGGTGCCCATCACCGCGGCCGAGAGGCCGAGCATCACGATCGCGATCGAGAAGATCACCCCGATCGCGGTCTGGCTCGTGTCGAAGTGCTCGACCAGGGCGGTCTTGTAGACGCTGGTGGCGTACACCTGGCCGATGCAGAGGTGGACGGCAAGGGCGGCGGGCGGAATGAGCCAGCGACTGAAGCCGGGGCCGGCCACCGTTCGCTCGCGAGAAAGGAAAGCTGGCAGCACTGTGACCTCCGAGGTGGTGGTGCGGGTGACGCACATCACTATCACAGTTGACGTGGCAACGGCGAGGAATTGCTTCCGGCCAGCGAAAAGTACGAACCCTCCCGCCCCGGGGATTCCGGGACGGGAGGGTTCGTGAACGAATGAGCAGGCGGGCGGAGTGCCTACTCAGCGTCGAACGAGCTGCCCAGCAGGTCTGCGATCAGCGCGTCGAGATCCAGGTGCTGGCTCTCGGAGCCGACCGGGACGGCCGAGAAGGACTTGCCGAGGAACGTCTGCACCTCGCGCGAGTCGGCGGTCGCGATCAGGCGGCCATCGGGGGAGCTGAAGTCGAAGACGGCGACTGCCTTCGCGTCCTCGTCGATGCTGGGGTAGATCTTCACGTCACCCTCGCCGGCGGGGGCGGCCAGGCCCTGCAGCATCAGCGTACGGGACACGACCCACTCGACGTCACCGGCGCCGGAGTGGAAGGTCAGGCTCACTGCGTACGGGTCGTTCTCGCGGTAGCCGAGGGTCGTCGGCACCTCCACGGTCCGGCCCCAGGGGTCAAGGCACGAGATCTTGATGTCCTGCTGCACTGCCGGGTGCTTGATGTCGCTCATTCGTCCGCTCCTTCTTGGTGGTCTTGCCAAGGAGACGGAGACGTACGCGGCTGATGATGCCGTTTCTACAAACTTTCTGAATGGAGTTGTGGAGACCTGTGTCACACCCGCGCGAGAGCGGCTTCCAGGCGGGCGACGGGGGAGGCGAGGTTGTACGTCGCGGCGAGCTCGTGCAGGCGTTCCGGGTCGGCCGGAGCGCTCGGCAGAGCGGTGCCAGTGCGGTCCAGCGGGATGTCCCGAGCGACCGCCACGACCTTCGGCGCGACTGCCAGATAGGGGGCCGCGTCGATGAACTTCTGCCGCTGCGACTTGGTGATCGCGGTGGTCGGGTCGGCGATGGCGGCGATGATCCCCTCGAGGTCCCCGTACTGCTCGAGCAGCTTGGCGGCGGTCTTCTCGCCGACGCCCTTCACCCCCGGCAGCCCGTCGGAGGTGTCGCCACGCATCGTGGCGAAGTCGGCGTACTGCGCGGCGCTGATCCCGTACTTGGCGAGCACCCACTTCTCGTCGACCAGATCCGGGTCGCTCACGCCCCGGGTCGGGTAGAGGATGCGTACGCCGGCAGCGTCATCGACGAGCTGGAAGAGGTCGCGGTCGCCGGTGACGACGTCGACCGGCATCCCCGCGCCGGTCGCGAGGGTGCCGATCACGTCGTCGGCCTCGTAGCCGTCGGCGCCGATGACGCAGATCCCGGCCGCGGCGAGCACCTCGCGGATGATCGGCACCTGCACCTGCAGCGGATCGGGGACCTCCTCGACGTCGGGCGCCGTCTCGACCTCCTCCACCACCCGGTGCGCCTTGTAGGACGGGATCAGGTCGACCCGCCACTGCGGTCGCCAGTCGTTGTCCCAGCAGCACACCAGGTCGGTGGGGGAGTAGTCGTTGACCAGCCGGGAGATGAACTCCAGCAGGCCGCGGACGGCGTTGACCGGAGTGCCGTCCTCGGCTCGGATGTCGGGTACGCCGAAGAAGGCGCGGAAGTAGAGCGAGGCGGTGTCCAGCAGGAGCATTCGAGGTTCAACCACGAGTGAAGCCTAGTGAATCGCCCTCGTCGTGTCGGTCGGGTCGGACGAAAGTCGCTGGGCGAGCCAGATCGGCGCGACCGAGACGACGATCATGACGACCGCCACCACGTTGACGATCGGGGCCTGACCGGGACGGAACAGGTTGGTCAGGATCCAGACCGGCAGGGTGGTGACACCGGGGCCCGCGGCGAACGTCGTCACGATGATCTCGTCGAAGCTCAGCGCGAACGCCAGCAGCCCGCCGGCCAGCAGCGCTGAGCGCAGTTGGGGGAGCGTGACCAGCCGGAACGTGGTCCACATCCCCGCGCCCAGGTCGGCCGAGGCCTCCTCGAGGCTGCCGCCCATCCGCCGCAACCGCGCCTGCACGTTGTTGAAGACGGTCACGATGCAGAACGTCGCGTGGGCCACCACGAGGGTGAAGAACCCCAGCCGTACGCCGAGGATCGATGAGAACGCGTTGGACAGCGCGATCCCGGTGACGATGCCGGGCAGGGCGATCGGGAGCACCACCAGCAGGTTGACGGTGTCCTTCCCGAAGAAGGAGTACCGCTGCATCGCCAGGCCGAGCAGAGTGCCGAGGAGGAGCGCCATCACAGTCGCGCACGCGGCGACCGTCAGTGAGGTGAGGATCGCGTCGTGGGCTCCCGGGTTGACCGCCGCCCGCTGCCACCACTGTGTGGTGAAGCCGCTGGGTGGCCACGTCAGCGCCTGGGAGGTGTTGAACGAGTTCACCACGACCAGGGCGAGCGGTGCATAGAGCATGGCGAGCACCAGGCCGGTGATCACGGCCAGCAGGCGCCGGGTCGATCTCGAGATGGTCATAGGTTCTCCAGAGCTCCGGTGCGGCGTACCAACGCCAGGTAGATCATGATCACGACGATCGGGATCAGCGCGATCGCGGCGGCCAGCGGCAGGTTGGACCCCGAGTTGATGAAGACGAGGTTGCCGAGCATCTGGTTCGCGCCGCCGACGATGTTGACCGTGATGTAGTCGCCCATGGTCAGCGAGAACGAGAAGATCGAACCCGCCACCAGCCCCGGGACCACCAGCGGCAGCACCACCGTGCGGAACGTCAGCGCCGGCCGGGCACCGAGATCGCCGGCGGCGTCGAGCAGCGAGTCCGGGACACGTTCATAGGCCGCGTAGACGGGCAGGATGACGTACGGGAGCCAGATGTACGCCTGGGTGAGAACGATCGCAGTGACGCCGAATCCCGGTGAACCGAGACCGACCAGGCCGCCGGCCCAGTCCAGCAGTCCGCCGTTGGACAGCAGCGAGCGCCAGGCGAGCGCCTTGACCAGGTAGGACGCCCACAGCGGCGTCAGGAACGCGATCACCAGCAGGTGGCGTGAGCGCCGCGAGGCGACCTTGGCCATGTAGAAGCCGACCGGCAGCGCGATCAGGCAGTCGATGAGCGTCACCAGGAGGGCCACACCGATGGTGCGCAGCGTGACGGTCCGGTAGAGCGCCTGACCGGTGATCTCACGGATGTTGTCGAGGGTGAAGGTGCGCTCGAGCTCGTTGGTGAAGGAGTCGATCGTCCAGAAGGCCGTCACCAGCAGGGCGGCGAGGGCGACGACGTAGACGAGCACCAGCCAGGTGAGAGGTGCGGCCAGCAGGAGGCCGAGGCGGAACCCCGGCCTCCTGCTGAGCGTGCTGCTGACAGAGCTCAAGGTCACCCCTTGATCTCTGCCCAGGCCTTGGTCCAGTCCTGGTAGTCGGTGCACTTCACGTCGGTCCGGCCGTCCAGGCACTTCTCGATCGGCGTGTTCCAGAACCAGATCTTCTCGGCGTACTCCTCATCGCCGGCGTGGAAGGTCTCGCAGTGGCCCTCGGAGGCGAACTCGCAGGCCTCGTCGGAGTTGGGGGCCTCGCCGAAGTACTCGGTCGCCTGGGCGTTGATCTCCGGGTCGGAGATGTGGTTGAGCCAGGCGTAGGCGCAGTTGGGGGACTTCGCGTTCGAGGAGATCATCCAGGTGTCGTTCCACCCGGTCGCGCCCTCGGAGGGGAGGATCGCCTCGACGGAGGCCTTCTTCGGGTCGATCAGGTTGGCGATCACCTGCCAGGTGGTGCCGACCACGGTGTCGCCGGTCTCGAAGGAGGCCTGCGTCTTGGTGTAATCGGACCAGTACTCACCGACGGAGGTCCGCTGCGACTTGAGCAGGTCGACCGCTGCCGCGAGCTGCTTCTCGTCGAGGGAGTAGGGGTTCTCGATGCCCAGGTCGGGCTGGTGCGCCATCAGGTAGACCGCTGCGTCGGCGATGTAGATCGGCGAGTCGTACGCGGTGACCTGGCCCTTGTGCTTCGGAGCGTCCTCGAAGACCGCCTTCCACGAGGTCGGGGCCGGGGTGACGTCCTTGGTGTTGTACATCAGCAGGTTCGCGCCGTAGCCGTGCGGGATGCCGTAGTTCTTGTCGTCCACGGTGTTCCACTCACGGTCCTTGAGGAAGTCGTAGATGCCCTCGTAGTTGGGGATCAGGTCGGTGTTCACCTCGGCTGCCTCGCCCGCCGCGATCATGCGGAGGGTGAGGTCGCCGGAGGCGGCCACGACGTCGTACTCGCCGGACTTGGCCAGGTTGAAGGCCTCGTCGGAGGTGCCGTAGACCTTCGCGGTGACCTGGCAGCCGGTCTCCTCCTCGAAGCTGGAGACCCAGTCGACCTCGGGGTCGGTCGAGCCGTCCTCGACGTAGCCGGGCCAGGCCAGGATCGAGACCTCGCCCTCGTTCTCGCCGAGCTTCTCGACCGCTCCGGTCGAGGAGTCGCCGTCGTCGCCGCCACAGGCGCTCAGCGTGATCAGGGACAGGGCCGCAAGGGCGCCCCCGATGGTGTGTCTGGTTCGGATGTTTCGCATGGTCAACCTCTCTGGTGTTCTCTGGCTCATCGGTGTTGCACGGCACGGGACGAATCGGTGCCCAGGGGGACCAGGTCGCCCGGCGACCAGGAGGCGACCACGCGGTCGCCCCGAGACTCGGGTTCGGCGGCATCCGGGTGCAGCGAGCCACGGCTCTGCTCGAGGGCGACCAGCCTGGTGCCGTCCTCGAGCTCGATGTGGACTCGGTGCCCGGTGCCGATGTAGATGGACTCGGTGATCACGCCGGCGGCGGTCATCGCGCCGACCGGGGCGCTCGCGGTCTCCGGGGACAGCAGGATCTTCTCGGGCCGCAGCGCGAAGGCGCCGTCCATCTTCAGCATCCGCTTCGACGCCTGCTCGTCGAAGACGTTGGAGGTGCCGACGAAGTCGGCGACGTACTGCGAGGTGGGCCGCTCGTAGATCTCCTTCGGCGTGCCCAGCTGCACGATCCGGCCGCTGTCGAAGACCGCGATCCGGTCGCTGAGGGTGAGCGCCTCCTCCTGGTCGTGGGTGACGAAGACGAAGGTGATCCCCAGCTCGCGCTGGATCTGCTTGAGCTCGACCTGCATCTGCTCGCGGAGCTTGAGGTCGAGAGCGCCGAGCGGCTCGTCGAGGAGGAGCACCCGAGGGCGTACGACGATGGCGCGAGCCAGCGCCACCCGCTGCCGCTGCCCGCCGGAGAGCTCGGTCGGCTTCCGGTTCGCGACGTGGCCGAGGCGGACCATCTCCAGCGCCTCGCGTGCACGGGCGCTTCGCTCGGCCTTCGAGACACCACGCACACGCAGGCCGTACGCGACGTTCTCGAGCACGTTGAAGTGCGGGAAGAGCGCGTAGTCCTGGAAGACGGTGGTGACGTCGCGGTCGAAGGGCGCCAGGGCGGTGACGTCCTCGCTGCCGAGGCGGATGGTGCCAGAGTCGGCGTGCTCGAAGCCCGCGATCAGGCGCAGCACCGTCGTCTTCCCGGAGCCGGAGGGCCCGAGCATCGAGAAGAACTCACCATCGCCGATGGTCAGGTCGAGGGCGTCGACAGCCATCACGTCGCCGTATGCCTTGGTCACAGCTTCGAGCTGGATCTGCGGAGATTCGGTCGGTCCCATTGCTGAATCATATGGAACCAGATCTTAGATTTTAAAGGGTATCTGCGTAAGTTCTTTGTAAACCCACTCGAAGGAGGAGCCCGATCGTGGCCAACGCCCGTGCGATGACCTCGCGCGCCCGGTCGGCGATCTTCGCGCCGATCGGCGACGAAGGCAGAGCCGTACGTGTCGAGAACCGACTAGCGGAGGCGATCCGCTCCGGCGTGCTCGCCGACGGCGACCGGCTACCGAGCGAGCAGGAGCTCGCCCAGATGCTCGGCGTGGCGACGGTGACCGCCCGGGAGGCGCTGGTGTCGCTGCGGGCACAGGGCCTGGTCGTGACGACCCGAGGCCGCGGCGGTGGCTCGTTCGTGCGCGCTCCCGATCCGGGCGACATCGTGAAGGGGCGGCTCGCCACGATGTCGCGGGTGGAGCTGCGCGACCGGGCGAGTCTCTATCAGGTGGTGCTGACCGGCTGTGCGGAGCTCGCGGCCGAACGAGCAGCCCCTGACGAGGTCGAGGATCTCCAGGACCTGCTGATCCCGCTCGGCGAGGACGACGTCGGCCGGTGGCGCGACGCCGAGAGCGAGCTCTATCTCTCGGTCGCGGCGCTTACCCAGTCGGCGCGCCTCACCCGGGAGGTGGTGCGACAGGAGGCCGACTTCGGTACGTTGCTGCGAGTGCCGCTGAGCGAGTCGGACTTCCGTCAGGCATCCGCCGCGCGGCATCGGGCGCTCGTCGCCGCGCTGGAGACGGGCGATGTCGCCGCGGCGCGGGGGAGCGTACGCGACCACGTGACCCACGCCGTTGAACGTCTGACCGAGATCCATGAGGTGGTACGACCGTGAACATCGATGTGTCGGCCGACTGTGCCGTCCGGATCGAGCAGCACTTCGGTTCCATACTCACGGAGCTCGAGCGGGTGCGCGCCGAGGTCGGCGCGCTCTTCGCCGCGGGACCGGTCACCTCGGACGAGCTGATCGCGCAGGTCGAGACGGGGACGCTGGCCTTCCTTCAGGACCCGAGCCTCCTGGGTGGCGGGTTCGTCGCCGCACCGGACGCGCTCGTCGACCGCCGGCTCTACCTGGCGTGGTGGCAGGGCGCCGGCCGCGACTTCCTCGGTGACGCGGTGGTGCCGGCGACGGGCGAGGTTCTCGACTACACCCGGCAGGCATGGTTCCGCATGCCGCAGCGCACCGGAGCGCTGAACCTCGCTGGCCCCTACGTCGACTTCGTCTGCACCGACGAGTACGTCATGACCATGACGCTGCCGGTCTACGCTGCCGGCCGGATCGTAGGTGTCGCCGGCGCCGACACGTCGGTCGAGACGCTGGAGCGGATGCTGCTGCCCGGCCTGCGCGAGATCGGTGCGACGCTGGTCAACTCGCACGGCCGGGTCGTCGTCTCCGCCGACCCGCACCAGGCCACCGGTGAGGCGATGAACGCTGTCCCGGACAAGGCTCGTGGCGGGCGAATGCTGTCGGTGGTCCAGCCCTCTACGGACGGTCACGGGGAGCTGAAGACGCTCGCCGACTGGCCCTCCTGAGGCCGGAAATCTTTCGACATCAACTACTTTTTTGGACGTTACGGCGGAGATATTGCTGTTGTGGGTACGCTGTCGCCGTGACTGCACCTGAGATCGAGGCCACCGACCGTAAAATCCTCCAGCTTCTCGCGGAGGACGGTCGGATGTCCTACACAGACCTGGGCAAGGCGACCGGCCTGTCGACCTCGGCAGTGCACCAGCGCGTCAAGCGCCTCGAGCAGCGCGGTCTCATCACCGGCTACGGCGCCACCGTCAACTACGCCGCGATCGGGGTGCCGCTGACCGCGTTCGTGGCGGTGCAGCCCATGGACCCCTCCCAGCCCGACGACACCCCTGAGCGGGTGGCCGACCTCCACGAGGTCGAGGCCTGCTGGTCCATCGCCGGCGTCGAGTCCTACATGCTCAAGGTGCGCGTCGCCACGCCCGAGGCGCTCGAGGAGCTGCTCGGCCGGATCCGCTCGGTCGCCAACGTGTCCACGCGCACCACGATCGCGATGTACACCTACTACGAGAACCGCCCCACCATGACGCACTGAGACCCGGCGCCCAGCGCCGGGTCCCAGTCACGTTCGGGTCACTCCCCGTGCGTACGCCACCACTCCTGGCCCGACTCGGGCAGGGTGTGGATCGGGTCGTAGTACTCGTAGGTCCTGGACAGCGCCTCGGGATCCGACGCCTCGATCGAGGTGCGGTAGTTCTTGGTCCAGTAGGAGATGCCGCGCTCGGTGTCGTAGTCGGCGATCTGGTGGACCCAGCGCTTGCCGACGAAAGGTACGTCGCACACGATGCGCGGAGTGGCGAACCCGGGAAGATAGCCCATGATGTCGTGCTGCAGCCGCTGCGCGTCGGCGACCGAGACCCGCCAGTGCTCGCTGAACGGGATCATGTCGCACATGTAGAAGTAGTAGGGCATGATCTGCGCGCCGTCGAGCAGACGGAAGCTCAGGTCGAGCAGGCTGTGGCTGTCGGCGTTGACGCCGGCCAGCAGCACGCCCTGGTTGCGTACGTCGCGAACCCCGGCCGCCAGCAGCGCCTTGGACGCCTCGGCGACCAGCGGAGTGACCGAGTTGGCGTGGTTGGCGTGGGTGTGGATCGCCAGCGAGACGCCGCGCTCACGGGCGATCGTGGTCACCCGGTTCATCCCCTCCAGGAGCGGCTCCTGGAGCCAGTGCTGGGGGAGACCGATCAGGCCCTTGGTGGCCAGCCGGATGTCGCGGATGTTGTCGATCGCCATCAGCTTGGTGAGGAAGTCCTCCAGGCGCGGCCAGGGCAGGTTGGCGACGTCGCCGCCGGAGACCACGACGTCGCGCACCTGCGGGGTGTTGCGGAGGTACTCGAGCATCGCCTCGTGGCGGTCGACCGGCTTGCCGGTGAGCTTGAGCTTGTCGATGACCGGGGTCGAGTTGCCGACCAGGTCCATCCGGGTGCAGTGGCCGCAGTACTGCGGGCAGGTGGAGAGCAGCTCGGCGAGCACCTTGGTCGGGTAGCGGTGGGTCAGCCCCTCGGCGACCCACATGTCGTGCTCGTGCAGCGAGTCGCGGCTCGCCTGCGGGTGTGACGGCCAGTCGGTGCGGCGGTCGGAGAAGACCGGGATCATGTAGTGCCGGATCGGGTCCGCGTAGAACGCCGCGGTGAACTCTTCGCCGGCCGACGCGCCCGAGGGCACCATCGTGTTGACCATCTGCGGCGGCACCAGCATCGACATCGTCGCCCGCTCGGCCATGTCGCGCTCGAGGTCGGCGTAGAACCGCTCGTCGAGAAGATCGCCCATCAGACCACGGAGCTGGCGGACGTTCTTGATGCAGTTGACGCGCTGCCACTGCACGTCGCGCCACTGCTCGTCGGTGATGTCGGCCCAGCCTGGGAACCGGGTCCAGTCGGGTTCGACCAGCTCTACGCGCTGGTAGGCGTAGGGCTGTCCGTCTCGGGTCGTAGGCTCGATGGTTGCCGTCATGCCCTCCACCATAGCGGGAGATCCTGCGGCATCTGCAACCATCGGCCGCAATTCTTCCCGCAACCGCTGGTAGGGTCCGCCGTGAGATGGACGCAAGGAGGCGTACGACGATGACCACTTCTGACCCGACAGGCCTGCACCGAGTGCTCGATGAGCCGGTGAACGGCTCGTTGCCGCTGCCTCAGGCTGCCCGAAGACTCGACACCCGCAAGACCTTGTGGCCCGACGAGGTGCGGATCCGGGTGGAGCGTCTGAACCTCGACGCCGCCTCGTTCCGGCAGCTCGAGTCGGCACACGACGGCGACGGAGAGGCCGTGCGCCGCGAGGTGCTCGACATCGTCGCCGAGCGCGGCAAGATGCAGAACCCGGTGACCGGGTCCGGCGGCATGCTCGTCGGTGTCGTCGAGGAGGTCGGACCCGAGTCGCCTCTGGGGCTGAAGGTCGGGGACCGGGTCGCGACGCTGGTGTCGCTGACCCTGACCCCGTTGGTGATCGAGGACAAGCTGGCCAGCTGGGACGGTGACTCCGAGCAGGTGCCCTGCGAGGGGTACGCCATCCTCTTCGGCCGCTCGATCGCAGCCGTCCTGCCCGACGACCTCGCCCCCGAGCTCGCGCTGTCGGTGATGGACGTGTGCGGGGCTCCGGCGTTGACCCGACGGGTCGTCTCGGAGCGCTACGCAGGCGGCGTCGTCGCGGTGATCGGTGGCGGCGGCAAGTCCGGATCGCTGTCGCTGGCCGCGGCCCGCGACGCGGGAGCCGGCCACCTGATCGGCATCGTCCCGACCGAGGCCGAGGCCGAGCGCCTTCGCGACGCCGGCCTGGCCGACGAGGTCGTGATCGCCGACGCCCGGAACCCAGTGGCGCTGCGGGACGCGGTCGCCAAGGCTGCGCCCATCGCCTCGGGCTCCGCTTCGGCAGGTGGCCCCGCCGACGTCACCGTCGTCTGCGTCGACGTGCCAGGCTGCGAGGGCGGCGCCATCCTCGCCACCGCCGACCGAGGCACCGTCATCTTCTTCTCGATGGCGACCTCCTTCTCCGCCGCCGCGCTCGGCGCCGAGGGCCTCGCCGCCGACGTCACGATGCTCGTCGGCAACGGCTACGTCCCCGGGCACGCCGCCTACGCCCTGGATCTTCTCCGCGCCAATGCCGGGGTCCGGGCACTGTTCGAAGGAAGACTGGAACTGTGAGACTCGAACTGGACCCACGCACGATCGCCCAGGCCCGCGCGCTGGCCGCGAAGGTCGGCGACCCGATCGTCGAGATGGCCAAGAAGCACACCACGGTCGCCGTCGAGCGAGCCACGCTGCGCCTGGCCGGGCTCGCCGGAGCTGACCCTGACGGCACCCCGTGGGTGAACCACCTGGTCGACGCGGTGCGCGCCGACATCGGGCTGGAGCACGGCGTCGCGCTACCGGTGTGGCAGGCGCTGGCCGCCCACGACAACGACCTCTCGCGGCTCGCCGAGGAGGCCGCCGCCGGTCAGGTGACCTTCCACCTGCCCGAGGGCGCCGAGGCCGAGCTGGCCGCGAAGCACGCCCGCGAGGCGGTCGGGGTCGGTATCGCCCGTCTCGATGCCAGCCGGGTGGCGCGCGAGCGGATGATCGCCGAGATCGGCGACGCACCCCGCAAGCCGTGGATCTACCTGATCGTCGCCACCGGCGACATCTACGAGGACATCCCGCAGGCGCAGGCCGCCGCGCGCGAGGGCGCCGACATCATCGCGGTGATCCGCTCGACCGGCCAGTCGCTCCTCGACTACGTGCCCGAGGGCGCCACCCGGGAGGGGTTCGCCGGGACGTACGCGACCCAGGAGAACTTCCGGCTGATGCGGGCCGCGCTCGACGAGACGAGCCGTGAGCTCGGACGCTACGTACGGCTCACCAACTACGCGAGCGGGCTGTGCATGCCCGAGATCGCCGCGCTGGCGGGCATGGAGCGTCTCGACATGATGCTCAACGACTCGATGTACGGGATCCTGTTCCGCGACATCAACCCGGTGCGTACGTTCGTCGACCAGCGGCTCTCGCGCCAGATCCACGCGCGGGCGGGGATCATCATCAACACCGGCGAGGACAACTACCTCACCACCGCCGACGCGGTCGAGGCGGCGCACACGGTGACCACCTCGCAGCTGCTCAACGAGTACTTCGCCAAGGAGGCCGGCCTCGAGGACTGGCAGCTCGGTCTGGGTCACGCCTTCGAGATCAACCCCGACGTACCGGACTCCTTCCGCCTCGAGCTCGCGCACGCGCTGCTGGCGAAGACGATCTTCCCCGACGCCCCGCTGAAGTGGATGCCGCCGACGCGGCACATGACCGGGGACATCTTCAAGGGCTACCTGCTCGACGGGTTCTTCAACCTGGCCGGCGCGATGACCGACCAGGGCATCCTGCTGGTCGGGATGATGACCGAGGCGGTGGTGACACCGTGGATCTCCGACCGCGACCTGGCCCTGCAGAACGTCCGGTACGTCATGGATGCCGCCGGACGCCTCGGCGAGGACTTCCACCCGGCTCCTGACGGGTTCATCGCCAACCGGGCGCGCGAGGTCCTGGGGGAGTCGATCGACCTGCTCGGGAAGATCATCGACGAGCCCAACGGGCTCCTCGACGCGATCGCGGACGGCACCTTCGGCCTGATGAAGCGCCCTGCCGACGCAGGCAAGGGCCTCGAGGGTGTGGCCGTGAAGTCCGAGGCGTACTACAACCCCGCGAGCACCATTCTGGAGGGCGAGGAATGAGCATCATCCGGCCGTACGGCGACACCACCGGTGACGGGATGGTGCAGGTCTCCTTCACGTTGCCGATCAAGCACAGCAAGGTCGCCGACGGCGCCGCGCTGCAGCTGGCCAACAAGATGGGCATGGAGCCGGCGATGGTCGTCCACTCCAAGCCGATGGGTGACGACTTCACCTTCTTCGTGGTCTACGGGCAGGTGAACCATCTCGTCGACACCGACAAGGTGCAGGTCGTCGAACGTGACTTCCCGCTGCTGACACCGAAGGAGGCCAACGCGGTGATCAAGGAGACGCTGCGGCGCCCGATGGTCGTCGTCGGCGCCTGCATCGGCACCGACGCCCACACCGTCGGGATCGACGCGATCCTCAACATCAAGGGGTTCGCGGGGGAGAAGGGGCTGGAGTACTACAAGGAGATCGAGGTCGTGAACCTCGGCGCCCAGGTCTCGGTGCCGTCCCTGGTCGAGGCTGCCGTCACCCGGCGCGCCGACGCCGTGCTCGTCTCCCAGGTCGTGACCCAGCGCGACGCGCACCTGCTCAACACCCGGGAGATGTCGGCGGCGTTCCGTGAGGCCTATCCGGCGGGGGAGCGGCCGCTCCTGGTCGCCGGTGGTCCACGATTCGACGAGTCGATGACTTCCGAGCTCGGCGTCGACCGCATATTCGGCCGCGGCACCACCCCTGCCGAGGTCGCCTCCTACCTCGTCCACCGCACCACCTCGAAGGAGCCCGCGGCATGAGCAGTCCCAAGATCGGCCCTGAGATCGGCACCAAGGTCGTCCACCGCCGCTACGTGCCGTACTCCCACGCCCACTACGCCGGGAACCTGGTCGACGGGGCCTACAGCCTGGGCCTGTTCGGCGACGTCGCGACGGAGATGTGCATCCTCACCGACGGCGACGAGGGTCTGTTCGCCTCCTACGACGACGTGCAGTTCAAGGCACCCGTGCGTGCCGGCGACGTCCTGGAGATCACCTGCGAGCTGATCAAGGCCGGGACCCGGTCCCGGGTGATGGAGTTCGCGGTGTACGTCGTGGCCCGGGGAGCCGCCACGGAGGCCCGTCCTGGGGCCGCTGAGATGCTGAAGGCACCGATCCTCGCCACCTCCGCACGAGGTACAGTCGTCGTTCCGTGAGCGCCGTAACGGGTACGCGAGGGCGACACGCCGAAGTTCCGCGATAATTCGTCACTTTCTCGCGCTCCGCAGGCTGTGGTTGACCTGCGAAAACGTCTGTTTCCGCAGGTCAGCGCCGTGTTGACTTCTGCGGAGCCAGCGGGTGATGGTGACAGCGTTCGCCCATGCAGAGTTGCGGTCGGCGGACCGGCGCTCGACGAATCGGGTCGGGGGGTGTCGAGCCAGGCATGCCTTCGACGCGTTTTCGTGGGCGCGGTCAACGGCCGCGAGGGCAACGCGGGAGGGCCAAGGCGCCCTTAGACAACGATCGTCCCCCTGCCGCCAGCAGGGATCGGAACGGCCCGAAGAACGTCTTGCTCCTCCCGCGCTCTGTCTGTCTGCGATCGCCTCGCCGTCGCGCTGTCCCGCTCGATCGGGATCTTGGGATCAACCGGTGTGCGGATATCCTGTGATCTCCACCCCCATTCCTTGACAAGGCCGGCGTACGTGACGAACGAGCAGCTTCCACCCTGGACCGAGATCGGCCGGGCGGTGATGGTCATCCCGACCTACAACGAGGCGGACAACCTCGCCTGGATCGTCGGGCGGCTACGCAAGGCGCAGCCACGTGTCGATGTGCTGATCGTCGACGACGGCTCACCCGACGGCACCGGCACGATCGCCAACGAGCTGGCCGACAACGACGAGCAGATCCACGTGCTGCACCGCACCGAGAAGGCCGGGCTGGGGGCTGCGTACCTGCACGGGTTCGGCTGGGCCCTCGAGCAGGGCTACGACGTCGTCGGGGAGATGGACGCCGACGGCTCGCACCAGCCGGAGGAGCTCCACCTGCTCCTCGAGGCGCTCACCTCCGCCGACCTGGTGATCGGCGCCCGCTGGATCCGCGGCGGCTCGGTGGTCAACTGGCCGCTGTCGCGACGCGTGCTGTCGGTGGGCGGCAACTTCTACGTCCGGCTCCTGCTCGGCATCGGCGTCCACGACGCCACCGCGGGCTACCGCCTTTTCCGGCGTACGACGCTGGAGAAGCTGCAGCTGAACAGCGTCGAGTCGACCGGCTATGTCTTCCAGACCGAGATGGTGACGCGTACGCTGCGGGCCGGCCTGACTGTCAAGGAGGTCCCGATCCAGTTCATCGAGCGGGTCCGGGGCGAGTCGAAGATGAGCCCTGCGGTCGCCGCCGAGTCGATGCGCCGGGTGACTCGCTGGGGCCTGTCCGAACGCCGCGACCAGCTGCTCCGCCTGCTGCGCCGACTCGGGCTGGACCGTTTCGTGGGAGGCCGTCGATGACGACGCGTCGCCGCAGGTTCTCCTGGGTGCTGGTGCTGCTGTTCCTGGTGATGCCGCTGGCCGAGCTGTTCGTGCTCATCCAGGTCGGCCAGGTCATCGGCGTGTGGTGGACGATCCTGCTGCTGGTCGCCGACTCGATCTTCGGTGCCTGGCTGATGCGCCGCGAGGGCTCACGGGCTTGGTCGGCGCTGTCCACGGCGCTCTCCTCGGGCAAGCTCCCGTCCAACGAGATCGCCGACGGAGCCCTGATCCTGCTCGGTGGCGCGCTGATGCTGAGCCCCGGCTTCGTGACCGACATCTTCGGCATCGTGCTCATCCTGCCGTTCACCCGGCCGTTCTTCCGCCGCATCCTGGCCAAGGTCGTGCAGAAGCGCCTGGTGACCGCCGCGATGCCCTCCACGTTCGGTTCCGGAGCCCGGCCGCGCAATGACGACATCGTCACCGGCGAGGTCATCGACAAGGACAACCTGGCCTGACGATCTGGCCTGAGATACGCCGAAGGCGGCCTTCCAGTTGGAAGGCCGCCTTCGGCGTATCTGGCTGTGTCAGAAGTCAGGCGTTGGCCTTCTTCTTCCCCGGTCCCTTGCGGTGCAGGTGAGCCGGGCCGATCTCGCCACCGCGAAGCAGGTCGAGGCGCTCCTTGAGGATGTCCTCGAGCTCCTTCTCGGAGCGCCGCTCCAGGAGCATGTCCCAGTGCGTACGCGCCGGCTTCTCGGCCTTCTCCTCCGGCTTGGCACCGGAGAGGTTGAGAGCTTCCATGCCGCAGCGCGGGCACTCCCAGATGGCCGGAACCTCGGCCTCGTCCGACATCGTGATCTCGAAGTCGTGACCCTGCGGGCAGCGGTACGCCACCTGCTGACGGCCCGCGAACTCGATCCCGCGTTCGTCCTCAAAACTTTGTCCGCCCAGTCGGGCGCCGCGCAACGTGCGCTCGGCCATGAAGCACCTCCTGAGTCGATCGTCCCCCGTTGAATGAGCTGAAGAGCGAGGCGGTCTGCGGACTCATAACGCAGGCCGGTCAGGCCTCTTCACATCGTCAACGGTACAGAGGAGGTGATGATTCCGTGAATTGTCGAGATCCTCGCCGTGTTGTTCGACACAGGACCCGCCTGACCTGCGGATCTCTCTGAGAAAGTCCTGAGCGGCCGATGTCTCGAACCCGCCAACCGCCAGGCGCGGTCCTAGACCCGTTCGGGCGCCCGGTTGCCCGCCTGCTCGATGCCCTTCGCGGTGTTCACCAGCGCGAGCAGCCCGCCGCCGAGGACGAAGAAGGCGATCAGCGCCAGGATCGCCGGCCGGTAGGAGTCTGTGATCTGGTAGACGAGTCCGAAGACCAGGGTGCCGAGCCAGGAGGTACCGCGGTCCATGGCGTGGTAGAGGCTGAAGTACTCCGCCTCCTTGCCGGCCGGGATGAACAGCGAGAAGTAGGACCGGGCCAGCGCCTGGGTGCCGCCCATGACCAGACCGATCCCGACCGCGACGACGAGAAGCGGCACCAGGGTCTGCTCGGGCACGAAGTAGGCCGCGACCACGATGACCATCCAGCCGACCAGACCGCCGAGGATCACCCGCTTGGCACCGAAGCTCTTGGCCAGCCGGCCGAAGAAGATGGCTCCGCCGACCGCCACGAACTGCACCAGCAGATAGATGCCGAGCATCGTGCCGGTCTCGAACCCGAGCTCCTCGACCCCGTAGATCGACGCCGAGCTGATCACCGTCTGGATGCCGTCGTTGAAGAAGAGGTACGCCAGCAGGAAGGTCAGCGCGACCGGATACTGCGGCAGCTCCCGGAGCGTCACGAACAGTTGACCGAAGGAGCGTGCCACGACACCGCCGGAGACCTCCTCGACGTCGGCGGGCTCGCGCCGGCGGATCCGGCGCCACGGGATGATGATGAACCCCGCCCACCACAGTCCGGCCGAGAGCATCGAGATCCGCACCGCCAGCGCCGTCCCGAGCCCGAGCGGATCGGCGAAGGTGACCAGGAGGAAGTTGATCGCGAGCAGCAGTCCGCCACCGGCGTACCCGTAGGCCCAGCCGATCGAGGAGACCCGGTCGCGCTCCTCCTCGGTCGAGATCAGCGGCAGGATCGAGTCGCTGACCACCACCGCCGCGCCCGCGCACAGGTTGGCGATGATGAACATGATCGAGCCGAACCACCAGTTGTCCCCGGTCATGAAGAACAACAGCGCCGCGCAGAGCGCGCCGGCCCAGGCGAACCCGGCCATCAGGTCCGGTTTGCGCGAGGTGCGGTCGGCGATCGCGCCGACCAGCGGGTAGATGATCGCCGACAGGATCGTCGAGAACGTGATGACGAACGACGGCAGTGCGCCGGGCGCGATCGAGAGCCCGAGGACGTCGATCCGGTTGTCGACGGCGGCTGCCTTCGCGATCTCGATCAGGTAGGGCGCGAACAGCACGCCGGCCACCGTCGTCTGGAAGGCGGAGACGGCCCAGTCGGTGAAGAACCAGCCCTTCTGCTCCCGCGCCCGCTCGACCGGCGTGAAGTCGCCGATCCCGGCTGATGTGGTCACTTCTCGGGCTCCTCGTCATTCGGATCGGACTCGGCCTCGTCGACGGGCTCGACCCGAGACGGCACAGCCTCCCACAGCCCACGTTCCTCCAGGAACGCTTTCAGTACGTCGGTGCGATCGGTCATCAGCCCGTCGACGTCGCGCTTGAGCAACCGCTCCATCTCGGCCGGGTCGTCGACGGTCCAGACATGGACCTCCTTGCCCGCCTTGTGGGCGCGGCGGACGAGACCACGAGATGCCACCCGGATCGACAGCGGCCCGCGAAGGTGCTGGCGATGGGGGATCTGGAAGGCGTCGAACCGCGATCCGACGAGTCTCTTGGCGATCCCGGTGGTGGGTGCCAGCAGGTAGGCGAGCACCTCGCGCGGATGCGCCGAGGTCCGCACCCGCCCCTCGGTCAGCCGGCGGAACGCCTTCAGCCGCCGGGCCGAGAACGAGCCGACGATGACCTTGTCCTCGTGGTCGGTCGCGGCGAGCAGCTCGGCCACCGCGCCGACCGAGCCGTCGGACTTGAGGTCGATGTTGAAGGTGACCTCGGGGAACGCCTTGAAGAGCTCGGCCAGCGTCGGCACTCCGTGCAGGCCGCCGATCCGGGCGGCCTGCACCTCGGCGTACGTCATCTCCGCGATCAGGCCGCTCACGTCGGTCACCCGGTCGAGCGCTTCGTCGTGGAAGGCGAGCAGGACACCGTCGCGGGTGACGTGCACGTCGGTCTCGAGATGGGTGTAGCCGAGCTCCACCGCATGCCGGAACGCCTCCATGGTGTTCTCCATCCCGACCAGGTCGGGATGGAGCGCTCCACCACGGTGCGCATAGGCGCGTACGCGTCGTTGCTGCTCCCTCACGGGGAGCATCTAACCACCCGTGAGTCTCGGATCACATGAGCCCGCGGACTCAGATGCCGCCACAACCCAGCAGGTGCGTCGAGTCGGCTCATCCTGACCGAAAATCCAGTCGAGTCGGCGCGTCGGCCGCGCCCGCTTCATCGACGTCGCCCACCGTGGCCCGGCCGAGCAGCCGAGCGCCGACTACCCGCTCCACCTGACC
>NZ_JBEXRR010000044.1:0-52017 GCF_040613175.1 Nocardioides sp. NPDC006303
GCGAGCGCGTCGGCGGCGACCATCCCGACCGTGGAGCCGATCCAGGTGCCGAGCCAGCCCTCCTGAGTGGCCAGGGTGATCGTCGCGACGCCGACTCGACGGAGATCTTGGTCAGGATGAGCCGACTCGGCCCGATCTTCGATCAGATGTCGCGGAAGGCGGTGATGTTCGCGCCGAGCTGGTTGAGCCGCTCGGCGAGGTCCTCGTAGCCACGGGCGATGACGTAGGTCGAACGGAGCACCGAGGTGCCCTTCGAGGCGAGCATCGCGAGCAGCACGACGACGGCGGGACGCAGCGCCGGCGGGCAGACGATCTCGGTGCCGGAGAAGTGGGTCGGCCCCTCGATCATCACCCGGTGCGGGTCCATGAGCGTGACGTTGCCGCCGAGCTTGTTGAGCTCGGTCAGGTAGATCGCCCGGTTCTCGTAGACCCAGTCGTGCAGCAGCGTCTGACCCTGCGCCACCGCGGCGATCGCGGCGAAGAACGGCAGGTTGTCGATGTTGAGGCCGGGGAAGGGGAGCGGGTGGATCTTGTCCAGCGGCGCGTGCAGGATCGAGTGCTTGGTGTTGATATCGACCAGGCGGGTCTTGCCGTTGAGCGCCAGGTACTCCTCGGAGAGGGTGTAGTTGAAGCCCATCTCCTCCAGCGTCGCCAGCTCGATCTCCATGAACTCGATCGGGACGCGCTTGATGGTGATCTCGGAGTCGGTCACGATCGCGGCGGTCAGCAGCGACATCGCCTCGATCGGGTCCTCGCTCGGCGCGTAGTCGACATCGACGTCGATGACCTCGCGGCCGGTGACGCGCAGCGTGGTGGTGCCGATGCCCTCGACCTCGACGCCCAGCTTCTGCAGGTAGAAGCAGAGGTCCTGGACCATGTAGTTGGAGGACGCGTTGCGGATCGTGGTGGTGCCCGGGTGCAGCGCGGCCGCCATCAGGGCATTCTCGGTGACGGTGTCGCCGCGCTCGGTCAGCACAATCGGGCGGCCCGGCTGGATCTCTCGGTTGACGCTCGCGTGGTAGGCGCCGTCGGTGGCCTTGACCTCGAGCCCGAAGGGGCGCAGGGCCGACATGTGCGGCTCGACGGTGCGGGTGCCGAGGTTGCAGCCGCCGGCGTAGGGCAGCTCGAAGGTGTCCAGGCGGTGCAGCAGCGGACCGAGGAACATGATCACCGAGCGCGTACGGCGCGCGGCGGCCTCGTCCACGGCGTCGAGGCGCAGCTCCTTCGGCGGCACGATCTCGAGGTCGTTGTCGTCGTTGAGCCAGCGGGTCTGCACGCCGATCGAGTTGAGCACCTCGATGATCCGGTTGACCTCTTCGATGCGTGCGACCTTGCGCAGCGTCGTACGGCCCCGGTTGAGGAGCGAGCCGACCAGGAGGGCGACCCCGGCGTTCTTCGAGGTCTTGACCGTGATCTCACCCGAGAGCGTCGTCGGGCCGGTGACGCGCAGGTGCGTGGGGCCGGCGCCGATGTCCACGAGGGAGGAGTCCAGAGCGGCACCCACCCGGGCGATCATCTCCAGCGACAGGTTCTGCTGCCCCTGCTCGATGCGGTTGATCGCGCTCTGACTGGTGTTGAGAAGATCGGCGAGCTGTGCCTGGGTCAGGCCCTTGTGCTTGCGCGCATCGCGAATCAGATTCCCGATACGACCTTTGTATCCGTCGGTCATGGTGCACCACCGTAACTCATATATGAGATAAGCCTGGATTCCCCGCGAAGTGTCGGCGTTTCGTTCCGTGACTGTTGCTCGGCTCCCGCCAGGGCCACCGTGTGCAACATCTCGTACGCCGGGTGACAGGATGCCACCATGCGCGCGACGACTATCCATGGGGTGGGCGACATCCGCTTCACCCAGGTACCCGATCCTGCTCTGACGAAGCCCACCGACGCAATCGTCAAGGTGGTGGGCTCCTGCATCTGCGGCTCCGATCTGTGGAACTACCGCGGCTCCAACGGCGACATCGAGGAGCCCCGCACCATCGGCCACGAGTGCATCGGCGTGATCGAGGAGGTCGGCGCCGACGTACGCGACTTCAAGGCCGGCGACTTCGTGATCGTCCCCTTCGACCACTGCGACAACACCTGCCCGCACTGCCTGGCCGGAGTCCAGTCGGTCTGCGAGAACCTCGGCTTCACGGTCAGCGGACAGAGCGAGTACGCACTGGTCAACCAGGCCGACGGCTCGCTGGTCAAGCTCGACGAGACGCCGGACCCGACGATGTACCCCGACCTGCTGGCGCTCACCGACGTGATGGCCACCGGCTGGCACGCCGCGGTCATGTCAGGCCTCGGCAACGGAGCCAAGGGCGGCACCGCGGTCGTGGTCGGCGACGGCGCGGTCGGTCTGTGCGGCGTGCTGGCTGCTGCCCAGCTCGGCGCCGAGCGGGTCGTGGCGATGTCGCGCCACGAGGCCCGTCAGGAGATCGCCAAGAAGTTCGGCGCCACCGACATCGTCGCCGCCCGCGGCAAGGAGGGCGAGGCGGCCGTACGCGAGCTCACCGGCGGCGTCGGCGCCGACTACGTCCTGGAGTGCGTGGGCACCGACCAGTCCTTCAAGACGGCCTCCAAGGTGGCCCGTCCGGGTGCGACCGTCGGGTTCGTCGGTGTCCCGCATGACGTCAACCTTCCGGTCAACGCCCTCTTCCGCACCAACGTCGGCCTCAAGGGCGGGATGGCGCCGGTACGCCGCTACCTCCCCGACCTCCTGCGCCTGACGCTGGAGGGCACGATCAACCCCGGTCTGGTCTTCGACAAGGCGCTGCCGTTCGCGGAGGCCGCCGAGGGCTACCGCCTCATGGACGAGCGGCTCGCGACCAAGGTCCAGCTCACCTACTGATCCACGCAGATCCCGGGCGGGGGATCGGCCGAGCGCCTCATCTGAGAGACTCGGCCGATGCCCCGCACCGACACCATGCGCCTGCGCCCGCTGTCACCAGGTGACGAACACGTCTTCGCCGACTGGGCACACGATGAGGAGTTCCGGGTGGCCAACGGCTGGCCGGAGCGCGACCGCGACGGTCACCTCCGCCACTGGCGCCGGCTGATCGATGCCCCGCCGCCCGAGCTGATCAGGCTCGCAGTCGAGCTCGACGAGGAGGTCGTCGGCTACGCCGACATCCACGGTCTGGCCCCCGACACCCGAGAGCTCGGCATCGCCATCGGCCCCAGCTCTCGGTGGGGCCACGGCCTCGGCCAGCGGGCCATCAAGACCGCGCTCACCTACGGCTTCTCCGTCCTCGACCTGACCCGGATCTGGGCCGAGACGCACGAGACCAACACCCGCGCCAAGAAGCTCTTCGACGCGACCGGCTTCATCGAGACCGGCCGCCACGGCTCCGACACCTACCGCGGCGAGGACGTCAGCCTCGTCCAGTACGCCGTCGAGCGCCCCTACTAGTCGGCGATGCGTACGGGCTTCTTCTGGGGGTAGCCCTCGGGGAGGAGCATGGTGCCGTCCTGGTGGCGGTAGAGCACCTGCCAGTGCCAGTAGAGGTCGTACGCAGCGGGGGACCGCTTCATCTGCTCGGCGTAGGCGCTGACGGCCGCCACGTAGCGGTCGGAGTGGTTGTAGGACCACAACGCGCCGGCCATGTCGCCGGGAGCGCCGTTGTTGGCGAGCATGCGGCCGGCCGCCATGATCGCGTCGGCGGGGTCGTTGATGTCGCCGCCGGCGCCGTACTGGGCGAAGGTCGAGGGCAGGAACTGCATCGGGCCCTGGGCGCCCGCGGTGCTGGTGCCGCGGATGCGACCCATCCGGGTCTCGACCAGGTGGACGGCGGCGAGGTACTCCCAGGGCGTCCCGGTCTCCTGCTGCGCCTTGCGGTAGAGCGGGCGCAGCTCGTCCGGTGTCGGCGGCGTCAGGATCTTCCAGTCCGGGAGCTCGGGCTGAGGATCGGTCATCACCATGAGCTCGCGTGCCGCGGTGATGTCTGACGCGAGCTGGGCGCGGTCGGCACGGCCGAGCGCGCCCAGCACGTCGTCGGCCTTCGCCTTCGACCCGCGGGCGAGGTCGCGGGCGGTCGTCTGCTCGAACAGTGCGGCCTCGCGTACGTCCTCGGCTCCTGGCTCTCCAGCGGCGACCGTCGCCATCGCCTGGGCGAGGCGGTCAGCCAGCGGCACCGACGCATCGTCCAGAGGGACCGTCGTCGTTGACGGGACGGGCGTCGAGGACGGGACAGGTGATGACGCCGACGGGCTGCGGGCCGGATCTGAGGACGGCTCACCGCCACAGCCGGCGACGAGCGCCAGGACTGTGACGGTGGTCAGGGCAGCGAGCCGAGTACGCACGCTCTCGACGCTACCCGAGGGCCGACTACTGGCCGCTGCGGCCGATGCTCTGCCCGATGATGGCCGCGAGCTCGGCCGGCTTGGTCAGCTGCGGCCAGTGCCCGGTGGGCAGGTCGACGAAGGTCGCGTCCTTGTGCTTCGGGATGGCGGCGACCGACTCGGTGCCCTCAGCGATCCACTCCTTCAGATCGGCAGCGGTGTATTCGGGGCAGACGAACACCGCCGGGACCGCGTAGCGACGCTCGTCGCTGAGCTCGAACGGCTCGGAGGTCAGGTTGGCGGGGGAGGGCCGCAGCAGTGCCTCGAAGGTGGCGCGGTCCAGGTCGCGTACGTCGGCCTCGTCGAACTCCTCCCACGGCACCGGCGGCAGGTCGGCGCCGTCGGTGGGGAAGTTCTTGGCCGGGATCGTGCCCGGCTCGGCCGGCCAGCCGCCGACGTAGACCACGGCGGCGACCTTGTCGACGCGAGCATCGAGGGCGGCACCGGCCACCGCGCAGCCCATCGAGTGCCCGACGAGGATCACCGGCGCGGCCGACTCGTCGATGGCGGCCGCCACGGCAGCGACCTGGTCGGCGACATGCACGTCGGATCGGTCGGTCTCGGCCGACTCGAGGCCGGGCAGGGTGAGCGGCCTCGGAGTGTGGCCGGCGTCGGTCAGATGGGGGACGACGAGGTCCCAGGAGGAGGCGTCCAGCCAGAGGCCGGGTACGAGAACGATGTCCATGGAACGATCCTCCACGTGGTTGCGGACGATCTGCTTCCGCCACCAAGCCGTTTTTGAAATTTCCGGCTTTCGAACAAAAGAACGGTGACCACCGCGACTGCGGTGGTCACCGTTCTGGACGCCCGAGACAGCTGACGCCAGGTCGTTCAGCGAGCGCCGGCGACCTCCAGTAGCTCCGCGACCTCGTGGGCGCGGCAGTCGCAGTCGGAGTCGCACGGCAAGAAGCGGTGACGTGCGTGACCGCAGTCGCGGCACGGCATGTCGTGAGAAAGCGTGAAGCTCTGCACCTCAACGGTGTCCCACATAATTAATTCATCCCCCAGAGAATGTTGGTCGGCCTTATATCGGTGAAACTGCATCGGTGAAGCTGCCTGATATGTAACACGATAATCCGCGACTTCGGAAGAGCTCGGACAACACGCCGAGACATTGTTTTCCCTGGTCAGTCGACCGATATGATTATTCGGTCGACCGATAGATAAACTCATAAGGGGCTGCTGTTGATGCCGTGTGGACGTCCGCTTTACCGGGCTCACGAAGGTGATCTTGCCTGTTGATGGAATGAGAACAGAACGCAGAACTGCAGGTCACCACCGACAAGGTGGTGTCAGTTCGGAGCCGATTCCGGAGTGCAGAACAGCCAGAGGCGAAGGTCCCTGCCGCCCTGGGCCACCCGACCCGGTCGTCGTCTGCGGCTGCTCCGAGGGAATCCCGGGGGACTGTTGAGAGTTCTACTAGTCGTGAAGAACATCGGATTCTTGTCTTTCGGCCACTGGACACCGTCGCCCTACTCGCAGACGCAGTCGGCACGAGACGCGCTGATCCAGGGGATCGAGCTCGCGGTCGCCGCCGAGGAGCTGGGGGTCGACGGTGCGTACTTCCGGGTCCACCACTTCGCCCGCCAGTACGCCTCGCCCTTCCCGCTGCTGTCCGCGGTCGGCGCCCGCACCTCGAAGATCGAGATCGGCACCGGTGTCATCGACATGCGCTACGAGAACCCGCTCTACATGGCCGAGGACTCGGCGGCCGCCGACCTGATCTCCGGCGAGCGCCTGCAGCTCGGGATCAGCCGCGGTTCACCCGAGCAGGTCATCGAGGGTTGGCGCTACTTCGGCTACGACCCCGGCGAGAACGCCTCCGAGGCCGATATGGCGCGCGCTCACACCGAGACGTACCTCAAGATCATCGAGGGGGCGCAGTTCGCCGAGCCCAACCCGCGGCCGATGTTCCCCAACCCGCCGGGCAAGCTCCGGGTCGAGCCCTACTCCGCGACGCTGCGCGACCGGATCTGGTGGGGTTCGAGCTCGCTGGCGACCGCGCGCTGGGCTGCGGGCCTCGGGATGAACCTGCAGAGCTCGACGCTGAAGAACGACGAGAACGGCAAGCCCTTCCACATCCAGCAGCGCGAGCAGATCGAGGCCTACCGCGAAGCCTGGAAGGAGGCCGGCCACGAGCGTGAGCCGCGGGTCTCGGTCTCGCGCTCCATCTTCGCCCTCGTCAACGACGAGGACCGGCGCTACTTCGGCCTCGACCGGCAGACCAAGGACCAGATCGGCAACATCGACGACCAGACCCGCGCGATCTTCGGGCGTTCGTACGCCGCCGAGCCCGACGTCCTGGTCGAGGAGCTGGCCGAGGACGAGGCGATCCAGGCCGCGGACACGCTGCTGCTCACGGTGCCGAACCAGCTCGGTGTCGACTACAACGCGCATGCCCTGGAGAGCATCCTGACCCACGTAGCCCCAGACCTCGGCTGGCGCTAGAAACACACGGCCCGCGCAACTTCCGAGTCACAAAAGGGCGCATAATCGTTGTCAACCGCCCCACGTAGCCGCGCCATTGGCTACCGTGCACGGCGACCGTTATTCAAGGGGGACCCCTGTTGGCTACGTACGCTGAGCTGCTTGACGTCTATCTTCGCGAACCGAGCCCGGAGTCGCTGAGAGCCCTACGTGAGGCGATCCTCGAGGCTCCTAACTTCCGGCCCGATCTCGAGATCACCGAGATGATCGCCCCGATGATGTCAGTCGGCGACTACGCCGGCGCGATCGCCGCCGTCCACGGGCTGATGCCCGGCGCGATCTTCAGCCCGTCGGCCCACGCCGCCCTCGCCGACGCCCAGCGCGGCCTCGGCAACCTCGAGCAGGCCCAACGCGAGTCGATCCTGGCCCAGTCAGCACTCGACAGCATCATCAGCACCGGGGAGGGCACCGAGTCCGAGCCATGGTCGGTGCTGCGGACCAGCGACGCCTACGACGTGGTGCTGGCCTCGGGCAAGACGCCGCGTTCACAGGTCGCGGTCGGCAAGCTCGACCGGATCGTGTGCACCGACTCGACGGTCTGGTTCTTCGACACCAGCAACGACTTCGCCAGGGCCTGACCGCGGCGTGCCGAGATCCGTACTGATCACCGGCGCGGCCGCCGGCATCGGCCGGGCGACCGCGCTCCGTTTCGCCCGTGAGGGGTGGCTGGTCGGCGCCTATGACATCGACCTCGACGGCCTGGCATCGCTGACGACCGAGGTCGAGCCGCTCGCCGGGGAGCTGGTCACCGGAACACTCGATGTACGTGATGCCGGGTCCTGGCAGACCGCCCTCGACGGCTTCGTCGCCGTGAGCGGCGGCAGCCTCGACGTACTGGTCAACAACGCCGGCATCATCCAGATCGGCAAGTTCGCCGACCTGCCGCTGGACCGGCAGCAGGCGATCATCGACGTCAACGTCAAGGGCCTGGTCAACGGCTGCCACCTCGCGCGCCCGTTCCTGCGACCCGGCTCCCACGTCGTCAACCTCGCCTCCGCCTCGGCCATCTACGGACAGCCCGGCATGGCGATCTACTCCACGACTAAGTTCGCCGTACGCGGTCTCTCCGAGGCTCTCGACCTGGAATGGTCCGGTGACGGGATCACGGTGACGGCCCTGTGGCCTCTCTTCACCGACACCTCCATGGTGTGGGGTCACGACTTCCCGGCGCTGCGGCGGCTCAAGGTCTCGCTCACTCCCGACGACGTCGCGGAGTCGGTCTACGCCGCCGCGACCAGCGGCCACGGCCTCCTCGGTGGAGTCCATCGCGGCGTCGGCACCAAGGCGCGCGTCCTGCTCGGCCTCTCCGGGGTCACCCCGAGCTGGGCCAACCGGGTGTTCAACCGGCTGATCTCGACCTGATCGAAGCCTCCTGATTGTTCACCGGGTTGTTGCCGGTAGGGACGGTCTGCGTCGGGTTTCTGACGGCCCCGGCGCGCACGCTCGTGAGCATGATGAGTCGCACCTTGCGGATTCTGCTCGCCGGGATGGTTGCCGTCGTACTCGCCTCCGCGGCGCTGAGCGCGGCGAGGGCTGACGAGCCCCGGTCCTCCGACCAGGGGCAGGTCGTCTTCGACCGTCACGAGGTGCCGCCCGAGGACGCGCGGCCGGGTGGTGGCGCGGCGCCGTTCGAGACCGGCGTGGTGATCGTGCTCAACACGCTGCTCCTCGGCGGGCTCCTAGGCGGGATGCTCTGGGCCCGACGGCGGCTCGGCTGCGCCGACTCCACGCTTCCGCGAATGTCCGTATAGCGATATTGCCGTCTCACTTTTCGGGATTCCACGCGTAGAGTCGATGCATGTCGACCTACACCCATGGCCATCACGAGTCGGTCCTGCGCTCGCACAGGTGGCGCACGGCGGAGAACTCCGCTGCGTACCTGCTGCCTCGGCTGAACCCTGAGCAGCGGCTGCTCGACGTGGGTGCCGGGCCGGGGACGATCACGCTCGATCTCGCCGGCCGGGTCGCTCATGTGACCGCCACGGAGATCGGGGAGCCCGAGCTCGAGCTCTCTCGGCAGTCCGCCGAGACCGGGGGAGTCACGAACATCGACTTCCGGGTCGAGGACGTGCACGCGCTGAGCATCGAGGACGATGCGTACGACGTGGTTCACGCCCACCAGGTGCTGCAGCACGTGAAGGACCCGGTGCAGGCGCTGCGGGAGATGCGACGGGTGACGAAGCCCGGGGGCATCGTCGCGGCAAGGGACAGCGACTACGCGGCCTTCGTCTGGTGGCCGGAGTCGGCCGAGCTGACCGAGTGGCTGCGCCTCTACCGTCATGCCGCGCGGGCCAACGGCGGTGAGCCCGACGCGGGTCGGCGGCTGGTCTCCTGGGCACGCGCTGCCGGGTTCGAAGACATCGTGGCCACCTCGAGCACCTGGTGCTTCTCCGCCCCCGAGGACCGCGCCTGGTGGGGCGGTCTGTGGGCCGACCGGTTCACCGACTCGGCGGTCGCTCGCCAGCTCGTCGACTCCGGAGACGCCACGACCGCCGACCTCGCCCGGGTCGCGGACGGGTGGCGGTCGTGGGCTGAGGCGGAGGACGGTTGGTTCTCCGTCCTCCACGGCGAGATCCTGGCTCGCGCCTGAGGGTCGTGGCCGAGCCTCAGCGGCGCAGGATCCGCGCCGAGAGCGTGTTGCCGAGCAGCTGGATGACCTGCACGAGCGCGACCAGGATGAGCACGCAGACCCAGGTGACGGTCGGGTCGTACTGCCGGTAGCCGAAGGTCTGGGCGAAGCTGCCCAGACCGCCACCCGCGATCAGGCCGGCGACCGCCGACATGTCGACGACTGCCACGAAGGCGAAGGTGTAGCCGAGGATGATCGGCGCCAGCGCCTCGGGGAGGACGACGGTGGCGGCGATCCGGGCACGGCTCGCGCCCATCGCCCGGGCGGCCTCGATCACTCCCGGTGGGACGGTCACCAGGTTCTGCTCGATGATCCGGGCGATGCCGAACATCGCGGCGAGGATCAGCGAGAACACCACCGCCGGCATGCCGATTCCGGTGCCGACGACCAGCCGCGCGGCCGGTTGGACGGCGGCGATGAAGATGATGAACGGGATCGGACGGAAGAAGTTGACCAGTACGTTGAGGATGACCGAGACGGTGACGTTCTCGTAGAGCCCACCCTTGCGGGTCAGGTAGAGGCCGAGCGCGAGCAGCAGCCCCAGGGTGCCGCCGATCAGCATCGTCAGCGCGACCATGAGCAGCGTCTCGCCGGTGGCCTGCCAGATGTCCGGCCACAGCTCGCCGAGGCGGGTGTCGGTGGGGAGAGCGGTCAGCATCACACCTCCTTGGTGGTGACGAGGGCGGCCAGCTCGCGTACGGCCTCGTCGACCGAGGTCGTAGGACCGTCGAGGGCGAGCGTCAGGTTGCCGAAGGTGGCGCCCTGGATCTCCTCGATGCCGCCGAAGACGAGCTCGAAGGTGATCCCGCGCTCGAGGAGGACCGCGAAGATGTCGGTCTGGCGGGGCCCGCCCTCGCGCAGCTCGACCTTCACGAACCGGCCGGGATGGCGGGACCGCAGCGCCGCCAGCGCGTCGGGGGCGGGCTCGTCGTCGACGACGGTGCCGACGAAGCGCCGGGTCACCGGCTGTCGCGGCGCCGAGAAGACGTCGTAGACGGCTCCGGACTCGACCACGCGCCCGTTCTCCATGACCGCGACGTGGTCGGCGAGCTCGCGTACGACCTCCATCTCGTGGGTGATCGCCACGATGGTGGTGCCGAACTCCTCGTTGACCCGCTTCAGGAGGCGCAGCACCTCGTGGGTCGTCTCCGGATCGAGTGCGCTGGTGGCCTCGTCGGCGAGCAGCAGGGACGGGTTGGTGGTGAGCGCTCGGGCGATGCCGACGCGCTGCTTCTGTCCGCCCGAGAGGTTGCGCGGATAGGTGTGGGCCTTGTCGGGGAGCCCGACGAAGTGGAGCAGCTCCGAGATCCGGCGCTGCTGCTCGGCCTTGTCGACGCCGGCGATCTGCAGCGGGTAGGCCAGGTTGCCCCAGACCGTACGCGACTCGAAGAGGTTGAACTGCTGGAAGATCATCCCGATGCCCAGTCGGATCGGCCGCAGCTGCCGCTCGTGCAGACCGACCAGCTCGGTGCCGCCGACCTGGATGGAGCCCGAGGTGGCGGGCTCGAGGCCGTTGAGCAGCCGGACCAGCGTGGACTTGCCGGCGCCGGAGTAGCCGACGATCGCCTGGATGTCACCGGCGGCGATGTCGAGGTCGACGTCGACCACGGCGTGGACCTCGTTGCGGCCCTTCGCTGCCGGGTAGGTCTTGGTGACGTTGCGGAGCCGCACAAGCGGCTCCGCAACGATGGCCGAGTGCGTCACTGACGCTCCTCGACCTGCTTCTCGGTGTCATCGAGCGACTTCTGCAGGTCCTCGACCGGGATCTTCACCAGCTCGGCGGTGTTGCCGGAGGTCTCGTAGACCCCCTGCTGGACGTCCTCGTTGGTCTGGAAGATCTCGACGAGCTTCTTGTAGGTCGCGTTGTCCTTGTCCTCGGCGCGTACGGCGAAGATGTTGACGTAGGGGAGCGCCTTCGGGTCGGAGGGGTCGTCGGTCGCGAGAGCGTCCTCGAACTTCAGGTCGGCGTCCTCGACGAAGTCGTTGTTGATGATCGCCGCGGCGACGTCGGGGAGCGAGGAGGCGGTGATCGAGGCCTGGACCGCCCGGACCTTCACCTTGGACGCGGCCGTGTCGACCTCCTTGACGGTGCTGAACGGGGTGCCACCGTCGGTCAGCTCGATCAGGCCCTTGGACTGCAGCAGCACCAGGCCGCGGGCCTGGTTGGTCTCGTCGTCCGGGACGATCACGGTGTCGCCGGCCTTGATGTCGTCGAGCGAGGAGTACTTCGAGGAGTAGAGACCCAGGGGATAGGTCGCGGTCGAGCCGAGCGCCACCAGGTCGTCGTCGTTCTGGACGTTGTAGTCGGCCAGGAAGATGATGTGCTGGAACTGGTTGAGGTCGAGCTCGCCCTCCGACAGCGCCGGGTTGGGCTGGTTGTAGTCACCGAAGTTCTTGACCTCGAGGTCGATGCCCTCCTCGCGAGCGGCGTCCTGGAAGGTCTTCCAGTAGGGGTCGTCGGCGCCGACGACGCCGATGGAGACCTTGGTGAGCTCGCTGCCGGCGTCGTCGTCGCGGGTGAGGAAGAAGGCGAGGCCGCCGATCACGATGGCGGCGACGACGACGATCCCGATGATCAACGGGAGTTTTGACTTGGGAGCCTCGATGAGCGGGGTGGGCTCAGGCGTGTTGGAGGACACGGGTGGGAACCTCTTCTGGATGTCGAAAGTGCTGGAACAACGCGGTTGTTGTCCACCAACACAGTAGACTTAACGAGGATCACACCCGCGCACGCGGCCACACCCCGAGATCATGTCATCGACATGCCTCGAGGTGTGTTAGGCGCCGTTCACGCGAGGTCGCGTCGCCTCATCACGACCACTGCTGCGGCCGCTGCGACCAGGACGTACGCGGCGACGGTGATCAGCGCCCGCTCGCCGGAGATCGCGTCGAGGACACCCGGGGTGCCGTTGGGCCCGCCGATGATCGCTCCGGCCAACGAGCCTCCGGCAGTGCCCGGGAGGGCGTCGGTGACGGTCTCGATGCCCGGCAGCAGGCTGCCGACACCGCGGAGCAGGTTCTCCACCACCAGCGACCAGACCAGGCCCAGCCCGACGGCGAGCGCTGGCCCCTTGGCGAGCACGCCGATGAGGAACCCGAGCAGCGCCCACATCTCCAGCACCAGGAACCCGGAGCCGAAGGACTGCGCCAGGTCGCTCAGGGCCGGCATGGTGATCGACTGGCCTTCGCTCGCCGCGATCGCAACCGAGACGCCCGCGCACAGTGCCAGGGTCGCGGTCATCATCGCGAAGATGAAGATCGTCACCGCGGTCAGCGAGCCGCCGACGGCGGCGAACCGGCTCGGCCCCTGGGTGAAGACCGTCTTCCAGGTGCCCCAGCCGAACCCGTTGCCGGCCACCAGCGCTCCGACCACCATCGCGAGGGCACCGCCGAACATCGGCAGGCCGCTGACGATGACGTCCGGGATCGCGCTCGGCATCAGCTCGGAGAGCAGCTGGGCGTTGCTGGCGCCGTCGCCGGCGAAGTTGTCGTCGCCGGTCTTGTAGGCGACGTAGTTGAAGACGTACCCGAAGGAGAGCGACAGCGCCAGCCAGGCGCCGACGATCACCCAGATCGCCGACCACTTGCGAAGTCGCAGCAGCTCGGCGCGGGTGCTGTTCACAAAGGTGTTCATGACACGAGCTCCTTGTTGCTGGTCATCTCGAAGAAGGCGTCCTCCAGGGAACGCTCCGCGACGGTGACCTCGTGGACATCGATGGAGTGGGCGACCAGATGACGTACGACATCGGGGGCCGCGGTGACGGGCAGGTCGACCTCTAGCGTCTCGTTGCCTATGCGGCGTACGCCCTCGTCGCCGGCCATCCGCATCAGTGCAGCCAAGGCGGCGTCCTCGGGGGTGGCCCGAACCCGTAGGGTCGCGCCACCGCGCAGATCCGCGACGGTCGACTCGCGCAGCAGGCGGCCGTTGTTGATCACACCGACGCGATCGCAGATCTCCTGCACCTCCGCGAGGATGTGGCTGGAGAGGATCACCGTCTGACCGGCCTCGGCGAGCGCGACGACCAGGGCCCGCATGTCGGCCATGCCCGCCGGGTCGAGCCCGTTGGTGGGCTCGTCGAGGACCAGCAGGTCCGGTGAGCCGAGCATCGCGGCGGCGACGCCGAGGCGCTGCTTCATCCCGAGCGAGTAGCCCTTGAAGGCGTCCTTCGCCCGGTCGGCGAGGTCGACCATCTCGAGCACCCGGTCGACCTCGGTGTTCGGCAGCCCCTGGTAGCGCGCCATCGTGCGCAGGTTGTCGCGGCCGTTCAGATAGGGGTAGAAGCCGGGGCCTTCGATCAGGGCGCCGATACGGGCAGTGACCTCGGGTCGTCCGGCGGGACGACCCAGGACGCTGGCCGATCCGGCGGTGGGCCGGATCAGGCCGAGCATCATCCGCAAGGTGGTCGTCTTGCCGGCCCCGTTGGGGCCGAGGAAGCCGTACACCTCGCCACGCATGACGGTCATGCTGACCCGGTCGACGGCGAGTCTGTCGCCGTACCGCTTGGTCAGCCCGTCGGTCTCAACCACTCGTTCGTTCATGCCTCTCACGCTCTCGTGGCGGCCCACGGTTGGCGTCGGCGTCGGCGATGCTCCCGGTTACGCAGATCTGCGTAGGCGGCTGGCCGCATTTGTCGTACGCCTCGCACGGCCGCGCGAACTAGGGTCAGGTCCATGTCCCGGATCCGTCGCCACTGGCTGCCGTGGCTGGTCGTCGTGGTGGAGCTGGTCGGCTCGCTCGGCAGCAACGCCCGCACCGACACCCGGGGACCGGCGCTGCTCGGGGCACTGCTCGCCCTCGTCGCTGTCCTCCCGGTGCTCCTGCAGCGGCCTCGCGGCTGGGTGCTCGCGGTCAGCGGGCTGTGCGCCGGCGTCTACTTCACCGCGGGCTATGCCGAGGGGCCGATCTTCATGGCGGTGCCCGTGGTCACCTTCGCGGTGGCGCTGTCGCTGCCGCCGCGACGCTGGATCGGGTGGGCGGTCGTGGCCGCGGCGCTGGTCGCCACCGGGATGGTGCTGAATTCCGAGAGCCCGCAGTTCGACGGTGGTCCCGGACGAGGGCCCTGGGGACAGGGTGGCGGCCCGGAGGGTGACCTCTCGCTGTGGCAGGCATTCGGGCAGGTGGCGCTCATCGCCGCCTGCGGTGCGATCGCGAGCGCGCTGCGCTCGCGCAACGAGGCCCGGGCCCAACGGCAGCGACGGGTGGTCAGCGAGGAGCGGGTGCGGATGGCCGCCGACCTGCACGACGGCGTCGGTCACGGGCTCGCGGTGATCGCGATGCAGGCCGGTGCCGCGCTGCACGTCCTCGACCGCGATCCCGAGGCTGCCCGCCGCAACCTGGAGGCCATCCGTGCCGAGAGCAAGGAGTCGCTCGACCTGCTGCGCCGGCAGCTGGCCCGGCTGACCGACACCGAGCCCGGCGCCGGTCCGGCCCCGCGGGCACCGGAGCACGGGCTCGCCGACCTGCCTGCTCTCGTCGAGCGGGTGCGCACCGGGGGACTGGAGGTCTCGCTCCGCCTCGAGGTGGATTCGGCGTCGGCCGAGGCCGAGCGGGCCGCGTACGCCGTGGTCCAGGAGGGGCTCACCAACGTGCTGCGGCATGCCGGAGCGACGCGAGCCGAGGTGGCGATCGTCTCGACTCCTGCGGCCGAGATGGTCGTGACAGTCGACGACGACGGGCGGGGATCGGACATGTTGAGCGGGGAAAGGCGTCCCGGGATGGGAATTGTGGGAATGCGGTCGCGCGTGGAGGCACTTGGGGGCACCCTAGAGGCGGGGCCGGAGGTACGGGGCTTCCGGCTGCGGGCTTCCCTCCCGCTTTCAGGGTCCTCAGCGGGTGGCGCGGAGGGGCTGGCATGAGCATCACCGATCACACGCTGATCACGGTTGCTCTGGTCGATGACCAGCCCCTCGTGCGTATGGGCCTGGCGACGATGATCGGCGCCGAACCCGATCTGGAGGTCGTCGGCGAAGCCTCCGACGGCAGCGCCGCCCTGCCGATGCTGCGCCGCACCCACCCCGACGTCGTCCTGTGCGACATCCGGATGCCGGTCCTCGACGGCCTCGGGATGCTGGAGCAGGTCACCCGCGACCCCTCGCTGAAGGACGTACGGGTGGTGATGCTGACGACCTTCGAGCTCGACGAGTACGTCTTCGAGGCGCTGCGGCTGGGCGCGAGCGGGTTCCTGCTCAAGGACGCCGAGCCGGTCGCGCTGCTCGATGCGATCCGGGTCGTCGCCGACGGCGGCTCGCTGCTCGCCCCGACGGTGACCAAGCGGGTGATCGAGGAGTTCGGCTCTTCACGCCGGGCGACGAACCCGCACCCGCGGCTGGGTGATCTGACCGAGCGTGAGCGGGAGATGGTCGCCTGGGTGGCCACCGGCCGCTCCAACGCCGAGATCGCCGCCGAGCTCGTGGTCAGCCCCGACACGGTCCGCACGCACGTCTCGCGCGCGATGGTGAAGCTGCATGCCCGTGACCGCGCCCAGCTCGTCGTCTTCGCGATCGAGTCGGGCCTGAAGATCTAGTCGGATCCGGATCAGGCGGCGAGCGGGACGCTGCCCGGCATCACGACGGGGGCACAGCCGCAGGTGTCGCTGCAGGCGAGGTAGGTGTGCACCTCGTGGCCGCACCGCGGGCACGGCAGGAAGTGCGACATCGGGAAGCTGCGTACGTTGGTGTTCTCGGAGTGCTGAGCTGTGTCCCACATGACTTTCTCCTATCCGCGTTTTGTTCCTTCACCTACTCCACGAATGGCAGCACGCGTTTTCGACATCACCGGCTCGACGAGTTCTGGCTTCCCCAAAATGGGCTGCCTCGAAATGCGAAGATCCTGTGGTGACGACGAAGACCGGTGGTGGGCAGAGCCAGGAGCAGCGCCTGCGCGACCTCAAGCTGCTCCGCAAGGTCAAGGACCGGATCGACCGGGAGTACGCGCAGCCGCTGGACGTGGAGGCTCTCGCTGCCGGCGTACACATGTCGGCCGGCCATCTGAGCAGGGAGTTCAAGAAGGCCTACGGCGAGCCGCCGTACTCCTATCTGATGACCCGCCGCGTGGAGCGGGCGATGACGCTGCTGCGGCGCGGTGATCTCAGCGTCACCGACATCTGCTTCGCGGTCGGCTTCGGGTCGCTGGGGACGTTCTCGACGCGGTTCAGCGAGCTCGTCGGGATGTCGCCGAGCGTCTACCGCGAGAAGGCCACCGAAGGCGGCGGCGGGATCCCGCCGTGCGTCTCCAAACAGGTCACCCGGCCGATCCGGCGCAGTTCGATCAGGAATGAAGAAGCGAAGGTGCCGGACCCCTACGTAGGTTGAGATCCATGGACATCAACATCTGCCACAGCTACCTTCCGCACACCGACCCCGAGGCCTCGCTGAGGTTCTACCGCGACCTGCTCGGATTCGAGGTGAGGAAGGACGTCGGGTACGAGGCGATGCGCTGGCTCACGATCGGACCGCCGGCGCAGCCCGCCGTGAGCGTCGTCCTCTACCCGCCGCTCGCCGACCCGAACATCAGCGAGGAAGAGGGCCAGGTCATCCAGGAGATGATGGCCAAGGGCACCTTCGCCAGCCTGATGCTCTCCTCCACCGACATCGACGCCGCGTTCGAGAAGATCCAGGCCGGTATCGAGGCCAGCGGCGGCGAGATCATGTCGGAGCCGACCGACCAGGACTGGGGCATGCGGGACTGCTCCTTCCGTGACCCGGCCGGCAACACCATCCGGCTGCAGCAGGTCAAGTGAGTCGGAAATGTGCAGGCCTGGATTCACGCCTCCGACTAGCCTGATCGCCATGACCGGCCCCGGCTCGAAAGAGCACAACAGCGAGCACAAGCCCGAGCACAGCGCAGACACTCACGACCTGATCCGAGTCCAGGGGGCCCGGCAGAACAACCTCAAGGACATCTCGGTCGAGATCCCCAAGCGCCGGCTCTCGGTGTTCACCGGGGTGTCGGGGTCGGGGAAGTCGTCGCTGGTCTTCGGCACGATCGCGGCGGAGTCGCGGCGGCTGATCGATGAGACGTACTCGACGTTCATCCAGGGGTTCATGCCCAGCCTGCCGCGACCGGAGGTCGATGCGATGGAGGGGCTGACGACCGCCATCCTGGTCGACCAGGAGCGGCTCGGCGCCAACCCGCGCTCGACGCTCGGCACGGTCACCGACGGCCACGCGATGCTTCGCCAGCTCTTCTCACGCCTGGGCGATCCCTACATCGGCGGGGCGACAGCGTTCTCGTTCAACATCCCGACCACCAAGGTCGGTGGTGTCTCGGTCACGGAGTCGGGCAAGAAGAACGTCATCAAGCAGGAGATCTACCTCGGCGGCATGTGCCCGAAGTGTGAGGGCCGCGGCGTCGTCTCCGACCTGGATCTCGCTGCCATCGTCGACGAGTCCAAGTCGCTCAACGAGGGCGCGATCCTCGTGCCCGGCTACAAGGCCGACGGCTGGATGGTGAAGGGCTTCGCCGAGACGGGCCTGCTCGACGGTGACAAGCCGATCAAGGACTACACAGAGACCGAGCGCCACGACTTCCTCTACAAGGAGAAGGGCAAGATCAAGGCGCTCGGGATGAACATGACGTACCAGGGGCTCATCCCCAAGCTGCGCGAGTCGGTCTTCAGCAAGGACCCCGAGCAGCTGCAGCCGCACATCAAGGCGTTCGTGGAGCGTGCGGCCGTCTTCGCGCCGTGCCCGACCTGCGGCGGCAGCCGTCTGAACGAGTCGGCCCGCTCCTCGAAGATCAGGGGTCTCGACATCGGCGAGGTCGCCGCCATGCAGATCACCGACCTCGCCGAATGGCTGCGTGGGATCAACGAGCCGGGCGTCGCCCCGCTGATCCGATCGCTGCTCCACCTGTGCGACTCGATGACCGAGATCGGGCTGGGCTACCTCTCCTTCGACCGTCCTTCGGGGACCCTGAGCGGCGGTGAGGCGCAGCGTACGAAGATGGTGCGGCACCTGGGGTCAGCCCTGACCGATGTGACCTACGTCTTCGACGAGCCCACCGTGGGGCTGCACCCGCACGACATCGAGCGGATGAACAAGCTCCTGCTGGACCTGCGCGACAAGGGCAACACCGTGCTCGTGGTCGAGCACAAGCCGGAGACGATCGCGATCGCCGACCGCGTGTTCGACCTCGGACCGGGGGCCGGCAGTGACGGCGGGACGATCTGCTTCGAGGGGACGTTCGACGACCTGGCGAAGGCGGACACCCTCACCGGGCGCCATCTGGGACATCGTGCCTCGCTGAAGGAGAGCGTGCGCACGCCGACCGGCCACCTGGAGATCCGTGGGGCGTCCTCGCACAACCTGAAGAACGTCGACGTCGACATCCCGCTCGGGGTGTTGACCGTGGTCACCGGTGTCGCCGGCTCGGGCAAGTCCTCGCTCATCCACGACTCGATCCCGCGCGGAACCGATGTGGAGTTCGTCGACCAGAGTGCGATCAAGGGCTCGCGACGGAGCAACCCGGCGACGTACA
Source organism: Nocardioides sp. NPDC006303 (assembly GCF_040613175.1). Taxonomy (NCBI): domain Bacteria; kingdom Bacillati; phylum Actinomycetota; class Actinomycetes; order Propionibacteriales; family Nocardioidaceae; genus Nocardioides; species Nocardioides sp. NPDC006303. Next base: position 18,921 of record NZ_JBEXRR010000044.1, read on the forward strand.
CAGGTCTGCTGGAGCCCATCCGGAAGGCGTTCGCGAAGGCGAACGGGGTGAAGCCGGCGCTCTTCTCCGCGAACTCGGAGGGAGCGTGTCCGACCTGCAAGGGCAACGGGATGATCTTCACCGAGCTGGGGTTCATGGAGACCGTCTCGAGCCCGTGCGAGGACTGTGGCGGGAAGCGGTTCCAGCCGCTGGTGCTGGAGTATCGCCTCGGTGAGCTCAACATCGCCGAGGTGCTCGACCTCTCCGTCGCCAAGGCGCACGACTTCTTCTCCGAGGGCGAGTCGAAGGTGCCGCCGGCGGCGAACATCCTCGGACGGATGCAGGACGTCGGGCTGGGCTACCTCAAGCTCGGCCAGCCACTCAACACCCTCTCCGGCGGCGAGCGGCAGCGGATCAAGCTGGCCATGCACCTGGGGGAGAAGGGCGGGACGTACGTCCTGGACGAGCCGACCACCGGACTCCACCTCGCCGACGTCGACAACCTGCTGGCGCTGCTCGACAAGCTGGTCGATGCCGGCAAGTCGGTGATCGTGATCGAGCACCACCAGGCGGTCATGGCGCACGCCGACAGGATCATCGACCTCGGCCCGGGTGCCGGTCACGACGGCGGCCTGGTCGTCTTCGAAGGTACGCCCGCCGAGCTGGTCGCCAAGAAGTCGACGCTCACCGGCGAGCACCTGGCGGCGTACGTCGGGGCCTGAGCTCGAGCAGCCGGACGGGTTCGGGTGGCGGGAATCACGCCTGTTTGAGGGCATCTGGATGCGGTCGGCGGTGAGCGGCGCGCTTAGTGTGCGTTGGTTGCAGCAACAACGAAGGAGCAGCCGCGATGACCCTCTACGTTCCCGAGCACAGGCGTACGCCCGAGCAGTCCGAGCACACCGCTTGGACCCGTCCGGCCCAGCCGGCGGTGGAGGTGACTCCGGTCCGGGAGCGTCCGACGCGGGTATGGCCGCGCGGGCTGGTGGCCACCGCCATCGCCGCGGTCGCCACCAGCCTGATGGCCGTGATCGCCAAGGCGGCCGGGGTCGACTTCGGCAGCAGCGTGGGCGACGTACCGCTCGCGGCGTTCCCGATGCTCACCGTCTACTGCTCGCTGATCGGCATCATCGTCGCCGAGGTGATGATCCGGGTGGCCACGATGCCCCGCTCGACCTTCCAGATCACCATGATCGTGCTCACCGGGCTCTCGCTGGTCCCCGACGTGCTGCCGTTCTTCGAGTTCGACCTGGCCTTCGTCGGCGTCCTGTGCCTGACCCACATCGTCGCCGCCGCGATCGTGGTCCCGATGATCGCGGGGCGGATGGAGGAGCGCCGGGGCCTCGGTCTGCCAACTCCCGCTCATCGCCGATAGCGGACGCCGACCGTCCTGTTTCGGTGTCATGGTGGAGCCATGGCACTCGAGACCCGCACCTTCCAGGTCACCTTCGACGCACACGACCCACGGGCGCTCTCCACGTTCTGGCGTGACGTCCTCGGCTACGTCCACCCGGGTCCACCGGGGGTCGAGATCCCCGAGGGCAGCGACCCGCTGGATGCGTGGGACGAGTTCCTCGCTCGCGTCGGGGTGCCGGAAGACCAGCGCAACAACGCCTCGGCGATCGAGGATCCCGCCGGCACCGGTCCGCGCGTCTTCTTCCAGCGCGTGCCGGAGTCGAAGACCGCCAAGAACCGCGTGCACCTCGACGTCCGCGCCGCTCCCGGGCTGCAGGGCGATGAGCGGATGGCCGCGCTCGAGGCAGAGTGCGAGCGCGTCGTCGCGCTGGGAGCCACCCGCGTCCGTCGCTACGAGCCCGACCCGCCGATGAGCCTCGGCTTCATCGTCATGCAGGACCCCGAAGGAAACGAGTGGTGTCTCGACTGAGCTTTTCCCTATCCTCCGGGCATGAAGATCAGGCCGCTGTCGTCGATGACGCCGAGGCGTTGACCGACCTCCATCTCGACGTGTGGGAGGAGGCGTACGCCGGCCTGATGCCCGACCAGATCTTCGCCGAGCGGCGATCTCTCCGGTCGGTGAGGGTCGATCGCTGGCGTACGAACATCGAGACCGGCCCGATCTCCAACCTGGTGGCCGAGGCCGATGAGCCGGGACGACTGCTGGGCTTCGCCAGTTCCGGGCCTGCCCGCGACGATGACCCGGGGTTGCCGTCGCTCGAGCTCTCCGCACTCTATATCCGCTCGGAGAGGTACGGCACCGGCCTCGGCCATGCGCTGTTCGAAGCCGCGGTCGGGGGTTCCGCGGCGTACCTCTGGGTCCTCGAAGGCAACCAGCGCGCAACAGCGTTCTACGAACGCCAGGGCTTCCGGCTCGACGGAGAGACCAAGGCCGACCCGGTCGGGATCGAGCGCAGGATGGTCCGCGACTGAGGACCCTGCCCTCGGAGTGGAAGGAAAATTCCTTTCACTCCTGTAGGGCGCGGCGGGCGAGCAGGGTCGAGTCGTCGATCTGGACCGGGACGCCGTCGCGGATGGTCAAGCGCGGGCGCTGTTCGACGACGACCGGCTCGAAGCCCCCGGGGAGGCCAGGAAGCAGGTCCGAGGCGAGGAACATCGCGTTGTGATGGCCGTGGCGCGCGAAGACCTCGGAGGGCGCGTGGCCGACGACGAGGAGGTGGCCCCCGGGCGCGACCGCGGTGGCCAGGCGACCGGCGACGTCGACCATGCTCCCGTTGGGGGTGTGCAGGAAGTGGCACGTGACCAGGTCGAACTGCCGGCCCTCGGCGTCGAAGGTGCGGGCGTCGACCTGCCACCAGGACGTACGTTCCGCGACCCCGGCGTCCTCGGCATGTCGCCTCGCCCGGGCCAGACCGTTGGCCGAGAAGTCGGCGCCGGTGACCGTCCAGCCTTGCTGCGCGAGCCAGATGACGTCGCCGCCCTCGCCGCAGCCGACGTCGAGCGCCGTCCCGGGTGTCAGCTCGGAGACCTCGGCGACGAGCTGCGGGTTCGGGTTGCCGCTCCAGACCTTCTCCTCGCCGGCGTAGCGCTCCTCCCACGACTCCGGCTCGAACATCCTGCGTCCCTCGTCCTCGCTCATAGAGACCAAACTACGCACATACTTCGCGCCGAAGTGCGCAACTGAGAGGTAACCTCGGGGTGTGACCTTCGAGCGAATTACGGTGCATCCCGATCGGATGGGTGGAGTCCCGACGATCCGGGGCATGCGCATTCCTGTGGCGACAGTCGTCGCGATGGTTGCGGACGGAATGACCGCCGACGAGATCATCGATGACCTACCTGATCTGGTCGCCGAAGATGTGGCCGAGGCCCTTCGCTACGCGGCTGAGGCTGTGCGTGAGCGCGAGCTACCACTACGTCCGAGCGCATGAGGCTACTGCTCGACGAGAACCTCTCCGAGAAGTTGGTTCCCCTGCTTGTAGCGGGAGGGCACGATGTCACTCACGTTCGGCAGCTCGGACTCGCCGGGACGTTGGATCCGGACGTACTCGATCTCGCGAAACGGGACGAACGCATCCTGGTCTCTGCCGACACCGATTTCGGCACGCTCCTGGCAAGAACCCGCGCAACGTCACCCTCATTCGTCCTCATACGACGGCTGGTTGGCCGACGCGTCCACGAGATCGCCCGTGTGGTCATCGATAATCTCGGCGACGTCGAGGAAGATCTTCTAGCCGGCGCTGTCGTTGTCTTCGGCGACGAGACCATGCGGATCAGGCGATTGCCCATCGGGTGAGCCCGCAGGGCTCCTCCAAAACCTGGTGCGTTCGGGGCACGCCGTGTGGTTGCCTGACCGGCGATGATCACCCTGAACGAACCACCTCGCCTGGTCCGTCCGACGACGGCCGTACGCACCTCCTATCTCACCGGCGAACAGGCCGACTGTCTCCTGCGCGGCACCGACACCGACTGGCTCGGGCCGGCCAGCGAGGACTTCGAGGCGTTCGTCGCTGCCAGGGACTACGACAAGGAGCGCTGGGACGTGATGTCGACGGTCTACTGGTACGTCTCCGAGGAGCACTATCTCGGCACCCTCGTCGTGCGGCACACGCTGACCCCCGACCTCGCTGTCGACGGCGGTCACATCGGCTACCACGTCGTCGCGCCGTGGCGGCGCCAGGGCCACGCGACCCGCATGCTGGAGCTCGGCCTCGAGAAGGCTCGTGAGCACGGCGTATCCCGCGCTCTGCTCACCTGTGTCCCCTCCAACGAGCCGTCCCGGCGGGTGATCGAGAAGAACGGGGGCGTGCTCGACGAGCAGCTCGGCAACGAGCTCCGGTTCTGGATCGGGTAGGGATACTTCACCCATGCACGCTCTCGTACGCCGCCCCTCGCCCCGCCTCGCCGAGGGGCTCGTCACCCACATCGAGCGGACCCCGGTCGACGTCGGCCTCGCCCACGAGCAGTGGGAGGCGTACGTCGTCGCGATGCGCTCCGCCGGCTGGACCACCCACGAGGTCGATCCCGCCGACGACTGCCCGGACTCGGTCTTCGTCGAGGACACGATGGTCGCCTTCGCGGACCTGGCCGTGATCAGCCGGCCGGGTGCGCTGGAACGGCGCCCGGAGATCGACGCGGCCGAGGACGCGGTCCGCGCGCGGGGCTATCGGATCGCCCACATCGAGGCGCCTGGGACTCTCGACGGCGGCGACGTGCTCAAGCACGGCGACACCGTGTGGGTGGGGGAGGGCGGGCGTACGAACGCCGAGGGGATCGCCCAGCTCCGGGCACTGCTCGCACCGCTGGGCGCCGAGGTCGTCGCCGTTCCCCTCACGAAGGTGCTCCATCTCAAGTCGGCCGTCACCGCGCTCCCCGACGGCACCATCATCGGCCACGAGCCGCTGGTCGACGACCCGAGCGTGTGGGGAGCCCGGTTCCTGCCGGTCCCGGAGGAAGCGGGCTCCCATGTGGTCGTCCTCGACGACCGCACGCTGCTGATGGCCGCCTCGGCACCGCTGAGCAGAGCGATGTTCGAGGAGCGCGGCTACACGGTCGTGCAGGTCGACATCTCCGAGTTCGAGAAGCTCGAAGGCTGCGTCACCTGCCTGTCCGTGCGGCTACGAGCAGCTCAGGGCTGAACGGGCATCGACGCGCAGTTGGATCCGGCGGCGACGCCCTTGACCCGGTCGGTGACCCAGTTGATCGCGGCGGTCTGGTCGACGAGCAGCGGGGTGACATGGTTGGTGACCAGCCCGTCGCCGAGGTTGGGCAGGATGACCGCCTGGTAGGTCACCTTCGCTCCCCGACCACACCAGTCGACGGCCAGCTGCCGAGACTGCTCGTGCGGGACGATGTCGTCCTGGGTGCCGGTGGCCAGGCGTACCGGGATCCGCGGGGCCACGTGCCCGAGCTTCTGCTCGGAGATGATCGACCGCACCGCCGGCTCGCGCTCGATGATGTCGTCGAGGCTCTCGCCGGTCTTGGTCCAGCTGGTGCTGCGCTGGAACGGGTAGCCGAAGATCCCGTCCGCGACGCACGCCGTCGAGAGATCCTCCAGCGCCGCCTGACCTGCCTCGTTGAGGTTCTCGTCCAGGATCGGCCGCAGCTCCGGGTTGGACTGGGCGAGACCGTTGATGGTCCAGGCCAGCGCCGCCACCAGCGCCGAACCGTCGATGCCGACCGCAGTCGCGCGCAGGTCGGCGGGCGGAGCACCGACGTAGGCGCCGACGAGATTGATCTCGGGAGCGTACGTCGAGGCGAGCTCGGAGGCCGACCCGGTCGCGCCGCCGCCCTGGCTGTAGCCATAGAGCGCGACCCGCGACCCGGTGGTCACCGATGCGTCCGGGACCTCGCGCGCAGCCCGCGCGGCGTCGAGGACTGCATGACCTCCGTCGACGCGGTCGACATAGGTGTGGAGCCGGTCGGTGGCGCCCAGGCCGACGTAGTCGGTGACCATCACCGCCACGCCGCGCGCCAGGAGGCGGTAGATCCCGATGTCCTCGTAGCCCACCGAGACGGTCTTGCCGTTGAAGAGGATCGGGCGCTCCAGGCCGAGCGAGGCCGAGCACTGGTCGCCCTGGCCCATGGTGCCGGGCGCGACGACCACGAGCGGCCGGTCGCCGGCACCGCTCCAAGCCGCGAACGGCTCGATGTAGGCGCCGGTCACCGCGGCCGCGGCGCCGTTGTTGTCGGTCGTCTTGTACATGACTCGGGTCGCGGTGCCGGGCAGCGAGCCGATGCCCGGGATCGAGAGGCCGACGCCGAGGGGGAGGGGCTCGGTGCGTACGAGCGCACCGTCGGCGTCAGGAAGCGTTGCCGGTGGGTTGTAGAACTCCGGGATCTGGACGCGGCGGGAGACGACGGCGGTGCTCTGGTCGGCGGCCTCGGCCGGTGCGGCCAGAGCCGCGGGCATGACGGCGGCGACGGCCAGAGCCGTCACCAGGGTGCGTACGGCGTGCTTGCCGGGACGCTTCACGAACAGCCTCGATGCGTGCTGAGCCATGGGGGACTCTCCTCACGTGAGCGGGACCGCTGCGTCCCGAGTTACTGAAGAGTAATGTGAGCGCCGTCACGCTGACAAGGGTTTCAGTCCACACTTGTACACCGAGATTCGCGGAGCCTAGGAGACGACCGGCTGACGCAGGATGGTCCGAAGCTTGGCGGGCTCCACCCGCCGCGGGTCACCCAGATAGATCTCGTGGTGCTTCCCGGTCATCCGCAGCCCGTTGTCGGGGATGAACCGCTCGTGCAGCTCCTCGAGCACCGGGCCCTCGTCGTCGTAGGGCCCGATGTGCAGCGTCTGCACGCAAGTGCCTTCCGTGAGCGTCTCGAGGCGCACCTTGTCCAGGCTCGCCGGGCGGTCCTTGGCGCCGACCTTCGATACCGCCTCGTCGAACATCTGTTCGGTGACCCAGTCGGGGGTCATGATCATGGCTGTCCAGTCCCACTGCGACTTGTCGCGCGCCCGGGTGAACGCGTCCATGTCCTCGGCCCACCACAGCGCCTCCAGCGGTGGGACCACGTAGTCGCGGCCCTCGTTCTTGCTGGCGAACTTCAGCTTGTACGCCACCGGATAGAGCGCCGCGAGCGCATCTGCGTACTCCTGGGCGGTGTTGGGATCACCGTGCCCGTCGACCATCAGGTAGGGGAGTGGCGGCACCTCGAGCACCCGGAACTCACCCTGACGTGCCCGATAGCTGTCGAGCGTCTTCTTCAGATCCACCTTCACCGCCATGAGGCCATGATGTCGCGACGGCGAGGACGACGGACCCGAATTTCCGGTGCCGTTCGGGGGAGTCTGCGCCTACGCTCCGGACATGGCAACCGTGGACGACGTGCGCTGGCTCGGCTCGAGCCTGGAGCGGTCCTACGAGGTCTTCGTACGCGGCCGGCTGAAGTTCCGGGTCGGCTCGATCGTCTACGTCGCCTTCTCCCTGGACGAGACCGAGATGGGATTCGGCTTCCCGAAGGAGGAGCGTGCCGCACTGGTCGCCAGTGCGCCCGACAGGTTCCATATGCCACGCGAGTCGGAGATGCGGTTCAACTGGGTGGAGTCGTCCCTGGCCGCGCTCGACCCGGTCGAGGCGTGCGAGTTCGTCGTCGACGCTTGGCGCCTGTGCGTCCCGAAGAAGGTCGCCGCCGCCTACGACCTCACCCATCCCGATGGGCCCGGACCCGACCGTCCGGAGACCGGGCCCGAGACCGGGGGAGAGCGATGATCCTGGCCAAGGAGCGTGACCCGCGCCTGATCACGGTCCGCCGCGGCGGCACGCTCACCGACGCCGACCACCAGCTGCTCGCGCTGTGGGCGGCGACCTGCGCCGAGCACGTCCTCCCGCTCTTCGAGGCGGAGTGCCCCGACGACCCGCGGCCACGGGAGGCCATCGAGGCCGCGCGTGCCTGGACCCGCGGTGAGCTGAAGATGATGGAGGCTCGCGCGCTCGGCGGTCACGCCATGGGCGCGGCCCGGCCCTTGCGCGGAGCCGCCCGCAACGCGGCCTACGCCGCCGGCCAGGCCGGCGTGGTCGCCCATGTCGCGGCCCACGACCTGGGCGCGGCTGCGTACGCCATCAAGGCCGTACGCGACGCCGCACCGTCCGGCGAGGCCATCGAGGCCGGGCGCCGGGAGTGCCGCTGGCAGCGTGAGCAGCTCCCGGAGCCCATCCGCGAGCTCGTCCTCGACGATCAGCGGATCCGCAACGAGATCTGCTGGTCGGTCTTCGACTGAGGACGTCTCAGAGAGCCTCGACATCGGCGGCAACGTGGCGATAGCCCCACGATTCGTAGACGACGACCGTCACGTACGGCGCAGCGGCGATGATCAGCAGCGACCAGCCGAGCGAGACACCGGCTGTTGCCGCGACCACCCCGAGCGCCAGGACCGCGAGCATGCCGACGGCCAGGTTGACGTGCAGCATGTCGACGCGCCTCATCAGCGCTGAGTAGATGCCGAAGTAGGCGATCGTGAAGACTGCCAGCGGGATCGCGACCGAGAGCACCGCCCCGAGCACGCCGATGGTCGCCTCGCCCTCCATGACGTACGCCGCCACATGGATGCCACCGCCGAAGGCTGCCACCGAGGCGAAGATGATGATGTGGCCGTAGGCGAAGATCCAGGCCCGTTGTCGATGGCGCTCGATGAAGTGCGCGAACGGAATGATGTAGTAGTCCCACCAGATCCCGAAGGCCAACAGCGTGCCGGCGACCACGAGCAGGATCGACTCCTGCGACCAGCCGACATGCTCGACCGCGGAGGCCACTGCCGCGACTGTTCCGAGGATGACCTCGCCCAGCGTGATGATGAGCAGCAGCCCGTAGCGCTCAGCGATGTGTTCGGCATTCCAGGGCATGCCCCAGCGGCGTTTGGCGTAGATCGGGCCGATCATCTCGACGCCGTAGAAGACGACCGACGCGAGCACCACCAGTGCCACCGAGCTCGTCTGGGCGACCGCGAGGCCCACCCAGCCGATCTGCGCGACGAGGATCGAACCGGCGTAGGTGAGCGCGGTATTGCGGTAGGCGGGGGATTGCGACGCAGCCCGGAGCCATTGGGCGACCATCGCGACGCGCATCACGATGTAGCCCCCGACCAGGACGCGGTTGTCGAGCACTCCGCCGTGGTCGATCGACTCGAACAACGGCGCCACGCCGAGGGCCACGACGATGGCACCGGCCATCTGCACGATCGTGAGAGCGCGGAAGACCCAGTCGTCGGTGTCGAACCCGGAGGCGAACCACGCGAAGTTGATCCATGCCCAGCAGATCGCCACGACGGTGAACAGGAACCCGCCGATAGCGGGGCCCAGGTGCTCCTCGGCGACCAGGTGAGCGAACGCGTTGCCGGCTTGCGCGAACGCGACGACGAAAGCAAGGTCGAACAGCAACTCCAGGGGAGTGGCGGAGCGACCTATCTCGTTGGGGTCGCGTCCGCTCATCCGCATCAGCCGATGCGGTCGCACCACGGTCATGGCGAAGATCCTGCCACCACCGGGCCGTCTCGGCGAGAGGGTCAGGCCGACAGACGACCCTGGATAACCAGGCTCCAAGCCAGACATCCGAACGCGGCGGTCGTCGTGAGGGTCCGCACGACGTTCCAGCGGACCCATCTCGCCTCGTCGAACGCCGCGCGGACCTGGCCGAGGTCGGCGATCCGGTCCGGTGATCCTGCCGCCTTGAGCGCGTCGTTGAGCGGGAGATGGACCGCGATGGTGATGACGAAGGCGACCAGGTAGAGAACCAGCGCGGCCACGACCCACGGCAGCAGCCGGCGCACATCGGAACCCAGCGACAGCGCCACGGCCAGAGCAGTGAACGCGAGCGAGCCGAGGAACCCGCTCGCCATGAACCAGGGGTTGATGATCGCGCGGTCCAGCGCCTGGAACGTGCCGACGAACGTACGGTCGTCCGTCGCGTCGAGCCCCGGCATGATCGTGTGCGCGTAGAGGGCGAAGTAGCCCGCCATCAGGCCCATGGTCATGGTCGCGGCGACCAGCGCCAGAATGCGGAGATCCTCGATCACGGGAGCCAGACAATCGGGTTTCGGTGGCATGGGCCAACGAATTACCGTCGACCACATGGATCAAGCTCGCGTACGGCTCGAGGGGGAGCGCCGGCAGACGCTCACGCGCCTGGCAGACCTGAGCGACGACTTCGACGCCGTCGTCGCGGCCTCGCGCGACACCAACGCCGACGACGAGCACGATCCCGAGGGCGCCACGATCGCCTTCGAGCGGTCCCAGGTCCAAGCGCTCGTACGCCAGGCCCGCGAGCATCTCGCCGAGATCGACGCGGCGCTGGAGCGCGTGAGCGCGGGCACGTACGGGACCTGTGAGAACTGTGGCCGGCCGATCGGCGAGGGCCGCCTCGAGGCGCGCCCGGTGGCACGCACCTGCATCAGCTGTGCCGGGAAGCCGAGGGAACGGCTGCGCTAGCGGCGATGCCGACCGGGCTGGTCACGCATCTCGACGAGATCGTCGTGGACCCGGCGTGCGCGCCGTCTCTCCAGCCTCGCCACCAGAAAGCCCGCTGCGGCCGCGAGCACCATCAGGACCAGGAGCACCACCACCGTGGCGCCCACCATGTCCAGGACGTAGCTCGTCATTGCGGGCAGGTACCCGATGTCGGCCGCGTTCATGCGCGAGGCTCTTCGATACGGTGGCCGTCATGTCAGGTGAACCCGAAGACCCGATCCGCCTGTGCTGTCTCCTGTGGGCGCGCGGGGGAGAGGCCGAGGCCCTCCATGCCTACGAGGACCGTGTCCTGACGCTGATCTCGGAGCACGGTGGCGAAGTGGTGCACCGCGCCTTTGCCGACGACGCACCCGGGCAGCCCGACGAGGTCCAGCTCTTCCGGTTCCCGGACCAGGCCTCGCTGGACGCCTACATGAACGACGAGCGGCGTACGGCACTCGGCGCCGAGCGCGACGCGGCCGTGGCGCGCACCGAGGTGTTCCCAGTTCGGTTCTGAGGATCGGTTACTGTCAGCCTCAGCCGGTGCTCGAGCACCCAACCCGGAAGAGGTCTGTGATGGTCGTTGCTGGATTGGTGCTCGCCGCCCTGGCCGCCCTGGTGCACGTCTACATCTTCGTCATGGAGTCGTTGACCTGGACGACCCCGAAGACGCGGGCGGTGTTCGGGATCGGCGCCGAGGAGGCCGAGGCGACCAAGGAGCTGGCCTTCAACCAGGGCTTCTACAACCTGTTCCTCGCCATCGTCACGGCGGTCGGCATCGTCCTGTACCCGGTGTGCTCCGCAGCGGTCGGCGCCGCCCTGGTCTTCGCCGGAGCCGGTTCGATGGCAGCCGCCGCGGCAGTGCTGTTCATCTCCTCGCCCGACAAGCGCAGCGCGGCTCTCAAGCAGGGCGTGATCCCGCTGCTCGCCGTCGTCGCCCTGGCGATCAGCCTGGCTCTGAGCTAGCCAGGAACTCGAGCAGGAGCTGGTTGGTCTCCTCGGGGCGCTCCTGCTGGACCCAGTGTCCACACCGGGGGAGTACCACCGAGCGAGTGAGGCCCGGCAGGGTCTGATCGAAGCGTTCGATCTGACTGCGGCCAGTGATCGCGGGGCCGTCGTACTCGCCGGCGACGAAGAGCGACGGCACCCTGATCGGCACGTCGCTGAAGGCCGCGAGGTCCTCCCAGTCGCGGTCGATGTTGCGGTAGCGCGCGAGCGGTCCGAAGAAGTCGGAGTCGGCGAACTCGCGCGCGTAGAAGTCGACATCGGCCTCGGTCAGCCACGCGGGCATCTCGGTGGGATAGATGAATTGGTCCGAGAGCCGGTCGCCGCGCGGCACCAGCCCGAGCGCTCCGCGTGGATCCCCACCGGCGGCGAGTACGCCGTCACCGGAGATCGAGTAGTAGATGCCGAGCAGCCAGCGGCGTACGTCGGGCAAGATCTCGGCCTCGACGACACCCGGGGTCTGGAAGTAGGAGATGTAGAAGTCTTCGTCAGCACCGCCGGCCTGTGCCATCGCCTCGGTGGGCCGACGGCGTCCGGAGGGACTGAACGGCACCGACAGACCGGCAACGGCGGTGAAGACGTCCGGCCTCAGCTGAGCCGTGGTCCAGGCGAGGGGAGCGCCCCAGTCGTGCCCGACGATGGTGGCCGTCTTGGCGCCCAGGGCGTGCACCAGGGCGACGTTGTCGCCGACATGGCGCAGCATCCGGTAGTCCTCGATGGCACCTGGTTTCGAGGAGCCGCCATATCCGCGGACGTCGATCGCGACCGCCCGGTAGCCCGCGTCGGCGAGCGCGGCGATCTGGTGGCGCCACGAGTACCAGGACTCCGGAAACCCGTGCACCAGGAGCACGAGCCGGCCGTCCGCCGGCCCTGACTCCACCCAGTGCAGGTCGATTCCGTTGACGTGTTCGGTGCGGTGAGTTACAGCGGTGTCGGCCACGGCTGGAGTCTGCCATCTCGCCGGAATTCCGCGATAGTACCCCCTATCGCAGAAATGTTCGAAAAGGCTGTAATATCGGGGGATGTGAGCGTACCTGACGATGGTGTGATGTTCGGCGATGTCGTCGAGGACTTCCTGACCGACCGGGCCACACTCACGCGCCGTGGGCTCAACGACAAGTCCCGCAGTGCCTACCGGCAGGACATCGCCGCCTGGGCGAGGCAGCTGCATGTCGACGCGGGCGGCGAACCTGATGCCGATGTGCTGGCGCTGGTCCCGATCTCGGCGCTGAACGACCAGAACGTACGCATCGCCTACAGGTCGCTGCGGGAGAGCTCGGCCGCGGCCACCTGTCAGCGCCGCGTCGGCACGCTGCGGCTCTTCACCCACTGGCTGCAGCTCGAGGGACACCTGCAGGTGGATCCCACGCTGCGTATCGAGGCACCCGAGCGGCCCAGCCGGCTGCCGGCCGGCTGGAGCGTCGACGAGCTCCGCCGCCTGGCACGGGTCGCCTCGACTCCGCGCGAAGGCACCGACCGGCGCCGCTGGCCGGCTCGAGATCGGGCGATCTTCGCGGTGTTGGTCACCACCGGCGTACGTGCCGCGGAGCTGTGCGGCCTCACCATCGGCTCCATCCGGCGCGAGCCCGACGGCGAGACACTGGTGAGGGTCATCGGCAAGGGCGACAAGCAGCGCAACCTGCCGCTGCCGCCCGAGGCCGTCGATGCGGTCGACGTCTATCTGGTCGAGCTGGAGGCCCGTTTCGGCGCCCGCGACCCGGCCGACAGCCTGTTCGTGCTGACCTCGGGCAAACAGCTGCGCCCCGGCGCACTCAATCACCTGGTCGAGACCTGGATCCGTCTCGCCGGCGTTCCGAAGCAGCCTGGCGAGGCCGCGCATGCGTTTCGGCACAGCGCGGCCAAGGGACTGATCCGTTCGGGCGTACCGGTGCCGGCGGTGCAGGGGCTGCTCGGTCACGAGGACCTCAAGACCACCGGGATCTATGTCAAGGCGACAGCCGCCGACACCCGCGACGCCGTGCTGTTGTCACCGGCGCGCGAAGTGCTGCGAGAGACGGCTGCGCCACCACCTGACTGAGCGCGGGGCTCACTCGCGTGGCTTGACCGCCCGGGTCGCGATGTAGGCGGACAGGTGCTGGGCAGTGACGTCTGCGTGGTGCGGTGCTTCGCTGAGGTGGGTCAGGACGAACCCGGCCGCCAGCTGCCCGCCGATCTGTTCGGTCAGCGAGTGGCTGTACTCGATCGGGCCGCTTCCGTAGGCGCGCACCCGGTCGGCCTCTGAGAGGTCGAGCGAGCTGAATGGCAGCCGGTGACGAACCACCAGCTCCTGCCGGTCGAGCGCCACCTCGTCGAAGATGTAGACGTCCGGGTTCATGAAGCCGACCATGAGCGTCCCGCCGGGGCGCAGCACCCGAAACGTTTCTTCCCAGACCGGCGTCAGGTCGGGACAGAACACATTCGACACCGGGTTGACGATGACGTCGAAGCTGGCGTCGTTGAAGGCACCGAGGTCGCGCATGTCACCGAGCACGGTGTGAAGCTCCAGCCCGTCACGAGCGGCGACCTCGTCATCGCGAGCCAGCTGCTTGGGCGAGTTGTCGAACACGGTCACCATGGCGCCCGCCGCCGCGAGGACGGGACCTTGCTGGCCACCGCCGGAGGCGAGGCAGAGCACGCGAGCACCGGCAAGCTCGGACGGGAACCAATCACTCGGGATCGGCTCGTGACCGATCAGAACCACCGACCAGTCGCCTTGACGTGCTTTCGCGATGATCTCGGGACCAACCGGTCGGGACCATTCGTTGTCGTTGTCTACCAGTTCGTCCCACGCGACGCGGTTGTGCGCGGTCGGGTCGAAGTCTTCACTCACAACAGCGAACCCTAACGCCCTGTTTCGACCAATGGGTTAGTCGCCGATAATGCGCATTATGTCAAGTGGTGTGGCCTGGAGTCCCCTCGTACGGCCGTCCCCCGTGTACCGGAACTCGATGACGTGGCGTAGCAGGAATGATTGCCGCGACTGCGTCGGATGACGCTGGCGTCATGACATCCATCAACGAACTTCGCAAACAAGTGACGCGGGTCGTCGCACCCGACGACCCCGACTACGACACGGCTCGAGCCGTCTGGAACGGAATGATCGACCGTCGTCCCGCCGCTGTCGTCCCTGCCGCGAACGTCAACGACGTCATCGCGGCAGTGAACTTCGCACGCGACGCCGGCCTGTCGCTGGCCGTACGTGGCGGCGGGCACAGCTCGCCCGGTTACGGGACGATCGATGACGGCTTGGTCATCGACCTGTCCCCCATGCGTTCCGTCGAGGTCGATGCCACCGCGCGGACCGCTCGCGTGGGTGGCGGCGCCACCCTGGCCGACCTCAACGACGCCACCCACGCGCACGGCCTGGCCGTGCCTGGCGGCATTGTGTCGACGACCGGCGTCGGCGGCCTCACGCTCGGCGGCGGCATCGGCTACCTCACCCGCGGTTTCGGTCTCTCGATCGACAGCCTCCGCTCAGTCGACGTCGTCACCGCGGACGGACAGCTCCGTCGCGCCAGTGAGTCCGAGAACGCCGACCTGTTCTGGGCGCTCCGCGGAGGCAGCGGCAACTTCGGGGTCGTCACGAGCTTCGAGTTCGACCTGCATCCGGTGGACCAGGTCGTCGTCGGACTCTTCTTCTACGAGCTGGAGCACGCGGGCGATCTGCTGCGGTTCTTCCGCACCTGGATCCCCGAAGCGGACGAACGCTACGGGGCCTTTCCGGCGTTCCAGGTGGCTCCTCCCCTCCCCTTCCTCCCGGAGGACCGCCACGGCGACACGCTCTGCGCCGCCGTCGTCCACTGGAGTGGGCCCGTCGAGGAGGGCGAGACGGCGATGCAGCCGTTCCGCGACTTGGCGCCGCGCGTCGGCGAGATGGTCGGGCCGATGCCGTACCCGTGGCTCAACAGCGCGTTCGACGAGCTGTTCCCCCGTGGCGTACGCAGCTACTGGAAGGGCAACTACGTCACCGAGCTGACCGACGAGGCGATCGAGGTGCACCTGGCCCACGGCCCCAAGGCGCCGAACGCGAGCTCGACGATGCACCTGTACTCGATCAACGGGGCTGCCTCCCGTGTCGGCGCCACGGACACCGCGTTCTCCTACCGCCACGCGACGTTCTCGACGGTGATCGTCTCCGCCTGGCCGGACGCCTCGGACGACGCGGCCAACATCGCGTGGGTCCGCGACTACGCCGACGCGCTCACGCCGCACTCCGAGGCAGGCGGGTACGTGAACTTCATGTCCGACGACGACCAGGGGCGCGTCACCGACACCTATGGCAGCAACTACGCGCGGCTCAGGAAGGTCAAGCAGGCCTACGACCCAGAGAACCTGTTCAGCCACAACCAGAACATCGCGCCCTGATCCTGTATCGAGGAAGAGGTCCGGGTGCGGCACCGCGCGAGGCGGCACCGCACCCACGGAGTCACTCCTTGATCACTTCTTGATGAAGTCGAGGATGTCCTGGATCAGCTCCTGCTGGTACGCGCCGAAGATCCCGTGCGGGGCGCCCGGGTAGACCTTGAGCGTGCCGTCCTTGACCAGCTCGATCGACTTCAGCGCCGCGTTCCCGATCGGCACGATCTGGTCGTCGTCGCCGTGCGCGATGAAGATCGGCACGTCGAGAGCCTTCAGGTCCTCGGTGAAGTCGGTCGCCGAGAAGGCCGCGACACACTCGTACGCCGCCTGGATCCCGGCGAGCATCCCCTGGCGCCAGAAGTCGTCGATCGCGCCCTGCGACGCCTCGACGCCGTCACGGTTGAAGCCGAAGAACGACGGCGCGAGCTCACGGTAGAAGTTCGAGCGGTCGGCGAGCACGCCTGCCCGGATCCCGTCGAAGACGTCGATCGGGAGCCCCTCAGGGTACGCCTCGGTCTGGAGCATGATCGGCGGGACCGCACCGATCGTGACGACCTTGGCGACGCGTCCGTTGCCGTGCTGGGCCGCGCAGCGGACGACCTCTCCCCCGCCGGTCGAGTGGCCGACGAAGACCGCGTCACGCAGGTCGAGATGCTCGACGAGCTCGGCGAGGTCGCGGGCGTAGGTGTCCATGTCGTTGCCCTGCCAGGGCTGGGCGGACTTTCCGTGGCCGCGGCGGTCGTGGGCGATCACCCGGTAGCCGGCGTCGGCGAGCGTCTTGCGCTCGAGCGACCAGGCGTCCGAGCTGAGTGGCCAGCCGTGGCTGAACACGATCGGCTGACCGGTCCCCCAGTCTGAGTAGTGGATGTCGGTGCCGTCGGACGTGGTGAAGAAGGGCATGGTGCTCCTGTTGGATCGGTACAGCGAGGACCTCACCATCGTCGCCGTCCACACCGCCCCGGGTCGCCTGCCGGATCGGCCGCGAATCCCTCGGAATCGGACGCGTCAGGCCAGGACGAGTCGGTCGACGTAGGCGTTCGCCGACTCGCGCAGCTCTCGCCGCGACGTCGCCGTGGCTCCTGCCTGGATCAGAGCCTGCGAGAAGAGCAGGATCTCGCGCGCCAGTGTGCCTGCTCCGGTGCCGGTCCCGATGCGGGCCGCGATCCGCTCCTCCATCACGTCGAGAGTCCGCCTGCAGATGCCGACCACCTCGGTGTCGCGGTCGGCGAGCTCTGCCAGCGACCGCACCATGAGGCAGCCGAGGCGTCGCGGATCTCCGGTGCAGTCGTCGGCGATGCGCAGCAGGTAGCGGCGTACGGCTTCACGGGCTCCGTCCTCCCCCGCCAACGCGTCGGTCGTCAGGGTGATCCGACCGCCGCAGTAGGCCTCGAGGGCTGCGAGGAAGAGGCCGCGCTTGCTCCCGAACGCCGCGTAGATGCTGCCGTTTCCCGCGCCGGTGTGCTCGGCGAGGTCATGCATGGAGGTTCGCTCGTAGCCATGCTCACGGAACACGTCGAGCGCCGCGTCACGTACCGCCGTGACTGAGATCTCCCGAGGTCTGGCCATTCCCCGAATGTACCGGTCATCGCCTTGGCCGTTATGGAATACTCAATCCATAACCGAGAGAGGATGTCGATGGCTGGTACGAGGCGACGGATCGGGTTCCTCCTGTTCGACGGTGTGAAGGCGCTGGACTATGTCGGTCCGGCCGAGGTTTTCGTGGAGGCGAACCAGGCGACAGAGGCGTACGAGGTGGCCCTGCTCTCGCCTTCGGGCGCCGCGGTGACCTCGTCGATCGGCGGCGGTGTCGCCGTGAGTGCCGCCGCAGCCGACGCCCCACCGCTCGACACGCTCATCGTCCCGGGCAGCGAGCGTGCGCCGTCGGCCTTCGTGACCGACGAGCTGCTCACCGCCGCGCAGATCCTGGCCGGCCGGGCCAGGCGCGTCGTGTCGATCTGCAGTGGGGCATTCGTGCTCGCGGAGCTCGGCCTGCTGGACGGGCGCAGCGCGACCACTCATTGGAAGTTCACCGACGACCTGGCACTTCGGTTCCCCCTCGTCGACGTGCAGCCGGACCGGATCTTCGTACGTGATCGCGACGTCGCGACGTCCGCCGGCGTCGCCGCCGGCATCGACCTTGCACTGGCCCTGGTCGAGGACGACCTCGGCGCGGCAACCGCCCAGCGGGTCGCGCAGGGGCTCCTCGTCTACCTGCGGCGCTCGGGCGGACAGACCCAGTTCTCCGCTCCCCTGCGCGCTGTGGCGGTGCCCGAAAGCCCGGTGCGCATCATCACCGAGCTCATCGCCCAGGACCCGTCCTACCGGCACAGCGTCATCTCACTGGCGCGTCACGTCAGCATCAGCCCGCGCCACCTCACGCGCCTCTTCCAGGACGAGGTCGGGATGAGCCCTGCCGAGTACGCCGCCAGCGTACGTTTCGACCTGGCGCGGAGCTGGCTGGAGGCCGGCCGCTCGGTGGCGCAGGCGGCCTCCGATGCCGGGTTCTCGAGTGCCGAGGCCCTCCGCCGCACCTTCGTCGCACGCCTGGGCGTCTCGCCCTCGGCCTACCGCCGCGGCATCCGCACCCACGTCACGGCGTCAGGGCCGGCGACTCTCACCTTCGCGCAGGGCAAGGATCGTGCGGGCGTCGGCAGCCGTAGCGACCGCCAGCGCTGACGCGGCGATCTTCGGCCCGACGTTGCCCTCGCTGCGGGCGAGGCTCACGCAGTACGCCGCGATCGCCACGTTGAGCCCGGCGCGAGCAGCCATCCACGGCAGCCGGCGGCGACCCGCCAGCAACCCAGGCACGAGCGCCAGGTCCGCGACACCGATCGCTCGCAGCGCCGTGGGGTGGTCGCCGAGCTTCAGCGCCCGCCCGACCCGCTCCGGCGCGAGGAGGATCGCTGCCCCGATCGGCAGCGTGGCCAGTCCTACGAAGGCGGCCGAGCGCCGCGCACTCTCGTGGTCCATGAGAACCATCTTGTCCGACCGCTGGTGATCTCCCGCGCCGGATGTAGAGACGACGCCAACGTCTCCGTTCATGGAGTGAATGCGACCAGCGAAGGTCGCCACATCCGAGGAGACGCAGATGTCGAACACCATGCAGCCCGGCGAGATCGACGAGGTCCTCAGCCGTCCGCTGAGCCAGGAGCTCCTGGCGCGTGACCTGACCCGACTGGCGTACGTCGCCAAGGACGGCACCCCGAGGAACGTCCCGATCGGGTTCACCTGGAACGGCTCAGAGGTCGTCATGTGCACCACGCCCAACTCCCCCAAGCTCATCTCGCTGCGCCACAACCCGGTGGTGGCGCTGACCATCGACACCGAGGTGCACCCGCCCAAGATCCTGTTCATCCGCGGCACGGTCGAGCTCGACTACGTCGAGGGGATCCCGTGGGAGTACCTCCAGATGAACGGCTCCTACGAGATGTCGGCCGAGCAGCGGGTCGCCTGGGAGGCCGAGGTCCGCTCGCTGTACGACCGCATGGTCCGGATCGTCGTCACCCCGACATGGGCGAAGCTGATCGACTTCGAGACCACGCTTCCGACCCAGGTCGAGGAGCTGGTCCAGCAGCGCGCCGAGCGAAAAGCTGCCCGTTCCCACTAGGACCTCCCGCGAGCCGTTGCACTCCTCTGGCCTGTCGTGCGTGGTTCCATGACGACCATGGTGATCGGTTGGGCGTTCTTCCTCTTCGGCCTGGTCTTTGCCGCTTTCGGGATCTCGTTCGTCGTCTTTGGCGTGATCCAGCGCCAGCGGCTCAGAACCTGGACGCCGGCGACGGCGACGATCCGTGAGTTCGAGACCCGCAGGGTGAGCAGCGGGCAGCGCGGCTCACGGACCAAGCTGATCGCCCACTACGAGTACCGAGGCCCCAACGGCGAGGAGTACGCCGGCGAGGGCGCCCTGGACAACCAGCGGTTCGCGGTCGACGGGTCAGCACTCCCCCTGGCGATCGTCATCGACCCACTGGACCCGAGTCGCTCGATGGTTGCATCCGAAGGCGCACCCATCGGCTGCATGGTCGCGATGGCGATCCCGTTCACGCTGTTCGGCGGTGTCTTCGCGATGATCGGCTGGGCACTGACGGGTGTCACCGTCGTTTGATGGCCGACGGGCCAGGTCGATGTGTTTGCGCGCGTTCGCACTAGATATCGCCCGAATAAGCCGAAAGGGCTATGGATGCGCGGCGAATCTCCGTGTCACACTCCACAGCGTCCGGGTAACTGCACCCAGGACACTTCATTTTGGGGGAACATGAGCATGCGCATCCAGAGCATCTTCACCGCGATCGCCGCCACCGCATGTGCGACGGCCTTGGCCGCCGCACCGGCCCTCGCGAGCGGCAGCCCGCACTTCGTCAAGAACTTGACCAGGGTGACCGACGCCGACCTGTCCTCCGTCACCGTCGCGTTCAAGGAGGCGGGCCTCGAGAGCGGTTCGGTTGAGACGATCATCGTGACCGCTCACCTCGACGCGACCTATCAGTGCGTCAACCGCGGTGGCCACAACCCGGATGACCCGAAAAAGACCGTGATCAGCGGCGACTACTCGAAGTCCGGCGAGTTCAAGGCTGCCAAGAACGGCAATGTGACCGGCTCGTTGACGGTGACCGCACCCGCGCCCAGCACCGTTCTCGACTGCCCCAACGGCCAGAAGGCGGTGCACACGGTGTCGACGTGGTCGAGCATCTCGGTCACCGACGAGGACAGCCTGGCGACCATCACCGTCCCGGGCACCTTCTCCTGCGGCAAGCCGGTCGACTGACGAGCCGCTTCGCGACGCGCCTCAGTCCTTGTCGGGACCGTTGGCGCGTACTCGCTCGACGTTGACCAGCGACTGCTGGAGCTCCTCGAGCCACTCGCTCGAGTGCTGCTGGACGAGCTTGACGCACCAGCCGAGCGCATCGCTGCGGCTCCGGGCGACGCCGCCCGAGACCAACAGGTCGAGGACGGCGCGCTCGGGCTGACGCAGTCGGGTCATGACCGGCGCCGAGACATTGGTGAAGAGGTGCCGCTCTCCCCCGATCTCGACTGCCCACGACACCTTCCGGTCGAACTTGCGTTCGGCCTGCCGCGCGACGGCCATCCGGTCCTCGCGGGTGCGCTCGCGAAACTCGCTCGCCCGCCCCTCGTTGGCAGCAGCTCGCTCTTCGTCCGAAGCGCCCTCGGCCGTCTTCGGCTCCTTGATCCGCCCGACGACGGTGATCTCCTCGCGGTCGACCCCCACATCGACGATCTCGTCGTACACACCATCGGGCAGTCGTCCGCTGAACCACCCGCGCAACTCAGTTGTAAGCATGTAATCATTCTTACTCCGCGCATCGAGCGCTTTCAAGGAAGCCGACATCTGGCCCATGGCACCATGTGCCCGTGACCGACGACACGCCTGCCACGGGACTGACCGAGCTGCACGCCCGCCGCTTCCTGACGACGGACGCGGCGCGCTCCGACAAGGTCGCCCGGTGGCACGCCAAGGGGCGGCGTACGGCTCGGGAGAACATCGCCGATCTGGTCGATCCGGGCTCGTTCGTCGAGTACGGGAGGTTCATCACCGCGGCCCAGGAACGCCGCCGTGACCTGGCCGAGCTCGTCGTCGAGACGCCCGCTGACGGGATCGTCGGCGGGACCGCGACCGTCGCCGGGAAGCCGTGCGCGGTGCTCTCCTACGACTACCTGGTGATGGCCGGCACCCAAGGCATGCGCGGGCACCGCAAGTCCGACCGGCTGATCGAGGTCATCGGGCGGATGCGGCTGCCGGCAGTCTTCTTCACCGAGGGCGGCGGCGGACGCCCCGGTGACACCGACATCCCGCTGGTCTCCGCGCTCGACGTCGGCTCGTTCGCGCTCTGGGGTGAGCTCGAGGGCGTCGTACCGCGGATCGCCGTCGTCTCCGGACGGTGCTTCGCCGGCAACGCGGTCCTGGCAGGCTGCGCCGACCTCCGCATCGCCACCCCGGACGCCAACCTCGGCATGGCGGGGCCGGCGATGATCGCCGGCGGCGGGCTCGGCAGCTTCGCACCCGAGGAGATCGGGCCGGTCAAGGACCAGACCGCCAACGGCGTCATCGACCTGCTCGTCGAGGACGAGGCGGCAGCCGTCGAGGCCGTACGCAGCATCCTCTCCTACCTCGAGCCGGCCGCCGACGGCGGCGAGGCCGGTGACCAGACCGATCTGCGGACGCTCCTCCCCCACAACGACCGCGAGGCCTTCGACGTACGTCCGGTCGTCGAGGCCCTCGCCGACATCGACTCGGTCACCTGGCTCCGCGCGGCGTACGCACCCGAGCTGGTAACCGCGCTGGCGCGGATCGACGGGATCGCGGTCGGCGTGATCGCCAACCAGTCGACCCACCTCGCCGGAGCGCTCACCAGCGACGCCTCGGTCAAGGCCGCCGACTTCCTCGCGCTCTGCGAGCGCTGGGGCCTCCCGGTGGTCTCGCTGGTCGACACGCCGGGCTTCATGGTCGGTCCGGAGGCCGAACGCGGCGGCCTGGTCCGTCATGCGTCCCGGATGGTCGTCGCCGGCGCGCAGCTGTCGACCCCACTGGTCGGGGTGATCCTGCGCCGTGGCTACGGGCTCGGCGCGCAGGCGATGCTCGGTGGAAGCACCCACCGCCCGCTGCTCACCGTCGCCTGGCCCGACGCCCACCTCGGCCCAATGGGTCTGGAGGGTGCCGTACGCCTCTCCATGGCCGCTGAGCTCGCCGAGATGCCCGAGGCCGAGCGTGAGGAGCGGGTCACCGCCCTCACCGAGGAGTACCGCAAGCAGGCCAGCGCACTCAACGCCGCACGGATGTTCGAGATCGACGATGTCATCGACCCAGCCGAGACCCGCAGCGTCATCGCCGCCACCCTGCGCCGTGCCTAGGAGACTCCGCCGTCGTCGTCCCAGATCTGTTCGCCGATGTGGCTCTGGTCGGGACCATCGAGACCCAGCAGCTGCGCCGGGCGGTAGGTGTTCCGGTCGTCGGCTGCCTGTTCCATGATCTTCTCGGCGCGCTCGGGGGCGGTGTCGTGAGGCACCACCAGCAGGCGCAGCCGGTCGCCGGTGGCCATCGACAGCACGATGAGGTGGGTGTCGTCGGACGGGAACGAGCTGATCTTCACGGTCCCGCGGGCGGCACGGATCTCGGGGACGCTCGGCCCTCCCGGGACCGGGTCCCAGTCGGGCCGGGAGAACAACAGCCGCGAGATCCGGCCGACGGGGTGGGGAAAGTGGTCGATCAGGTCGGCGGCCTCGTCCTGGAGGTCGCGAGACTGTGGCCACCACGCGCCATCGAGCGGCCCGGAGCTGAAGCTGTTGTCGAGGCGGAGCCGGAGTCCGACGCGAACGGCGGTCGGAAGCTCTTGTGTCGGTGACGTCGTCATGACGCCCACCTTTCGTGCTGCCCTGCGGACTCGACGAGTCCAGCCGGCAGTGTGGTTAGAACAAGTGTACGGCGCCGGCCTCCGAGACCTTGCTTCCTAGATCTCCTTCAACCGCGGCACCAGATCGACGAGCGAGGTGGTCCACGGCACCGGGTCGACGTACGGAGTCGGCATCAGCCCGACGAGCGTGATGCCCAGGGCGGCGTACTCCTCCATCGACTTCAAGAAGGCGTCCGGGTCCTCTACCGAGGGGCCTTGGAAGAGGATCGTCTTCTCGATCGCGTCGTAGTCGGTGCCGAGGTCGTCGCAGTGGCCGCGGAGCACCTCGAGCTTGTGCCGGACGGACTCGACCGCCTCGGGGCCGGGGCCGCCGAAGAGGTTGGTGCCCTGTCCGTACTTGGCGACCAGGCGCAGCGTCTTCTTCTCGCCTCCCCCGCCGATCAGGACCGGGACCGTGCCGTTGACCGGCTGCGGGAGCGAGATCGTCTCGGCGAGCTGGTAGTGCTTGCCCTCGTAGGCGCCGTCGTTCTCCGACCACATCTGGCGGCAGATCTCCAGGGTCTCCTCCAGGCGCTCGAACCGCTCCGCGGTCGACGGGTACGGCACGCCGAGCCCCTGGTGCTCCCGCTCGTACCACGCCGCCCCGATGCCCAGCAGTGCGCGGCCACCGGAGAGCCGGTCCAGGGTGGTGACGATCTTGGCGAGCAGCCCGGGGTGGCGGTAGGTCACTCCGGTGACGAGCAGGCTGAGACGTACGTTGTCGGTGATCCCGGCCAGGTAGCCCAGCGTGGTGTAGCCCTCGAGCATCGGTTCGAAGGGGCCGCCGGCCTGCTCCATCTGGAACCAGTGGTCCATGACGGTGAACAGGTCGACGCCCCCCTCGTCCGCGATGCGGGCCGTCTCGGTCAGCTTGTCGGCCAGCGTGGTCTCCCACTCGGGGTGGGTGAACGTGAAGTAGTGGAGTCCAAGATCCATACCTCAGACGCTATGTCTTCGAGCGCGCTCGAAGACAAGGGCCATTGTTCAGTTACGGCCGCATTCTCCGCTCCTGACGCAGGTCACGCTTGTCGAGCTTGGCGTCGTAGGTGGCCAGCGGCTTCGCCTTCGACGCGTCGGCCTCGACCGCGGCGGTCGCCACGCCGGCCCACTCCAGGATCCGGGCGGTGGCGAGCTCACGCTCGTCGGCGACCAGGCCGGCCACGTTGGCACCGTGGTTCATGCCCGGCGCGGTGAAGACGTAGGAGTCGTTGGCGAAGATGCCCGGGCGGAAGCGCTCGGCACCCCACGGGTCGGCCTCGCCGTAGACGAAGAGCATCTGGTTGGCGTGCTTGCGCACCCAGGAGTCGACGTCACGCATCGCGGACGGGTCGAACCGCATGTCGATCTCGCGCGGGACGAAGCTGCGCGGCGGCTGGTAGCCGTAGCGGATCAGCTCGTCCTCGATGTGCGGGAAGCCGATCGTCGGCGCACCGAGCTCGGTGCCGGCCTGGTAGTAGTAGGGCGTGTAGGGGCTCAGGCCCTGGTCGGTGTAGAAGCTGAAGCCCGAGTAGTAGTTGATCGAGTCCCAGATCGCCTGGTCGCTGGCGGTCGGCGCGTCGGCGGGGATGTTCGAGCACTCGGCGGTGCCGGCGTACTGCCAGAAGGCCCAGACGTAGTCGAGCACCACCATCTCGTACGCAGCGTCCAGGCTGCCCACGGTGTCGAAGGTGTAGCCCTCGGTCTCGGCGAGGTCGGCGTAGGTCGCCTTCAGCGCCTCGCGGCGGACGAGCGCCTCGCGCTGGACGCCGTTGAGCCGGTCGCGGCAGTCCTCGGTGCCGACGGAGGCGAAGAACTCGTCGTAGGCGGAGTCCTCGCGGTTGACGACGTCGTTCGGCGCGACGTAGGCGACGATGCCGTCCATGTCACGGGGATAGAACCGCTCGAAGTAGGTCGCGGTCATGCCGCCCTTGGAACCGCCGGTGGCGAGCCAGTTGGCGGAGTAGATCGGCTTCAGCGCCTTGAAGATGGCGTGCTGGTCGCTGGCCGCCTGCCAGATGTCGAGGTCGTCCCAGTCTGCCGGGGCGGGGCGCGACGGGGTGAAGAACCGGTATTCCATCGAGACCTGGTTGCCGTCGATGATGCGGGTCGGCTCGCTGCGGCCGGGGTTGGTCGAGACGTTGTAGCCGCTGGTCTGGAACACCGTGGGGCGGGCGGTGTCCTTGTGCAGCACGGTGAACCGCTGCTGGAAGGTGTCACCGTCGGGTCGGCGGTGGTCGACCGGCTGGGTGAAGTTCAGGACGAAGTAGCGGTAGCCCTGGACGGGCTTCTCCTGGATCAGACTGACGCCCTCGATGGCGAGCAGGCGGTCGAGGATGTCGTCCTCGGCGGCTGTCGCGGGGCTGGCGGGTGTGACGAGGAGCAGGGATGCCAGCCCCATCGCCACCAGAATCCGGCCGATCAATGCACGCATGTGGGGTCTCCTTCGGTGCGGGTCCTCGGCAACCTAGCCGACCTGCGCGCGGTGCACCTCTGAATTAGGAACCGGGAAGGAAGTCGTGTCCGGTGGCCTTGTAGAAGGCAACGACCACACGGGCGCGACGCCCGACGAGGAGGCGCTTCACGATGACGTTCGACGTACACGAGCTGCTGGCTACCACCCGTCACGGGATCCTGGCCACGATCAAAGCGAACGGCCTGCCACAGCTCTCACCCGTGTGGCAGTTCTACGACCGCGAGCGCAGCGAGATCCTGATCTCCACCCGCGAGGGGCTGGTGAAGACCAAGAACCTCCGCCGAGACCCGCGCGCGGCGATCGAGGTCGACGGCCCCGGAGGGCGGTCCTGGGCGACGGCCGAGGGCACGGTCACGCTGACCGGGCCCGGCGACTCCCCCGACAGCCCAGAGGTCGACGCGCTCGTCGACTACTACCGGCGTGGCGCCGGCGAGCACCCCGACTGGGACGAGTACCGCCAGGTGATGGTCACGGACCGCCGGGTTCTCATCACGATCGCGGTCACCAAGGTCTACGGCGCCGACATCGGCTGATCCGGCGGGCGGAGGGCCGGCCGAGCGCTCCTCGCTCGGCCGGTCGGTGACGGTTCCGCGCGCTCACCTACGCGGATTGAACAACGTGCCGAACCCGGACGCACCGAGTCCGCACAGCATGATGACGGCTCCGACGATCACGTTGGAGGCGATCATTCCTGTGGTGGTGTCGACGCCGTTCATGAGCCACGGCGAGACGATCGCCCATGCACCCATGAGCGGGACGGTCCAGGCCAGACCGTGTGTGCGGCCGAACGCCGACGCGAACCCGAGCGCCAGCAGAGCGACAGCGAGGCCGATGATCAGGTTGCTGACCATCAGTGGTGATGCCGTGGTGTTGAAGCCCACGACCCACGGCGATATGGCCAGATAGAGACCGGCCATCATCGTGACGCCGTCGACCACCTGAGCGGTGGCGGAGGAGCCGGTCAGATCGAACCGGTCCCGGAGTGCCGCGATGTCGGGATGTTCCTGGATAGACAGGTTTTCAGACGACATTTCTTTGTTCACCCCCTTAGCCCAAATGCCAGAGGCAACGACTGTCTCTGCCACTCATTCTAGGCCCGCGAGAACGCAATGAACCCTCCTCGAGCGGTGGCAATATGGTCGCCATGGACGTGACGTCGCTGCAGGCCTACTGCCTCGCCAAACCGGGGGCCTGGCCGGACAACCCGTGGGATCACGAGCACCCCGTGATCAAGGTCGGGCCGGGTGAGCGCGGCAAGATCTTCGCCTTCCTCGGTGACGCGAAAGTGGGACTGAAGTGCGGGCCGTCCCGGGAGATCGCCGACGAGTGGCTGCTGCGCTATCCCGACGATGTGACCGTCACCGGCTACATCGGCCGCTCGGGGTGGAACGACCTCGCCTGGGGTGGCGCGATCCCGGAGGAGGAGCTCCTGGAGGCGGTCGACGAGTCGTACGCCACGGTCGTCTCGAAGCTCCCGAAGAAGCTCCGTCCGGAGGGCTGGGACGCCTGAGCGCGGCATGCCGGGCTTGAATGAGGCCGATGTGTGAGGAATGGTGGAGCGGGTACTCCGTACCCAACCATGGAAGATCTCGACATGCTTCAGCTGACCGAGAACGCCACCACCATCGTCCGCTCCATCTCCGAGCAGGCTCAGGGCGCCGGCCTCCGGCTCGCCTCCAACGCAGAACCGGACGGCGCATTGAGCGCCGCTCTCGTCCCGACCGCCGAGGCGGAGGACCAGGTCATCGAGCAGGAGGGTGCGCGGGTCTTCCTTGACCAGGGCGCTGCCGCCGAGCTCGACGACAAGGTCCTCGACGCCGGGATGGACGACTCCGGCAACGTGCAGTTCGGGATCTCTCTGCAGGGTTGATCCCGTGCTACGCCGGG
Source organism: Nocardioides sp. NPDC006303 (assembly GCF_040613175.1). Lineage (NCBI taxonomy): Bacteria > Bacillati > Actinomycetota > Actinomycetes > Propionibacteriales > Nocardioidaceae > Nocardioides > Nocardioides sp. NPDC006303. Next base: position 46,370 of record NZ_JBEXRR010000044.1, read on the forward strand.
GTGTGCCGCAGTCGCGGTGCGCCCCGGCGTACGTCGTTTTCGGCCACATCCACCTTGTCGCACGCGTAGGGTCGCGGACATGAGCTCCACCGGCGCACCTGCCTGGTTCCACCTCTTCCTCGACATCCCGCGGGAACGATGGGAGGAGGCGGTCGGATTCTGGTCGGCGGCGACCGGATGGGCGATCTCGCCGCCAAGGGGCGAGGACGGCCAGTTCGTCACCCTTGTGCCGCAGACGGGCGATTCCTGGCTGAAGATGCAGGCTCTCGACGACGGCGAGCCACGGATCCACGTCGATCTCGATGCCATCGATCGTGGGGCCGCGGTGGAGCGGTCGGTGTCGCACGGAGCGAGTCCGGCGTGGACGTACGACGGGGTTCCGGTGATGCGCTCCCCCGGCGGCATGCTCTTCTGTCACACGCTCGGCGAGGGGACTCAGCCGCGCTTCGCGCGCTCGGAGCCGGAACGGGTGCTCGACCAGGTGTGCATCGACATCCCTCGCTCCCGCTGGGACCAGGAGGTCGCCTTCTGGGCCGCGGTCACCGGGCGAACGCCCGAACAGGCCAAGACCCCCGAGTTCGTACGTCTCGCCGACCCCGATCCGCACGGCGGGCTCCGGATCCTCCTGCAGCAGCTCGAGGACGAGGACGGCGAGGTCGGGGCGCATCCCGACGTCGCGGTCGCCAACCGTGCCTCGGAGACCTGCCGTCACGAGGCGCTCGGCGCGGACACGGTCGGCGTCTTCGAGTGGTGGACGGTGATGCGCGCGCCGTACGGGCAGGTCTACTGCCTCACCGATCGCGACCCGGTGACGGGTCGGGTGGCCTAGCCTGGGGAGATGCGCCTCGCATCGTTCAATGTCGAGAACCTCTTCGCCCGGCCGAAGGCGATGGACGCCGAAGAGGCCGATGCCACGACGCGACGAGCGGTCCTGACCGCTCACGCCCGCGTCTCCACTCTCCTCGCCCAGCCCAGCTATCAGGGCGATGAGCAGGAGATCCTGGACAACCTCGAGAAGCTGGGGCTCCTGAAGAGCGACGAGGGCGAGTTCGCGCGGCTGCGGAAGATGCGCGGCAAGCTGCTCAAACGCCCGCGCTCGGGGCCGGTGCAGCTGGTCGCGCAGGGGCGCAACGACTGGGTCGGGTTCGTCGAGCTCAAGACGACCGCCGTCGACGAGGTCGCCACCGAGAACACCGCGCGCGTCTTCGCCGAGCTGCGGGCCGAGGTCGCCGTGGTCGTCGAGGCCGACGACCGGCCGGGGCTGCACATGTTCTCCCAGACGCTGCTGCCGGAGGTCGGCGCCGAGGCGTACGAGCAGGTGATGGTCGTGGAGGGCAACGACGAGCGCGGCATCGACGTCGGCGTGATGGTCGGCGACGGCTACCGCCTGGTGCAGCTGCGCACCCACATCTTCGACCGCGACGAGGAGGGCGTGATCTTCTCCCGCGACTGCTGCGAGTACCACCTCGACGCTCCCAGCGGCGCGCGGATCGTGGTCCTCGCCAACCACTTCAAGTCGAAGGGCTACTCGGAGAAGGGCGACCCGCTCGGCGCCAAGCGGCGCGGCCGGCAGGCGAAGCGGGTCGCGGAGATCTACCGGGGCCTGCTCGAGGAGGGGATCGAGCACGTCTGCGTAGCCGGCGACCTCAACGACTCCCCCGCCAGCGAGTCGCTGAAGCCGCTGATGTCCGTCGAGGGGCTCGCTGACGCCAGCGAGCACGAGCACTGGGACTGGAACCATCGCCGCGGAACGTACGGTTCCGGCAACGAGGACGCCAAGATCGACTATCTGCTCCTCTCCCCAGCGCTGCGCGCGAAGCAGACCGGCGGCGGCGTCTTCCGCAAGGGCGTGTGGCACGGGCCGCGGACCAAGGATCCCTGGGACCTGTTCCCGACGCTGACCGCGGAGCAGCACGCGGCCTCCGACCACGCCTGTCTCTACGCCGACTTCACCGACCTGTGATCTGAAAGCCTCGCGTACGCCGCCGGGATCTGCGTGAAATAGGGGCCATGTGCCTCGGACACGGACAGCAGCACGGGACTCTTCGGTCGATGAGCGGGCCGCTCACGCGGCGTACGGCGCTGGGGGCGGCGGGAGCGGGGCTCCTGCTGGCGTCGATGTCCTCGTCGTTCACGGGTGCGGCGGCCTCGGCGACCGCTCGGGCCGGGGTGGGGGCGAGCCGGCTGTCGCGGCTCTCGTCCGGGACCACGCTGGTCCATGCCGACCTGCACAACCACACGCTGATGTCGGACGGCTCCGGCGACCCCGATCTCGCCTTCGACTCCATGCGGAGCGCCGGGCTGGACGTCGCGGCGCTCACCGACCATGCCACGGTCTCGGACCACATCCTCGGCGACGCGCTCGCGGGGCTGCTGCCGGCGGCGTACAAGCAGATCGGCGGCATCACCCGCTCGGACTGGGCCCGGACCCGCGAACTGGCCGATGCGGCCAACGCCGACGGCACCTTCACCGCGATCCGAGGCTTCGAGTGGTCGGAGCCGTTGTTGGGTCATATCAACGTGTGGGGAAGCGAGCACTTCACCGACATCGTCGACGTCGGCGCGATGCGGCCGTTCTTCGACTGGCTGATGCGCTCGCCTTCCACCCCGCTGATCGACGGCGGTTCTGACGGGATCGCCGGGTTCAACCATCCCGGGCGCGAGCCGTTCCGGTTCCAGGAGTTCCGCTACGACCCGCGGGCGCGGGAGCGGATGGTGTCGCTGGAGATGTTCAACCGTGGGGACGACTATCTCTTCGAAGGCTTTGCCGACGGCAAGACCTCTCCCCTGTGCCAGTGCCTCAATGCCGGCTGGCGCACCGGGGTCAGCGGGGTCACCGACGAGCACGGGACCGACTGGGGCCACCCGGAGGGCAAGGGGCGCACCGGGCTGTGGGTCGCCTCCCACGATCGCGCCGGCGTCTTCGAGGCCATGCGGGCGCGGCGGTTCTTCGCCACGCGCACCTCTGGACTCCGGGTCGACGCCGTGGCCACGCTGGACGGCGTCGAGCATCGGATGGGCTCGGTGGTCCCCGGCCGTGGCGGCGACATGCGGTTCACGCTCGACCTGGCCCGCGACGAGGAGTGGGTCGGTCGGGAGCTCCATCTGCAGGTGCTGCGTCCGGGTCCGTCGGTGCCCGTAGTGGCCGACATCGTGGCGTTCCGCGTGGGCGAGCCGGTCGCGGTCACCGTGCCGGTCTCGGTCGCTGACGGCGACTGGGTGCTGCTGCGGGTCAGCGACCCGACCCAGCCCAACGCGACGCCGGGGCCGGACGGTCATTCCTGCAACGACCTGGGCATCGCGTACACCAGCCCGTGGTGGCTGCAACCCTGACGTGTTTCCTGAGAAGGCGGCCCGCAGCCTGAAGATGCGCTGAAGGCGGGCGTCCTGGCGGTGGTTGCGGGCCTCGGCTGTGGCACGCTGGCGATGTGAACGAGGTGTGGTACGTCGTCGGGCTGGTCGCGGTCTCCGTGGCCGTGCTGGCGCTCGGGGTGTGGTTCGTGCGGCGTGAGATCAGGGACGAGGTCTCGCCGGCGCCGTTGCTGTGGGCCGGCTACGCGGTCGTGGCGGCGTTCGTCGTCTTCGGTGTCCTGCGCACCTCCTGGGTGGTGCTCTCATGAGGACCCGCGCTGACCTGTTGGGCTGGATCGGCCTCGCCGGCCGCCTCTATCTCGGCTTCGTGTTCCTCGCGGCCGGCCTGGCCAAGCTGCCCGAGCCGGCGATCACCGAGCAGGCGGTACGCGGCTACCAGCTGCTGCCGTGGCAGCTGGCCCCTGCGTACGCGATCGCCATGCCGATCGCCGAGATCGTCCTCGGCGCGCTGCTGATCCTCGGGTTGTTCACCCGTACGGCGGCGGTGGCGACGGCGCTCGGCCTGTGCTCGTTCCTCGTCGGGATCACCTCGGCCTGGGCGCGCGGGCTCAACATCGACTGCGGCTGCTTCGGGGGCGGCGGCGCCTCGGCCGACCCCGCCTATCTCGCCGACACCCTCCGCGACCTCGGCTGGCTCGCGATCGCGGTCTACCTGATCGTCGTACGCCGCACCAAGCTCGCTCTCGACGACCTGCTGTTCCGGCGGGCCGCTCCGCCGGTCGACGACTACAGCGAGAGCTCGAAGAAGACCGAGCTGGGATCGAGCACGTAGCTGCCGAAGGGCGGGCACTCGGTGAAGCCGTTGCCCGCGTAGAGGCGCCGGGCAGGCTCGTAGAAGCCTTCGGTCCCGGTCTCCAGAAGCACCCGGCGACCGCCGCCTGACCTGGCCTCGGCCAGCAGGTGGCGCAGCATCGCGGTCGCGACGCCGCGGCCGCGGGCGGCGGCCGTGGTGCGCATCGACTTGAGCTCGTAGTCACCCTCGCCGAGCGCCTTCAGCGCGCCGCAGCCGACGAGCTCGGTCTCTTCCCAGGCCGACCAGAACGCGATCTCGGGCACCTTCAGCGCCTCGAGGTCGAGCGCGTGCACCGACTCCGCCGGCGTCACCGAGTACATGTCCTCGAGGTGGTCCTCCAGGAGCCGGATCACCTCGGGCCGGGTCAGGTCGTCGAGCTCGAAACGCAGGGAAAGCACAGGCACGACTGGAGGCTATCCGAGCCCCTCCCCCGTCGTGGCGGTTGGGTGCGGTGGGGCTGGTGCAGTATCGCGGCGGACAACGAGCGTGTGCGATAGTGCGTGGCCCCAACGCTGGCGGAAGGTGCCGTCGGCATCGCCACTCGGGGTCCGTCGCGGGATCGTTCGGACCGCTCCCCTAGCATCTGGGCATGCCTTCTCGTGCGCTCCCGGCCGTTGCCGCCGCTGCCCTGCTCCTGACGCTCTCCGCCTGTGGTTCCGACGACGGCGGGTCCGGTTCCGGCGAGGCCACGGAGAGCAAGGGCCCGAAGTCGAGCGAGTCCAGCGACTGGAAGTCGATCGTAAAGCCCGGCTCGACGAGCTGCGACTACACCGAGGACCCGATGGGCGCCTCCAAGGAGGTGGACCAGCCGGAGAAGACCGCGCAGTACACCGGCAAGGTCCCCGCCACCATCAACACCTCCGTCGGCCCGCTCGCGATCACGCTCGACGCCGACAAGGCGCCCTGCACGGTCAACTCGTTCCTCTCGCTGGCCTCGCAGGACTACTACGACGGCACCAGCTGCCACCGTCTCGGCGCCAACCCCGGCTTCGAGCTGCTGCAATGCGGCGACCCGACCGGCCAGGGCACCGGTGGTCCGGGCTACACGATCCCCGACGAGTTCGAGGACAGCGACACCTTCCCCGCCGGCACCCTCGCGATGGCCAACACCGGCCAGCCCAACTCCGGCGGCAGCCAGTTCTTCATGGTCTTCGGCGACACCCAGCTCCCGCCCGCCTACACCGTCTTCGGCACCCTCGACGAGGCCGCCATCAAGACCCTGCAGGAGGTCGGCGAGGCCGGTGTGGGCGAGGCCGGCCCCGACGGCACCGGCGCCCCGAAGACCCCTGTCGAGTTCGAGACGATCACCGTCGGCTGATCACCCCGCGCCGAATCCGCACCTTTGGCGCGCCGAATCGGTTGTTGTGGGCGACGAAACTCCAGTTTCGCCCCCACCAGGGCCGCGTTGATGTCGTTCCCCTCGGTGGTGAGGTTCTCGGCGAACTGCCCGTCCCGAAGCGTCACGCCCAACCGGGCGCCCCAC
>NZ_JBEXRR010000045.1:0-48977 GCF_040613175.1 Nocardioides sp. NPDC006303
CTGGGAAAATAGATGGCCGTAGCACGACTGGAGGCGTAGAATCAGACCATCACAGCACACCTCTGAAGGGGAGGACGGCGATGAGTCTCGGCCGCTCGATCGACCGCTGGGGCACCAACCCCGGTGATGCGATCGACGCTGCCTTGAAGGCCATCGAGACCGCCCTTCAAGACCTGCTCGCGACCGATCCCGCCTACTGGCGGACCGGGCAGAAGAAAGACCTCCTCGAGCGGCTGGAGAAGCTCCAAGCTCAGCAGGCCGCGTTGAGACTGCGGGTGCTGGCCACGGCCGGCGATATCGCCGAGGAGACCGGCGCCAAGGATGCCTCCGGGTGGATGCGGACCGAGCTTCTCGTGGACAAGGCGGTCGGGCGTGCCCAGGTGAAACTCGCGGCGGCGGTGACCAAGTACGACCTCGTCGCCGCCGGCCTCGCTGAAGGTGTTGTGTCGCAGGACAAAGCACGGGTGATCACCCAGGCCCTCGACGCCGTCGAGACCGACCCCGCTGCCAGCGGCGAAGACCTGATCCTCGCCGAGAAGCTCCTGGTCGACTACGCCAGCCAGTTGACCGCGAACGAGCTGAAGATCGTCGGCCGACGGATCCTGGCCGAGATCGACCCCGAGCGGTTCGAGGCCGCTGAAGCCAAGACCCTCCAGCGCGAGGAGGAGCACGCCCAGCGGCGTACGTTCTTCTCCTCCCGTGACAACGGCGACGGCACCATCGACATCCACGCCAGAGTCTCCCGCGCCGTCGGGATGCGACTCCGGACCCAGCTGGACTCCCTGGCCCAGCCCCGGAAGCTCTCGGCCGAGGACAAGGGCCGCAAAGCGCCCTACGACCGGCTGCTGGGCCAGGCCTTTGCCCGCGTGGTCGAGACCTACGACGTCGACCAGCTCCCCAGGCACGGTGGTCACGGCACCACGATGTTCATCACCATGAACGTCGAGGACCTCCGCAACGACCTCGGCACCGCAGCCCTCGGCTTCGACGGCGAGCAGATCAGCGCCGCCGAGGCCCGACGGATGGCCTGCAACGCCGACCTCGTCCCGGTCGTGTTGGGCACCGACTCCGAGATCCTCGACTTCGGCCGAACCGCCCGGTTGGCGTACCCGATCCAACACCGTGCGCTTCGACTACGAGACAAGTGTTGCCAAGCCGAAGACTGCGACGCCCCAGCAGCGTGGACCGAGGCCCATCACCTCAAACCCTGGTCCGAAGGCGGCCTCACCAACCTGGCCAACATGGTCTTGCTCTGCGCGAGCGATCATCGCCGGATCCACGACGCCAACTACGGCTACGAGCGGCTACCGAGTGGGCGGATCCGGTTCACCCGGCGCACCTGAGCGGGCTCCAGCACGACCGCTCACTCGTGCGTCTGCTTGTGAAGCGTTCACAAGGTGTCATCGTCTTGTAAAAGCACGAGCAGAAGCCTCCGCAGCCGGGAGCGGCCGGCCCGAGATCCCAAGCCCGTGCGCAACCCTAGGACTCCGCGCCAAACCCCGCCGCCGACCCGATATACAGCCAAAATTCTCGACGGAGCCCGGTGTCAAGGATCGCCGCAGGCGACCGGCGAAGCCGGCGGCCGAAGGCCGTCCTTTACTCCGGGAGCCGTCGAGAACACCCTCCCCGAAAGGGTCGGCGGCCCCAGCCCAACAAGCAACACCAACCACCAAATCCGAAGATCCTGCAGCGGTAAGAGAGGATGGGCGGCATGCGCGTCCACATCGGCTGTGACCACGCCGGTCTCGAACTGAAGTCCCACCTGATCAACCGTCTGACGGAGCTCGGCTACGAGCCTGTCGACCATGGCCCGTTCGTCTACGACGCACTCGACGACTACCCGGTCTTCTGTATCCGGGCGGCCGAGGGGGTGGCCCGGGATCGTGAACAGGGGCTGGACAGCCTCGGGGTCGTGATCGGGGGGTCGGGCAACGGTGAGCAGATGGCGGCCAACAAGGTGACCGGCATCCGCTGCGCGCTCGCGTGGAGCGAGGAGACCGCCAAGCTCGCCCGTGACCACAACAATGCCCAGGTGGTCGCGGTGGGCGGCCGGATGCACAGCCTCGAGGACATGACGAAGTTCGTCGAGATCTTCCTGGCCGAGCCGTTCAGCGAGGAGGAGCGGCACGTACGCCGCATCGACCAGCTCCACGCCTACGATGCCGACGGCGTACGTCCGCCGCTTCCCGACTCGGCCAAGGGCCTGGGGCCCGCCGAGGACCAGGACTGATCCGGGGATGCCCGAGGGGCACACCCTCCACCGCCTCGCGCTCGATCTGAGCGATGCCTTCGCCGGCCAGCAGGTCCGGGTCAGCAGCCCGCAGGGCCGGTTCGCCGACTCTGCCGCGCTGCTCGACGGCCAGGTCTTCACCGGCGCCGAGGCGTGGGGCAAGCAGCTCTTCCTCGAGTTCCCGGGGGAGCAGTACGTCCACATCCACCTCGGCCTCTACGGCAAGCTCGACCTGAAGCCGCACGCAGGCGAGCCGCCGCTCCCGATCGGCCAGGTCCGACTTCGCCTGGTCTCGACATGCTCGACCACCGAGGATGGGACGTACGCGGACCTGCGCGGCGCCAACACGTGCAACCTCGTCACCGCGGCCCAGCGTGACGCCGTCGTCGCGAAGCTCGGGCCGGACCCGTTGCGCGACGACGCCGACCCGGGTCGGGCGTGGCTGCGGATCAGCCGGAGCCGTACGACCATCGGCGCGCTGCTCATGGACCAGTCCGTCCTGGCCGGGGTGGGCAACGTCTATCGGGCCGAGGTGCTCTTCCGGCACCGGATCGACCCGATGCGCCCCGGCAACACCCTGCGCCGGCAGCAGTGGGACGCCATCTGGGACGACCTGGTCGAGCTCATGAAGCTCGGCGTCCAGAGGAACCGCATCGACACCGTCCGCGACGAGCACACCCCCGAGGCGATGGGCCGTCCACCCCGCAAGGACGACCACGGTGGCGAGGTCTACGTCTACCGCCGCCACGGCCAGCCCTGCCTGGTCTGCGGCACGAGCGTACGCACCACCGAGCTGCAGCAGCGCAACCTGTTCTGGTGCCCGAAGTGCCAGCGCACGTACCGGCCCCGGACGACCGTAAAGAAGTAGCCCGCACTACTCTCCGGCCTGCGAGAACGACCACGCAGCCCCCACCTCGAGACCTAGAGTGAGGCCATGTCGAGCCATGCCTTCGCAGACCGCCTGCGGAGCAACGCGATCCGCCGCAGATTCCGTGACCCGGAGCTGCGAGCGGTGCTGTGGCTCGGGCTGCTCACCATCGTCCTGACGGCCCTCGCCGCGGCTCAGACGGGCTGGCTGCAGGTCGTCCCGGTGGCGGTCCTCACCGTGCCGCTGCTGCTCGGCGGGGTACTGCTCGGACCGCGTACGTTGAGCTGGTTCGTGGTCTTCGTGATGGTCATGATCGTGGTCGCTGCCAGCCGCCTGACCCTCTCCGACAGGGACGCCGTCGCCATCGGTGTCCACTTCATGCTCGGCTTCATATTGCTGTTCGTCGGGGAGCGCCGCACCGACCTCGGGGTGGGCGGGCTGAGCAACGAGGTGATGCTTCGCGACCTGACCCGCAAGCTCGACCAAGGTGCGATCCCGCCGATGCCTCCCGGATGGCTCGCCGACTCGGCGGTCCTGCCGGCCGGTGGCACCCAGTTCGCCGGCGACCTGGTGGTCGCCGTGCGGGTGGACAACCGGCTCGAGGTCGTAGTTGTCGACGTCTCCGGAAAGGGCGTGCGCGCCGGGACCCGGGCCCTCCAGCTCTCCGGCGCGTTCGGTGGCCTCCTCGGCGCACTCCCGCCGAGCGAGTTCCTACCGGCCGCCAACCGTTACCTGCTCCGCCTGGACTGGCAGGAAGGCTTCGCGACCGCGGTCTACCTCTCGATCGACCTGACCAACGGTGCGTACGAGATCCGCTCGGCCGGCCACCCGCCCGCCCTTCTACGCCGCGCCGCCACCGGCCGCTGGGAGGAGGCCGAGAGCACCGGCCCGGTGCTGGGGCTCATCGACGACGTCGAGTTCGACGCCTGCGAGGGAGTGCTCGGAGTGGGCGACATGGTGATGCTCTACACCGACGGCGTCGTGGAGGCGCGGGGTGTCGACCTCGAGAGCGGCATCGGCAACCTGGTCGCCACCGCCGACCATCTCGCGGTCACCGGCAGAGGCGGGGGAGCACGCCGCCTGCTCGAGGGACTGAGCGCCAGCTCCGACGATCGCGCGCTCGTCGCGGTCGGGCGCAGGTGACCGAACCGAGCCTGCGAACCGGCCGGTAGGGGAGCCGGTTACAGGTGTGAGCCAGATCTATGGCAGGATTTCGCAGGTCGCACGAGGGCGCTGGCTCTCGCGTGCGCGGATGTAGCTCAATGGTAGAGCCTCAGTCTTCCAAACTGATTACGCGGGTTCGATTCCCGTCATCCGCTCCAAGTGCCATTCCCGCTGATTGGGGAGGGGCCCTTGACGGGGCGTAGCGTAGTGGCTAGCGCGCCTGCTTTGGGAGCAGGAGACCGCAGGTTCGAGTCCTGTCGCCCCGACATTTCATTGCCCTGCACGCGACATCATTCTCAGAAACAAACGACAGGAGACACCCTGTGAAGAGCGCCGTCGAGACGTTGAGCCCGACCCGGGCCAAGCTGACCGTCGAGGTGCCCTTCGAGGAGCTCAAGCCGAGCCTCGACGCGGCGTACAAGCAGATCGCCAAGCAGATCAACGTCCCCGGCTTCCGCCGGGGCAAGGTCCCGCCCCAGGTGATCGACAAGCAGGTCGGCCGCGGTGCGGTGCTCTCCGAGGCGGTCAACAACGTCCTCCCGCAGATGTACTTCGACGCTCTCCAGGAGAACTCGCTCGAGCCGCTCGCGCAGCCCGAGATCGAGGTCACCAAGCTCGAGGACAACGAGACGCTGGAGTTCACCGCCGAGGTCGACATCAAGCCCGAGATCACGCTGCCCGACTACGAGGGCATCGAGGCCAAGGTCGAGGACATCGAGCTCACCGACGCTGACGTCGAGGAGCAGATCCAGGCGATGCGCGAGCGCTTCGGCACCCTCAAGGACGTCGAGCGCGCCGCCGCCGACGGCGACTTCGTGGTCATCGACCTGAAGGCGACCAAGGACGGCGAGGACGTCGAGGGCGCCGAGGCCGTCGGGATGAGCTACCAGGTCGGCAAGGGCGGCATGCTCGACGGCCTGGACGAGGCCATCGTCGGTCTGTCCGCCGGCGAGTCCAAGGACTTCAAGAGCACCCTCGTGGGCGGTGAGCTGATCGGCCAGGAGGTCGACGTCAACGTCACCGTCAACCAGGTGCAGGAGCAGGAGCTCCCGGCGTACGACGACGACTTCGCCCAGCTCGCCAGCGAGTTCGACACCGTCAAGGAGCTCGAGGAGGACGTCCGCGGCCGCCTCGGCAACGGCAAGCGCCTCGAGCAGGCCGCCGCCGCCCGTGACGCCGTCCTCGAGGCGCTCCTGGAGCAGATCGAGATCCCGCTGCCGGAGAGCATCGTCACCGACGAGCTCAACGCGCGCCGCGAGGGCATCGAGCAGCAGCTCGGCTTCGCCGGCCTCACCTTCGAGAAGTACCTCGAGGACGAGGAGCAGACGATCGAGGAGTTCGAGGCCGACCTGGAGCGCCGCGTTCGTGACGCCGTCGCCGCCCAGCTGATCCTCGACCAGATCGCCAAGGAGAAGGAGATCGGGGTCGAGCAGCAGGAGCTGACCGAGCACATGATGCGCCGCGCGCAGCAGTCCGGTCAGGACCCGCAGGAGTTCGTCAACCACATGCTCGAGCACAACCACGTGCCCGAGCTGGTCCAGGAGATCCTGCGCGGCAAGGCGCTCGCCCAGCTCGTCGAGGCCGCCAAGGTCACCGACGAGTCCGGCAACCACGTCGAGCTGAAGAACCTCCGCCCCGACGGCACCATCGGCGAGGACGAGCCCGAGCCCGAGGCCGAGGCTGAGGCCGACGCCCCCGAGGACACCGAGAAGGCCGACGCCTGATCACCCTCAGACGTACGTCACAGCGCCCCTGCCTCGCGGCAGGGGCGCTGTCGTTTTCGGGTGAGTCGGCGCTACTGGGCGTCGAAGTTGTCCGTCGGGTCGCCTGAGACCTCCAGGTGCTTGGCCGCACAGTCGGTCTTCGACAGTCCCTGCTCGACGCACCACTCCAGCGCGGGCGTGGAAGTGTCGCTCGGACGGGGCACCACGACGGCGTACATCCCCGGCTTCACGTACGAGCTCGGCCACTCACCGGTGTCGAGGAGCAGCGCCTCGGGGTGGGCGGTCTTGATCTTCTGGTAGCGGCTCAGCGCCTGGTGCCAGTCGGCGTCGCCGCCGTCCCCGGCACCGACCGCCGCGAGCTGTGGGATCCAGGTGCCGATGAGCTTGGTTGCCGCTTCGGTGTCGAGGCGGGAGATGCGGAGCAGTTGGTGCTCCGGCGGGGCGTTCGGGTCCACGGACGGCACGCTCGACGGCTCGCCCGTCGGGCTGGTCGAAGGCTCAGGCTCCGCCTCGGACTGCACGGGACCGGTCCCGTCCTTGCCGAAGATGAACCCGAGCACGCCGGCGACGAGCACCAGAACCACGATCATCACCAGGATCGGCGCGGTGCGGCCCTTCCGTGGGGCCGGGGGTGGCGAGGCGGCGTCGTCGAAGAAGTATCCGCGGGTGCTGCGACCCGTGGTCGCATCGTCGCCGAGCTCGTCGACGAAGAGTGGACGGTGCTGCTCCGGGGGAGCCAGGAGCGGGGTTCCGCAGCCGATGCAGTAGATGGCCCCGGGCAGCAGATCATCGCCGCACGACTGGCAGTGTGATTCTTTCTCGTCGCTCACGCACGGACACCCCCTTCCGCATACGACGGTAACCCGCGGAGACCGCTGTCGTCACGCAACACCAGTAACAACAGCATCACAGACACCAGACGCGTGAGTGAACGCAAACGTACTGAACGTGGTCGCGCCGGTGTGATCTGAGACACAGACGGGCCGGACAGTGGGCACAGGTGATCCTGTCGGCCCAGCGTAGGCCCTACGCTGCCAGCGTGACCTCCAGCCCTGAGACCGTCCGCGCCGTTGTCCTCAACGTCGAGGACGCTCCGGTGGACCCCGACGCCGAGGAGCTGCTCGACCGCGGTCAGGGCAAGGTGGCCGGCCTCGTCGGTCTGGCGAAGCTCGCCTGGCGCATCACGGCCTTCGCGCGGCGGCCGTTCGCGGCCCCGTTCGCGCTCGCGACCCCGATCATCCGCGGTGTCGTCAACACCGACTCCGGACCCGCCGTCGCGGTCCGGCACCAGGGCCGCATGGTCAGCCCGAAGGAGTGGGCCGCCGCCCAGCGCCAGGTCGGGACGAGCCCTCGGATCCTGGTCCTGATCCCGCCGGCGGGCAAGGACGAGACCGTCTGGGACGAAGGCTCGCAGGCGACCGGGGCGACGTACGCCGACCGGCTCGCCGAGCTTCTCGGATGGATGCCCCTGAACATGCACGTGTCGGCCGGCAGCAAGTCGGTCCCCGCCGCGGTGGCGCTCAGCAGCCGGATCCAGGAGTGCGTCGACGCCATCGCGGCGGAGCCGCGCATCGTCCTGGTCGGCTACGCCGGTGGTGGTCTGATCGCCCGCAACGCGCTCGGCGTGGCCACCGCCGGGTCGCGGCCGTGGACGACGTACGTCTCCGAGCTGATCGCCCTCGGCACGACGCCCTACGCGGTCACCTCGGCCCCGATCTCGGGTGGCGTCGGCAAGCAGCTCGACGAGCACCTCGCCGGGATCGCGGTCGTCGGGGCCGACGAGGCGATGCTCCCGCCGCGGCCGGATGTCGACTATCTGCTGGTCACCGACAAGGCGACCTCGCGCCCCAACCGGGTCGGGCGACTCTTCGGGGAGATGCTGTGGTGGCGGCACAAGACGCCGCTGCGGTCGCGCCGGGTGCGCGACCTGTTCCCGACGGCGGAGCGCTTCACGCTCTCGACTGCCGAGACGCCGCTGTCGAACCATCCGGCTGTCCACGACGCCCTGCTGCGCTGGCTGGCGTAGCCGTGGGGATCGCGGCGCCGCGCGGATTGCGACGCGATCGCCAATAGTTCTGCCGTCGGCGAACAATGGCACACCAGCCGTGGAACAACTGGATGTGGCGGCTAGTGTCGATCCTGTGAACATCGACTCCAGCGCGGCTGACGCTCATGCCGGTGCCCCAGGGCTCTCCCCGAGCCTGGGCGGCAACGGCGGCGGTCTGAGCCTTCTCGACGACAACATCTACAACCGACTGCTGCGGGAGCGCATCGTCTTCCTCGGCTCCGAGGTCCGCGACCAGAACGCCAACGCGATCTGCGCGCAGCTCCTGCTGCTCTCCGCGGAGGACCCCGAGGCCGACATCTTCCTTCACATCAACTCGCCCGGTGGCTCGGTGGATGCCGGTATGGCCATCTACGACACGATGCACTACATCCCCAACGACGTGGCGACCGTCGGTATGGGTCTGGCGGCCTCGATGGGCCAGTTCCTGCTGTGCGCCGGCGCGAAGGGCAAGCGCTACGCGCTGCCGCACGCGCGGATCATGATGCACCAGCCCTCCTCGGGCATGGGTGGCTCGGCTTCCGACATCAAGATCCAGGCCCAGCAGTCGCTGCACATCAAGAAGGTGCTGCTCGATCTGATCAGCGAGCACACCGGCCAGAGCGTCGAGCAGGTCACCACGGACGCTGACCGCGACCGCTGGTTCACCGCCTCCGAAGCTCTCGACTACGGCCTGGTCGACCAGGTCATCCGGAGCGCCAAGGAAGCCTCCGACGAGGGCCGACCCGCTCACAAGAAGGATTGAGGACATGAACTACTACATCCCGCAGTGGGAGGAGCGTACGTCTTACGGCGTCCGCCGGATCGACCCCTACGCCAAGCTCTTCGAGGACCGGATCATCTACCTGGGCACCCCGATCAGCGACGATGTCGCCAACGCGGTCATCGCCCAGTTGCTCTGCCTGCAGTCGATGAACCCGGACCAGGACATCTCGATCTACATCAACAGCCCCGGTGGCTCGTTCACTGCCTGCACCGCGATCTACGACACGATGCAGTTCATCAAGCCGGACGTGCAGACCGTCTGCATCGGTCAGGCCGCCTCGGCCGCCGCGATCCTGCTCGGCGCTGGTGCGCACGGCAAGCGGATGGCGCTGCCCAACAGCCGCATCCTGATCCACCAGCCCTACACCGAGGGCACCTTCGGCCAGACCTCCGACATCGAGATCCAAGCCAACGAGATCCTGCGGATGCGCGAGCTGCTCGAGAAGATGATCGCCGACCACAGCGGCAAGTCGATGGACGAGGTCAGCCACGACATCGAGCGCGACAAGATCCTCACCGCCGCCCAAGCGGTCGAGTACGGCCTGATCGACTCGGTGCTCGAGTCGCTCAAGACGCCGCAGCTCGTTTGACCCTCGGGCCCCGCGCCGCTCCCACACTGAGGGCGCGGCGCGGGGTACCGTCAGTAACTATTCGGACCTAGCAGCACAAGTCGGGGAAGGAAGGCCACTCGTGGCACGCATCGGCGACGGAGGTGACCTGCTGAAGTGCTCCTTCTGCGGGAAGAGCCAGAAGCAGGTCAAGAAGCTCATCGCGGGTCCCGGCGTCTACATCTGCGACGAGTGCATCGACCTCTGCAACGAGATCATCGAGGAGGAGCTCAACGAGGGCTCCGAGGTGGAGATCGCCGACCTCCCCAAGCCGAAGGAGATCTTCGACTTCCTCAACTCCTACGTCATCGGTCAGGAGCAGGCGAAGAAGTCGCTCGCGGTGGCGGTCTACAACCACTACAAGCGCGTCCAGGCCGGCCTGCAGCCCGGCGGCCCGCAGGGCCCCGGCAAGCACGCCAAGGAGGAGCAGGTCGAGGTCGCCAAGTCCAACATCTTGGTGATCGGCCCGACCGGCTGCGGCAAGACCTACCTGGCGCAGACCCTGGCCCGGATGCTCAACGTCCCGTTCGCGATCGCGGACGCCACCGCGCTGACCGAGGCCGGCTACGTCGGTGAGGACGTCGAGAACATCCTCCTCAAGCTGATCCAGGCCGCCGACTACGACGTCAAGAAGGCCGAGACCGGCATCATCTACATCGACGAGATCGACAAGGTGGCCCGCAAGGCGGAGAACCCCTCGATCACGCGCGACGTCTCCGGTGAGGGCGTGCAGCAGGCGCTGCTGAAGATCATCGAGGGCACCACCGCCTCGGTGCCGCCGCAGGGTGGCCGCAAGCACCCGCACCAGGAGTTCATCCAGATCGACACCACCAACATCCTCTTCGTGGTGGGTGGCGCGTTCGCCGGTCTGGAGCACATCATCGAGCAGCGGGTCGGCAAGAAGACCCTCGGTTTCACCGCCGAGGTGCGTGGCAAGGCCGAGAAGGAGTCGGAGGACCTCCTGAAGCTGGTGCGTCCCGAGGACCTCACCAAGTTCGGGCTGATCCCGGAGTTCATCGGCCGGCTGCCGCTGATCGCGAGCGTCGAGAAGCTCGACCAGGCCGCGCTCGTTCAGATCCTGACCGAGCCGCGCAACGCGCTGGTGAAGCAGTACCAGAAGCTCTTCGACCTCGACGGCGTCGACCTCGAGTTCACCGAGGAGGCGGTCACCGCCATCGCCGACAAGGCCCTCGAGCGCGGCACCGGCGCCCGTGGCCTACGGGCGATCATCGAAGAGGTTCTCCTCTACGTGATGTACGACGTGCCCTCCCGCGGCGACGTCGGCAAGGTGATCGTGACCCGCGAGGTGGTCGACGACGGCGAGATGCCGACCCTCGTTCCTCGCGAGAAGGAAACCAAGAAGAAGTCCGCGTAGCCCGTTTGGGTCATTTTCGCCGCCCGGGTCGGTATTGGCCCGGGCGGTCGGACACAATACGCACTGATGATCATCTGTACCTTTCCAGCTCCGTCACTCGGTAGGGAAGTGGGCACGTGAGGTTCCAGAGGGGCCCGGTGATGGCCTACGCCGCCGTAGTGCTCATCGGCCTGCTCGTGGTCATCCAGACCCTCAGCCCGGACGTCTCGGCGCTGCACCGGGTGCCGCGTACGCTCTCGGGCCAAGCCGACTTCACCGTGATCCCGCCGGCGCCGTCTCCCGGTGTCTCCGGGGTGTCGACGATCCCCAGCACCACGCCCGATGCGGACCGCGGGACCGACCGCGAGGACCCCGCCCCGCCGAAGAGCCGCAAGGACGAGAAGCCGGACAAGGCGCCGTCCGCGCCCGCTGAGGAGCCCGACGCGCAACCCTCTGAGGAGCCAACGACTCCCGCTGACCCCGGTGAGGGCAACGGCAACGGCAATGGCAACGGCAAACCACCCACGCTGGTCCCGTCCGTGGGCCCGATCCCGGGGATCATGGCGCCGCTGCTGTGGCCGTTCGTGGCCGAGGAGGACGCCCGCCCCGTCGACGAGGCCGTGCCGATGTTCCTGCGGCAACTGATCGCTGCCGACGCCGGCGTCCCGGTCGAGGATCTTCCGCTGGAGGAGCCCAAGGAAGACCGAGAGACCGACGAGGCGACCGCGGAGTCGAAGGGCCCTGAGGCGGAGTCGACCAAGCGCGAGTCCGAGGCCGAACGGGTCATCGAGGACGCCTGCGAGCTCACCGCCGCGATCACCGAGGACGTGAAGACGCTCCCGGGAGCGAACGACGCTTCCGAACCGGGGGCCACGCCGGAGTGCGATGAGGCGTGCGCTGAGCCGAAGACACCGGTAGGGTCGTCGCCCGCAGCCGAACCCGAGGTCACCACCGAATCCGCTGAGCCGTCCGACACTGAGCAGCCCGATGCCGAGACGACGGATACAGAGGAGCCGGAGCAGGAGCCGAAGGACGGCAGCGAGGACGACCAGACTTGTGCCGAGAAGTCGGTGCAGTAGGGATCACTCCGATGGCGACTGCACCACGCCAGAGTGACCGGCCGAGCGAGTCCCCCCGGGCGCTTGGCTGGAGTGAGGGACGAAGCAGGCCCCGGAACCGCATCGCGGTCCGGGGCCTGCTCCGTCGTTGGGCTCCGTCTACCTGAGGCTCAGGCCTCCTCGGGAACCTCAGCCAGCTCCGCGCTCACGGAGATTTCGGTGGCGTTCTCGTCCACGGTGAAGAAGAGGTCGCCGACGATGTTGCCGACCCGCTTGAGGTCCGGCGCGGCGGCCTCCGCGTCCTTGACCAGCTTGGCGGGGCCGGTGACCTCGGCCTTGGCCAGCGGGTGGCGCATCTTCACCTTCGCGGTCGACTTCGCGCCGCGGATCCCGGTCAGGGTCGCCGCGACGGCGTCCAGCGCCGCCGGGTCGGCTGCGGCAGCGGTGCCGAGCTCGAGCTCACGCGGCCACGCGGAGGTGTGGATGGAACCGGCCTGCCACCACGACCAGACCTCCTCGGTGACGTACGGAAGGAAGGGGGCCAGCAGGCGCAGCTGGACGTGGAGAGCAGTGGCGAGGGTCGCGCGCGCGGACTCGGTGGCGAGACCGCCGTCCTCGTCGTAGGCACGTTCCTTGACCAGCTCGAGGTAGTCGTCGCAGAACTCCCAGAAGAACTTCTCCGAGGCCTCCAGCGCCGTGGAGTAGTCGTACGCCGTGAAGGCGTCGGTCGCCTTGGTGATCGTCTCCTTGAGACGGGCCATCAGCGCGCAGTCGACCGGCTGGGTGATCGCGACCGGGTTCAGCGTGGTCGCGCCGACGTTGCCGAGGACGAACTTGGAGGCGTTGAGGATCTTCATCGCCAGGCGGCGACCGACCTTCATCTGGGTCTCGTCGAACGGCGAGTCCATGCCCGGGCGGGTCAGTGCGGCACGCCAGCGAACCGCGTCGGCGCCGAACTTCTCGAGGATCTCGGTCGGGACGACGACGTTGCCCTTCGACTTCGACATCTTCTTGCGGTCGGGGTCGAGGATCCAGCCGGCGATCATCGCGTGGCTCCACGGGACGGTGCCGTCCTCGAGGTGGGCGCGGACGATGCGGCCGAAGAGCCAGGTGCGGATGATCTCGTGGCTCTGGGTGCACAGGTCCATCGGGTAGACCCGGCTGAACAGGTCGGGGTCGGCCTCCCAGCCGCCCGCGATCTGCGGGGTCAGTGAGGAGGTCGCCCAGGTGTCCATGACGTCCGGGTCGCCCTGGAAGCCGCCGGGCTTGCCGCGCTGCGCCTCCTCGTACCCGGCCGGGACGTCCGTGGACGGGTCGATCGGGAGCTGGTCCTCGCTCGGCAGCAGCGGCTTGTCGTAGTCGGGGTTGCCCTCGGCGTCGAGTGCGTACCAGACCGGGAACGGGATGCCGAAGAAGCGCTGGCGGGAGATCAGCCAGTCGCCGTTGAGGCCGCCGACCCAGTTGTCGTAGCGGTGGCGCATGTGCTCGGGCAGCCAGGTCAGGTCGCCGCCGCGGGAGAGCAGCTGCTCACGCAGCTCGGGGTTGCGCCCACCGTTGGTGATGTACCACTGCCGGCTGGCGACGATCTCGAGCGGCTTGTCGCCCCGCTCGTAGAAGTTGGCCATCCGCTGGGTCTTCTTCGGCTCGCCGTCGAGGTCACCGGACTCGCGGATCATCGCGACGACGGCCTCGCGGGCCGAGTGGACGGTCTTGCCCTTCAGCTCCTCGTACGCCGCGACGCCGGCCTCGGTGGTGATCCACTCCGGGGTCTCGCGGGAGAAGCGGCCGTCGCGGCCGATCAGGGCGCGGGCGGGAAGGTTGAGCTCGCGCCACCACTGGACGTCGGTGAGGTCACCCCAGGTGCAGGACATCGCGATGCCGGCGCCCTTGTCCATCTCGGCGGCTTCGTGAGGCAGGACGGGGATCTCGACGCCGAAGATCGGGCTGGTGACGGTGCTGCCGAACAGGTCCTTGTAGCGGTCGTCGTCGGGGT
Source organism: Nocardioides sp. NPDC006303 (assembly GCF_040613175.1). Classification (NCBI taxonomy): domain Bacteria; kingdom Bacillati; phylum Actinomycetota; class Actinomycetes; order Propionibacteriales; family Nocardioidaceae; genus Nocardioides; species Nocardioides sp. NPDC006303. Next base: position 13,830 of record NZ_JBEXRR010000045.1, read on the forward strand.
GCGCGATCAGCGCGACGACGCTGGGGATCAGCTCGGGGCGGGTGGTCTCGATGTGGACCGGGGTGCCGTCAGCGCGGTGGAACGCGACGCGGTGGAAGAAGCCGGGGTAGTCCTTCGCCTCCAGCTCGGCCTGGGCGACGGCGGTCTGGAAGGTGACGTCCCACAGGGTCGGCGCCTCCTGCAGGTAGGCCTCGCCGCGGGCGAGGTTGCGCAGGAACGCCTTCTGCGAGGCGGTCTGGGAGACCTTGCCGATGGTCGTGTACTGCTGGTCCCAGTCGAAGGAGAGACCCAGGGTGCGCCACAGGTCCTCGAAGACCTTCTCGTCCTCGACGACCAGCTGGTTGCACAGCTCGACGAAGTTGGGCCGGCTGATCGAGATCTGGCGCTTCGGGTCCGGCTTCTCCGGCGGGGTGAAGTCGGGGTCGTACGGCAGGCTCGGGTCGCAGCGGACGCCGAAGTAGTTCTGGACCCGGCGCTCGGTCGGCAGGCCGTTGTCGTCCCAGCCGATCGGGTAGAAGACCGACTTGCCGTTCATCCGCTGGAAGCGGGCGATCAGGTCGGGGTGGGTGTAGGAGAAGACGTGGCCGACGTGCAGGCTGCCGGAGACGGTCGGCGGCGGGGTGTCGATCGAGTAGACGTTCTCGCGCGGCTGGGTGCGGTCGAAGGCGTAGGTCTTCTCGTTCTTCCACAGCTCGGCCCACTTGGCCTCCAGGCCCTCGAGGACCGGCTTGTCCGGTACGGCGACTACGCGCTGCTCAGCGGGCGTAGTCGTCTCCGGTGCGGTCTGCGTGGGCGTGGTCTCAGTCATGGGACCAAATCCTATGGGCGCGCGGTGGCTGGCGCGAAACCGGTTGAGACCGGCGTTGCACACTCGCCATGCTTCGGTCATGGGCACCATCGACTTCTTCACCGACCCAGCCGAGTTCCTCGCCAACGCGTTGGACTACCTCGCCGCGGAGCCGGTGACCGCAAACGTGGTCGCTACCAACGCGGAGAAGGCCACCCGGATGGAGCAGGAGGGGCCGTACCGCTGGTTCGCTGTCGCTCGCGAGGGTGACCGGGTCGTCGGGGCGGCGATGCGGACGGCCAACTTCGAGCCGTACCCGCTCTACGTCTGCCCGATGCCCGAGTCGGCGGCGCTCGAGCTGGCGCGCGTTCTGCACACGCGGGGCGAGTACGCCGGTGGGGCCAACGGCGCGCTCCCGGCAGCCCGGACGGTGGCCGAGGAGACCGCCCGGCTCGCGGGCGGGCGGGTGAGCGTCGCGATGGCGTCCCGTCTGCACGAGCTCGGCACGCTGGTGATGCCGTCCGGCGTGCCCGGGCGCGCCCGCCCGGCGACGTACGACGACCTGGAGCTGTGCCGGGAGTGGCTGGCCGACTTCGGGCACGCGGCCCGGGAGCAGTCCTCGAACAAGGCCTACGCCCACGAGCATGCTGCGGTCGGCGAGGACGAGGTGCGGCGCCGGATCGAGGAGTTCCTGCTGCTGTGGGAGGTCGACGGTGAGGTCGTGTCCCTGGTCGGTGCGACCCCGCCCGCGCACGGCGTGGTCCGGATCGCGCCGGTCTACACGCCGAAGGAGCAGCGGGGTCACGGCTACGGCACCGCGGTGACCGCCGAGGCCTCACGCCTCCTCGGCGCCGACGGCACCCGGCTGTGCCTGTTCACCGACGCCGACAACCCCGTCTCCAACCACGTCTACGCCAAGATCGGCTACCGCCCCGTCGTCGACATGGCCAACCACACGATCGTCAGTTGAGCGCCGAGTCTGCTCGTTAGAACGAGCCGACTCGGCGTCTCAGTCGACGGTGAAGCGGCGGCCGAGGTAATGGTCGACGGCGGGCCAGATGTGGCCCTCTGCCTCGGCGGCGTTGGTCCAATGCAGGGACCAGCCCTTGCCGGTGGCGGTGGTGATGTCGGCGGAGCGCCGGCCGGTGCTGCTCTGCTTGAGGTGGAGAGCGCGGATCTGGTCCCAGGGGACGTAGGCGGCGTTGGACGCGGCGGCGAGCTCGGCGGGGGACTTGTCCAGGGCGCGCTGGATCAGCTTCCGGCCGGGCGAGCCGGAGGTCACCGAGGCCAGGCCGGTGGCGAGGCGGTCGGAGCCGGTGGGCTTGAGGAGCATCAGGCCCGTTTCGGTCACCAGGAGCGTACGGAAGCCGTCGCCGGAGATCGGAGCCAAGGCGCCGATGTAGCCGTCGGGTGGCGTCGGGGCCGGCGTCTCGGCGTCAGGGCCAGCCTGCGTCTCGGCGTCGACCTGCGCGTCGAGCTGGTGCACCCAGGCGCGCAGCGCGGCGGCGTAGCCGGGGGAGCCGAGGGCCTCGTAGGCGAGCTCCTCGGGGTCGACCTCCTGGCCGGCGATGTCGACCAGCCGCCACGGACCGGCCCAGCTGAGCTCGTAGCGCGCCTTGTCCTCGCCGACCAGCTCATGGGCGATGGCGGCGCCGAGGAGCCGGGCGATGACCTTCCGTTTCGCCTCGTCAGCCTCGTCAGCCTGGTTGCCAGCCGCTTCGGGAGTCGTGGACTCGGTGTCGACCAGGTCCAGGAGCGTGTCGAGGTTGCCGGAGGCGATCAGGTCGAGGGCGCCGCGGACGGTGGCCGGCACGATCTGGTTCTCCTGCATCGCGTTCAGGAGCGTCTCGGCGTTGATCGCCGCGGCACGGGCGCCGGCGACGCTCACGATCTCGGCCATCGGCGCCGGCGTCAGACCCGAGCCGGCGAACGTCTTGTCCTCGAGGGCCAGGAAGTTCTGGGACGGGTAGCGCAGGATGCTGGCGGCGTTGCCTGACTTGTCCGTCTTGTCCGCCTCGTCCGACGCGGCCATCGACTCCAGCCGCTCGATCCGCTCCGACAGCGGTGGGTGGGAGTCGTAGGCCGACGTCTTCGCCTCGGGTGGCGCCGAGCTGATCCTGGCCAGCTCCTCGAGCCGCTCGGGGTCGCTCATCAGGTTGGTGAAGTTGTCGAAGAAGCGCGTGGGCCGCAGGCCGTAGTGGGTGCCGGCCTCGACGTACTGCTCCAGATAGATGTGCCAGGCGGCGTCGAGCGCGGGGAGGGTGCGCAGCGTGGTGGCCGCGGTCCGTGGCCCGGCGACCGTCGCGCTGAGCCGGTCGGCATCGATCTCATGGTCGCGAGCGAGCGGGCGGGTCAGGGAGAAGAAGAGACGGGCGTACGTCCGGAACGGCCGCTTCACCAGCGGGTTGGATAGGCCCGCGGCGACCTCGGCGATCGCCAGCCGGCTCCGGTGGATGAGGGCGCCGAGCCGGGTGTGGCTGGTGCTGTGATGGCCGAGCTCGTGAGCGAGCACCGCGTGGAGCTGGTTGCGGGAGAGGCCCTGGAGGAGAGGTACGCCGAGGAACATGCGCCGGGTCCCGGTCCTGAGCCCGAGCAGGCTGGTCTCCTCGCTGACCGCCGCGTTGACCTCCGGCACCAGCCGGATCTCGTCGGGGGCGCGGGTCCCGGCGGTGGCCGCCAGCGCGCGGACCTCAGCCCACAGCCCGGGCTGTTCCTGCTCGGTGAGGACGAGCCCGCCGGGGTCGCTCGAGGCCCTGGTGCGTCGCCGTGGGGCCATCTGCTGACCGACCAGGGCGAAGGCAGCCAGGACGTAGGCAACGGCCAGGAACGAGACCGCGAGAGCGGCCCGGAGCGTACGCATGAATGGTGGACCTTGTGGGGGGATGGGGTTCAGTCCGAGATGAGTGGGAGGGTAGCGGGTCTGGCAATTCGCTGGGAAGCGCGCACACCATAGACTCGACCTGATGAGTGAGACTCCCGCGCCGCGTCTGGCGGCCACGATCGAGGAGGTCTGGGAAGCGCTGCAGTCGCGCTGGCCCGAGACCCGGCTCGAGCCCTCCCTGGACCGGATCCGCGCCCTGCTCGAGATCCTCGGTGATCCGCAGGACGCGTTCCGGATCATCCAGCTGACCGGCACCAACGGCAAGACCTCCACCTCCCGGATGATCGACACGCTGCTGCGGTCCCTCGACCTGCGCGTGGGGCGGTTCACCTCGCCCCACGTGGAGCGGATCAACGAGCGGATCTCGATCGACGGCGAGCCCCTGACCGACGACGAGTTCGTGGCCGCGTTCAACGACGTCGCCCACTACCTCGGCATGGTCGACGACGACCAGCCGCACCCGCTGTCGTTCTTCGAGTCGATGGTCGGGGTGGCCTACGCCAAGTTCGCCGAGGCCCCGGTCGACGTGGCCGTGGTCGAGGTCGGGCTGGGCGGTGGCTGGGACGCGACCAACGTCGCGAACGCCGATGTCGCGGTGGTGACCCCGATCGCGGTCGACCACGCGAAGTATCTCGGTGACACCCCGGTCGCCATCGCGCGCGAGAAGGCCGGGATCATCAAGCCGGACGCGGTCGCCGTGATCGCCGAGCAGTCCGTCGAGGTCGCCGCGGTGCTGGACCAGCACGCGGCGGAGGTCGGCGCCCGGCTGCTCTGGGAGGGCACCGACTTCGGGGTCGTCTCCCGCACCCCGGCGGTGGGCGGACAGATCCTCACTCTGCGCGGGCTGCGGGGCGAGTACGAGGACCTCTTCCTGCCCCTCTACGGCGCCCACCAGGCGCAGAACGCGGCGACCGCGTTGGCCGCGGTCGAGGCGTTCCTGGGAGACACCGTCCTGGCCGACGAGCTCGTGCGCGACGCGTTCGCCAAGGTCGACTCGCCGGCGCGGCTGGAGATCATGCGGTCGTCCCCGACGGTCCTGCTCGACGCCGCCCACAACCCGGCCGGTGCCGAGGCTACGGTCGCCGCGCTCGAGGACTCCTTCTCGTTCTCCGGTGTCGTCGGTGTCATCGGGGTGATGGGCGACAAGGACGTCGAGGGTCTGCTCGCCGTCTTCGAGCCCGTGCTCGAGCATCTCGTCGTCACCCAGAACTCCACCGAGCGAGCCCTTCCCGCGATCGAGCTCGCCAAGATCGCCGTCGATCTCTACGGCGAGGAACGGGTCTCGGTGGTCCCGCGTCTCGCCGACGCCATCGACGCCGCGATCGGCCTCTCGGAGTCCTCCGGCGGCGGCTCGATCTCCGAGGGCGCGGTGCTGGTGACCGGCTCCGTGGTCACCGCCGGAGAGGCGCGTACGCTGCTGGGCTCCCGCGGCCCGGCCGCCCGGTCGGCTGCGACCGCCCGGGTCGTACCGACCGCCGACCCCGAGCTGGAGGCATATCTGGAGGCGGACGCAGATGGCGAGTGAGCGGGAGAAGTCGCCGCGGCGCGGGATGTGCGCCGCGATCATCTCGATGGAGGGACTCGCGGTCGCGCTGGCCGCACCCGTGATGATCTCGATCGGCGGGGTCTCCGCCGGGCTGGCGCTCCCGCTGGGCCTCGGATTCTTCGTGGCCTGCATCCTGGTGGCCGGAATGCTGCGCCGCCCGTGGGCCTACTGGCTCGGCTGGGCGCTGCAGGTCGTCGCGATCGGGATGGGCTTCCTGATCTCGATCATGTTCGTCGTCGGCGTGATCTTCGCGGTCCTGTGGGGCATGGCCGACATCCTCGGTCGCAAGATCGAGAGCGAACGGGCCGCGGCCTTCGAGGCGTTCGACCGGATCGCCGCCGAGGAAGACGCCGAGGAAAGCGCTGAGGAAAGCGCCGGGGAAGAGGCCGAGCCCAGGTAGGTTGGCTGCCGTGGAGGAGCGCGACGAGCTTCAGATGGCGACCGACGACGAGACCGCGACCGACTGGGCACTGTGCCCGGCGTGCGGGAACGCGCTGGTGCTGCGGCGGCCGCGGACGCGTACGGCGCACTACGCGCACAAGGCCGGGGAGTCGTGCCGGCTCGTGGGCGCGCAGCTGCGGCGTACCAGCTCCGGGTGGGCCGTCGGCGGTGGCGAGGACGACCCGGACAGCCTCGAGAACCTGTTCGACCTGATCGAGGACGACGCACCCGGACGCTAGCGCGCGAGGGCCCCGGTGAGCGCTGCGAGCGCCTGATCGAGCTCCGCGTCGGTCACGCCGCCGAAGCCGATCACCAGGCCGGTCAAGCCGCTGGAGCGGGCGTAGGTGGAGAGCAGGTTGATCTCGAAGCCGGCGGCTCGGGCGGCGTCGCGGGCTCTGCGCGCATCCGTCTCGGGCAGCAGCCAGGTGGAGTACATCCCGGCGAGCGGGCCGGCGAGCGTGGCGTACGGGCTCATCGCCTCGGCCACCCTCGGGGCGCGCTCGGCGTAGACGCGTCGGGCGGAGCGTACGGCCCTGTCGAGCCAGCCGTCGCGAAGCAGCGTCAGCAGTGCGCGCTGGGAGGGCCAGGCGGCGCCGGCGTGGGTGATGGTGCGGCGGCGCAGGATGAGCTCGTGCAGGTCGGGCGGCGCGACCAGCCAGCCGAGACGAAGCGTCGGGATCACCGACTTCGCCGCGGTGCCGAGATAGACCACCCGGCCGCGGTCCAGCTTCGCCATCGCGGGCACGGGTGCGACGTCGTAGCGGAACTCGGAGTCGTAGTCGTCCTCGATCACCACCGCGTCCGCCCGTCGGGCGGCTTCGAGGAGGGCCAGCCGGTCGGCCGCCGGCATGACGCGTCCCAGGGGGTGCTGATGCGCCGGAGTGACGTACGCAGCTACCGCATCACCCAGGTCGCCCACCGTCTCCACGGCGGGCAGGTCGATGACCTCGCGGCCGTAGGTGAGCACCGTCTCGGCCGCGGCCCGGTATCCCGGATCCTCCACCGCCACCGGCCCGGGGCGCAGCTCGGGAAGCAGCGCGCGGAGCCCGTCGGTGGTGCCCGCGGTCACGATGATCTCGTCCGGATGGAGCTCCAGGCCGCGGGTGCGTCCGAGCCTCGCCGCCAGCGCCTCACGCAGCTCCAGCAGCCCCCGCGGATCGTCGTAGCCAGGCGGGGGAGTGGCGACCGAGACCTCCCGCCACGCCCGCCGCCACCCCGGCTCCAGCCGCGGGTCGAAGAACGGCGTCCCCGTATCCAGCCGAGAGGTCACCCCGGTCGGCCGAGACGACCGGAGCGAGGTCGAGCGGCGAGCTTGCTCGTCCGTTCGCGCCGAGCGAGGGAGTGACCGCGCGAAGCGCGGAGACGTCGGCCGAGACGTCACCTGCGGCGCCGCGGTGGTCGGGGTGCGGGTCGCGGTGACGTACGTCCCGGATCCGCGGCGTGCCTCGAGCCAGCCCTCGGCGGTGAGCTGGTCGTAGGCCTGCTCGGTCACAGCGCGCGAGACGCCCAGGTCCGCCGCGAGCGCACGGCTCGAGGGCAGTCGGTCGCCGGTCCCGAGGGTGCCGGAGAGGACCAGGGCGCGGACCTGGCCGGCGAGCTGGGCGGGGAGCGGCTCGCTGGAGGTACGGTCGAGGGTTACGGGAAGCATCGGTCGAATGGCCTGTCGGAGTGGGTCTGAATTGGCCCGTGCGTGCAGGCCACTTCGCTACCAGGATGGTGCCATGAGCACGACGTTGTCACCCACCCCACGCACCCGGGTCAGCCGCGGGAAGAACCGCGCCGTCCCCGACCGCGAGCGCCTGCACACCTTCCTCGGCGAGGCCCTCATCGCCCACCTGGGCGTCACCGTCGGGTCGGGCGAGGACGCCCACCCGGTCGTCCTGCCCACCGCGTACGGCTTCGATCTCGACGGCCCGGACGCGGGCGGGTCGCTCTACCTGCACGGCTCTGTGGCCGCCGGCTGGCTCGCGCGGGCTCTGGAGCGCGACGTGTGCGTCACGATCACCGAGCTCGACGGCCTGGTCGCGGCGCGGAGCGGGTTCCACCACTCCATGAACTACCGCTCGGCCGTAGTCATCGGCCGCGCACGCCTGGTCGAGGACCCGGAGGAGCGTGAACGCGCCCTCGCCCTGGTCGTCGACCAGATGATCCCCGGCCGCTGGGACACCCTGCGTCCGGCCACCCGCAAGGAGCTCGCCGCGACCGCCGTACTCGCCCTCCCGCTCGCCGAGGCGTCGATGAAGGCGCGCGCCGAGGGGCCGGTCGACGACCCCGACGACATCGAGTCCGGCACCTGGGCGGGGGTCATCCCGATCCACCGCGTCGCCGGCGCACCGGTCACCGCCGAGGACGCGACCGGGTCGGCGCCGGAGGATGTCGTACGCCGCGCCGCCGAGCTGAACCTTCGTCAAGGTATGTAGCCGAAGGGTCACATCCCGTGCGGAAGTCCGCTGGGGATGTGACCCTTGACCTGCATACCTTGACGAAGGAACAGGCGACGCTCAGCTGAGCCCGGCGCGCCGCAGCGCGTCGGCCATGGCGCTGTTGGCCGGGGCGGAGGAGCCGCGCCCACCGCCCTGTCCTCCCTGGCCGCCACGGTTGCCACTGGGCCGCCCCCCGCCGCTCTTGCCGCCGCCCTTGGGCCCACCCTTGCCCTGACCCCGCTGACTGCCGGGGCGACCAGAGCGGTCGCCGGACTCGCCCTTGGCGGGAGCACCCGCCGGCGCGTCGTCGTTGAGCCGGAGTGTGAGCGAGATCCGCTTGCGGGCCTCGTCGACCTCCTGGACCTTGACGCGCACCACGTCACCGGAGCGGACCACGTCGCGCGGGTCCTCGACGAACTTGTCCGACATCGCGGAGATGTGGACCAGGCCGTCCTGGTGGACGCCGATGTCGACGAAGGCGCCGAAGGCGGCCACGTTGGTGACGGTGCCCTCCAGGACCATGCCGGGACGCAGGTCGGCGATCACGTGCACGGACTCGGAGAAGGTCGCCGTGCGGAACTCCGGACGCGGGTCGCGTCCGGGCTTCTCGAGCTCGGCGAGGATGTCGGTGACCGTCGGCAGGCCGAACTTCTCGTCGACGAACTCCGACGGCTTCAGCGACTTCAGCGCAGAGGTGTTGCCGATCAGCGACCCGATGTCCGCCGATGCCTTGTCCAGGATCCGGTTGACCACCGGATAGGCCTCCGGGTGCACGCCGGACATGTCGAGCGGGTCGTCGCCGCCGCGGATCCGGAGGAACCCGGCCGCCTGCTCGAACGCCTTCGGACCGAGGCGCGCCACCTTGGTGAGCTCGCGGCGGGTGCGGAAGGGGCCGTTGGAGTCGCGGTGCGCGACGATCGCCGAGGCGAGCGACTCGGTGATCCCCGAGACCCGGCGCAGCAGGGGAGCCGAGGCGGTGTTGAGGTCGACGCCGACGCCGTTCACGCAGTCCTCGACGACGGCGTCCAGGGACTTGGAGAGGCCGTATTCGGGCAGGTCGTGCTGGTACTGCCCGACGCCGATCGACTTCGGCTCGATCTTCACCAGCTCGGCCAGCGGGTCCTGGAGACGGCGCGCGATCGACACCGCCCCACGGATCGACACGTCGAGGTCGGGAAGCTCGGCGGAGGCGTAGGCCGAGGCGGAGTAGACCGAGGCGCCGGCCTCGGAGACCATCACCTTGGTCATCTTCAGGTCCGGCAGCAGCTTGAGCAGGTCAGCGGCGAGCTTGTCGGTCTCGCGCGAGGCGGTGCCGTTGCCGATCGCGATCAGGTCGACGGAGTGCTTCTTCGCCAGCTTCGCCAGGGTCGCCAGCGATCCGTCCCAGTCGCGCCGCGGCTCGTGCGGGTAGACCGTCGAGGTGTCGACCACCTTCCCGGTCGCGTCCACGACGGCCACCTTCACGCCCGTCCGGATGCCGGGGTCGAGGCCCATCGTGGCCCGCGTTCCGGCCGGCGCGGCCAGCAGCAGGTCGCGCAGGTTGTCGGCGAAGACCGCGATCGCGGCCCCCTCGGCAGCGGTGCGGATCCGGGTGCGCATGTCGAGCTCGAGGCGGAAGAGGATTCGCGTACGCCACGCCCACCGCACCGTCTCGGCCAGCCACTTGTCTGCCGGACGGCCGGAGTCGACGATCCCGAAACGAGCAGCGATCGAGCGCTCGTAGTCGGTCACCTCGCCCGGCTCCGGCTCCTCCGCATAGGGGGAGAGGGTGACGTCGAGAACCTCCTCCTTCTCCGCGCGCAGGACGGCAAGGGTGCGGTGCGACGGCAGTGACGCGTACGCCTCCGAGAACTCGAAGTAGTCGGAGAACTTCGCCGCCGCCGGGTCGTTCTCGCGGCCCTCGCGGACACGGGTCACCAGGCGACCCTGCTTCCACATCCGCTCCCGCAGCGTGCCGATCAGGTCGGCGTCCTCGCCGAACCGCTCGACCAGGATCGCGCGAGCGCCGTCGAGCGCGGCCTTCACGTCGGGGACGTTCTCGCCGAGGAAGCCCTCGGCCACCACGGTCGGGTCCTGCGACGGGTCGCCGAGCAGACCGTCGGCCAGCGGCTCGAGCCCGTTCTCGCGGGCGATCATCGCCTTGGTCCGACGCTTCGGCTTGAACGGCAGGTAGATGTCCTCCAGCCGCGCCTTGGTGTCGGCGGCGAGGATCGATGCCTGCAGCTCGGGGGTGAGCTTGTCCTGCTTCGCGATCTCGGCGAGCACGGCGGCACGCCGCTCCTCCAGGTCGCGCAGGTAGCCGAGGCGCTCCTCCAACGTACGCAGCTGGGCGTCGTCGAGGCCGCCGGTCACCTCCTTGCGGTAGCGCGCGATGAACGGCACCGTCGAGCCCTCGTCGAGCAGGGCGACCGCTGCGGTCACCTGCGCCGGGCGCACCCCGAGATCTTCGGCGATGCGGGCCGGGATGGCGGCCATCGAGTCTGCGAGCGTCGGAGCTGATGGGGTTGTCGTCACGGGGCGCCATCCTGCCGCATCCCACCGACACGGTTTCAACATGGCCGACAAGGGCACAGTGGCGACCGGCCCGAACGTGCCCCGACCGGCCCTCCCCGATACGCTCGGCCCCATGACGCAGCGCACGTTCGTGATCCTGAAGCCCGACGCCGTCCGCCGGGGCCTGGTGGGGGAGATCCTGTCCCGCTACGAGGCCAAGGGCCTCTCGATCGTGAAACTGGAGCACCGCACCATCGACGCGGGCATGGCCGACGAGCACTACGCCGAGCACGTCGAGCAGCCGTGGTACCCGCCGCTGCGTGACTTCGTCACCTCCGGCCCGCTCGTCGCCGCCGTCCTCGAGGGCGACGAGGCGATCGAGGTCGTCCGCGCGCTCAACGGTGCCACCGACGGCCGCAAGGCCGCCCCGGGCACCATCCGCGGCGACCTCTCGCTCTCCAACCGCGAGAACCTCGTCCACGGCTCCGACTCACCCGAGTCGGCAGACCGCGAGATCAAGCTCTGGTTCGGCGCCTGAGACCAGCGAAACAGCCTGACCCGAGATCGCGCCGGTACCTCTACCGGCGCGATCTCTGATTTGCCCTGGAGGCCGCTTTCGCGGGCCTCCGTGAGCCGTTCCGCAGCACCCGGTGAGCACAGGCATCCCCTGGTTCGACGCCGCGGACGTACCCCGTATCGTTGCGGTTTCGGCGAGCCTCTCCGGATTGAGGCTCGGACCTTCGTAGCCTCGTCGGGAGGCCCGCATCCTGCAGCACAGATCCCCGACGCGGCGCCCCGGGAACGCGAGGACGCATGGCGAGCATCATTGGACGTGACATGGCGGTGGACCTCGGCACCGCAAACACACTCGTCTACGTCCGCGGCAAGGGTGTCCTTGTCGATGAGCCGAGTGTGGTCGCGCTCAACAAGAACACCGGCGAGATGGTCGCCGTCGGCCATGAGGCCAAGAAGATGCTGGGACGTACGCCTGACGACATCGTCGCGCTGCGGCCGCTGAAGGACGGCGTGATCGCCGACTTCGAGGCGACCGAGCAGATGCTCCGCTACTTCATCCATCAGGTCCACCGCCGCCGCTACTTCGCCAAGCCGCGGATGGTCATCTGCGTCCCGTCCGGGATCACCGCGGTCGAGATCCGCGCGGTGAAGGAGGCCGGCTACCAGTCCGGTGCCCGGATGGTGAACATCATCGAGGAGCCGATGGCGGCCGCGATCGGCGCCGGGCTCCCGGTGCACCTGCCGACCGGCAACATGGTCGTCGACATCGGCGGCGGCACCACCGAGGTCGCGGTGATCAGCCTCGGCGGCATCGTCACCTCGCAGTCGATCAGGACCGCCGGCCACCAGCTCGACAACGCGATCATGACCTGGCTGAAGAAGGAGCACGCGCTGCTCCTGGGCGAGCGCACCGCCGAGGAGGTCAAGATGACCCTCGGCTCGGTCTGGCCGCTGCCCAACGAACCCGAGGCCGAGATCAGGGGACGCGACTTGGTCAGTGGCCTGCCGCGCACCGTGACCGTCTCGAGCGCCGAGGTGCGCAAGGCGATCGAGGAGCCGCTGCACGACATCTTCGACGCGGTCCGCTCCACCCTCGACCAGACGCCGCCCGAGCTGGCCGGAGACATCATGGACCGCGGCATCGTGCTGACCGGCGGCGGTGCTCTCCTGCGCGGGCTCGACGAGCGCCTGCGCCACGAGACCGGCATGCCCGTCCACGTCGCCGAGTCCCCGCTGACCTCGGTCGCGATGGGCGCCGGCCGCTGCGTCGAGGACTACGACGTGCTCCGCCCCGTCCTGGTGAACGAGAACAGGAGATGGTGACGTGTCGTTGCTGAGCCCCCGCCCCAGCGAACGTCTGCGCAAAGGGCTGGAACAACGCAAAGGGCCCAAACCCATGGTCCGAAAGCCGCGGGAGAGGCTCAACCGCCGCGGCAGCCTCGAGACCAAGGCCGGCGGCGGCGGTCCCAAGCGCTCCTGGCTGATCGCGCTCATCCTGTGCTGCGCGACGCTGGCCACGCTCGATCAGACCCCCGTCCTGGAGCCGGCCCGCGCCGCCGTCGGTGAGGTGATGTCCCCACTGGAGACCGGCGCTGCGCTGGTGGGCCGCCCGTTCACCGACATCCCGGAGTGGTTCGACACCCGCGACGAGCTGCGCGACCGGGTCGCGAAGCTCGAGGCCGAGAACTCCACGCTGCGCCGCCAGGTCGAGGTCACCGACTACGGCCGCGCCAAGCTCGCCGAGTACGAGTCGATCACCCGCGCCGCCGAGGACCTCGGCTACGCCATGGTGCCGGCGCGGGTCACCGCCTACGGCCCCGCCCAGACCTTCAACCGCACCGTCACCATCGACGCCGGCAGCGCCGCCGGGATCAGGTCCGACATGTCGGTCGTGACCGGCGACGGCCTGGTCGGCAGGGTCCTGCGGGTCACCAAGACCTCGGCGACGGTCCTGCTGATCGTCGATGCCGCCTCGGTCGTCGGCGGCCGTGTCGGCGGTGAGGACCGCAGCGGCAAGAAGTCCGGCCAGGTCGGCATGGTCCGGGGCTCCGGCGCAGTCGCCGGAGGCGCCAACGCCGGTCTGCTGACCCTCGACCTCGTCGACCGGTCCATCACCCCGCTCAAGGGCGACACGGTCATCACCTGGGGTGACGGCCGGGCCGCTCCGTACGTCTCCGGGCTGCCGATCGGCGAGGTGACCGACAGCTTCGAGAGCGTGCGTGACTCCTCGCAGACGGTCCGGATCAAGCCGTACGTCGACTTCGGCTCGCTCGACGTCGTCGGTGTGGTGGTGCCCAACGACACCATGAGCGACCGGGCTGTCATCACACCGGAAGGAGAGCTGCGATGAGCGAGATGGAAGGCCGGGCCTCCGGCGCCGCTCCGGTGCTGCGCAACGTGCTGGTCGGCATGCTGGTCGTCATCGCGGTCGTCCTCCAGCTGAGCGTGGCGCCGGCCTTCGCCATCCGCGGGATCACCCCCGACCTGGCGCTCCTGGTCGTCATCGCGGTCGCTCTCACCCGTGGCGGGCAGGCCGGCCTGGTGACCGGGTTCGCCGCCGGCGTACTCCTCGATCTGGCGCCGCCCGCAGACCACACCGCGGGCCGGTGGGCGCTGGCGCTGCTGATCGTCGGCTACGTCGCCGGCCGCGTGCGCGAAGGCAGCATCAACGAGGGCAGCATCCACGGTGGCCAGAACCGTCCCAACGCGATGACCGTGATGGCCACGGTGGCCACCTGCGCGTTCATCGGGGTCAGTATCTTCGCGGTCAGCGGCCTGATCCTCGGTGAGGCGCCGCTGACCCTGCTGCCGACCGTGGCGATCAGCGTGGGCTACGACCTGCTGCTGGCGCCGCTGCTCATCCCGGCGCTGCTGTGGCTGATCGGCAAGGGGGATCTCTGAGATGGCGCGGAGTCGACTCTCCACCGCGCAGGTCAGCCGGCTGCGGCTGATCGTGATCCAGGCGCTCGTCTTCTCTCTGCTGGCCACGCTCGGGGTCAGGCTCTTCTACCTACAGGTACGCCACGGCGACGCCTATCAGGCCGCCGCGGCCTCGCAGTCCAAACGCGAGATCGTGCGCCAGCCGGTGCGCGGCATCATCGTCGACGCCCAGGGTCGGCCGATGGTGACCAACCGCTCCGCCTGGGTGGTCAGCCTCGACCAGGGCGTGCTCGACGGGCTCGACGATGACGACAGGAAGACGCTGATGGCTCGCGTCGCCAAGGCCGTCGACGTGTCCCCGAAGAAGCAGAACGAGGCGATCGCCAACTGGTCCGGCACCCGCTACCAGCCGGTCCCGATCGCCACCGACGTCTCCGAGTCGACGGCGCTGCGCATCCTCGAGCAGCCGGAGGACTTCCCCGGGGTGGTCGCGGAGAAGCAGACGCTGCGCTCCTACCCCAGCCCCTTCGGCATCAACGCCGCCGGCGTGCTCGGCTATCTCTCCCCGATCACCGAGGACGAGAACGACGACGCCAAGGAGCGCGGCGACGAGTCGCTCAACATCACCTCGATGGTGGGTCGCTCCGGCGTCGAGAAGGAGTACGACCAGTGGCTGCGCGGGATGCCCGGCTACGACACCGTCACCGTCGACTCGCTCGGCCGTGAGATCGGGCGCGGCGACTCGGTCGCCTCCCAGCCCGGCGACACGCTGGTGACCAGCATCGACGCCAAGGTGCAGGGCCGGGCCGAGAAGCTGCTCGCCGAGTCGATCGAGACCGCCCGCAACACCTTCGACAAGATCTCCGGCCGCAACTACGAGGCCGACTCCGGCTCGGTCGTCGTCATGGAGGCGCAGACCGGCCGGCTGGTCGCGATGGCCAACCAGCCGACGTACGACCCCGAGGAGTGGGTCGGCGGGATCACCCAGAAGCAGCTCGACAGGCTCTACTCCGAGAAGGCGGGCTACCCGCTGTTGCCACGGGCGACGCAGGGTCAGTTCGCGCCGGGTTCGACGTGGAAGCCGTTCATGACGGTCGGCGCGCTCAACAACGGCTACAGCCGCGACACCCTGCTCAACTGTTCCAGCGGGCTCCAGGTGGGCAACCGGGTGTTCAAGAACTACGAGTCGGGCGCCTACGGGTTCATCGACTTCGCCAAGGCGCTCCAGGTTTCCTGCAACACGTTCTTCTACCAGGTCGGGGTCCACTACTGGCAGAAGTACGGCGCCAACCCCGCCGACGTCAACGCCAAGGACCCGCTGGTGGAGACCGCCAAGGCCTTTGGCTTCGGCAAACGCACCGGCATCGACCTGCCGGGGGAGTCGGCGGGCCGGATCGCGGACCGGAAGTGGAAGGCCGAGTACTACCAGGCCATGAAGGGCTACTACTGCCGGATGGACGAGAAGAAGAACGCACCGAGCTCGTTCCTGCAGCTGTTCGCCCACGAGTTCTGCATCGAGGGCAACTACTACCGCACCGGTGACGCGGTGAACTTCTCGATCGGCCAGGGCGACACCATGGTCACCCCGATCCAGCTCGCTCGGGCCTACGCGTCCCTGGCCAACGGCGGCACCCTCTACGAGCCCAGGATCGGGAAGGCCATCGTCAGCGGCGACGGGACGGTGGTCGAGAAGATCGATCCCAAGGTCGCCGGCAAGGTGAAGATGTCGGCCAAGAGCATCGACTACGTCAACGAGGCGCTGCTCGGCACTCCCCAGTCGGGCTCCCTGGCCTGGAAGTTCGGCGGGTTCCCGCTCGACGAGGTGAAGGTGCGCGGCAAGACCGGCACCGCCGAGGTCACCGGCAAGCAGACGACCGGTTGGGTCGCGACGTACAACAAGAAGTACGTCGTCATCATGACGATCTCCCAGGGCGGCACCGGCTCGGGCTCGGTGGGCGATGCCGTACGCAAGCTGTGGGAGACGCTCTACGGAGTCGAGGAGGGCGGTGCCGAGGTGCGGCCCGACAAGGCCGCGATCCGGGGCATCGACCCGCCCAGGAACCTGCCCGCGTTCGGTGCCGACGGCTCGATCGTCGCCCCGAAGGACTGAGGGGCAGAGCATGAAGAACGACGTGATGGCCTTCGTACGCCGCATCGACCTCGTCCTCCTGGGCGCGGTGCTGGTCCTGGTGTCGCTCTCGGTGCTGCTGGTCTGGTCCGCGACCATCCACCGCGACGCGATCACCGGCGGTGACACCACCGCCTACCTGCGCAAACAGGCGATCAACGTGGCCGCCGGGCTGGTGCTGATGGTGGGGGTGGTCGCGACCAACCATCGCTGGGTCCGGCTCCTGACGCCGGTGGCCTACCTGGCCGCGGTGGTCGGGCTGGTGCTGGTGCTCGTGATGGGCTCCACGGTCAACGGGTCGAAGTCGTGGGTGAATCTCGGGCCGGTCCAGGTCCAGCCCTCGGAGCTGGCCAAGCTGGCCGTGGTCATCGCGATGGCGCTGGTCCTGGCCGAGCGCAGCGAGGGCCGCTGGCGGGCACGGGTGTCGCTGGGCGACGTGGTCGCGATGATCCTGGTCGCGGCGGTGCCGATCGTCCTGGTCCTGCTCCAGCCCGACCTCGGCACCACGCTGGTGCTCGGCGTGACGGTCTTCTGCGTGCTCGCGGCCGCGGGGACACCGCGGCGATGGTTGGCGCTGCTGGCGTTGGCCGGTGTCGCGGTTGCGACGACGGTGGTCGCGACCGGGGTGCTGAAGCAGTACCAGATCAACCGGTTCATGGCGTTCACCGATCCGTCGCTCGATCCTCGCGGGGCCGGCTACAACGTCCAGCAGGCGCGGATCGCGATCGGCGACGGCGGCATCTTCGGGCAGGGTCTGTTCCAGGGCTCGCAGGCCCGCGCGGGCTTCGTCCCCGAGCAGCACACCGACTTCATCTTCACGGTCGTGGGGGAGGAGCTCGGGCTGGTCGGCTCGCTGGTGGTGATCGGGCTGATCGGTGTCGTGCTGTGGCGTGGACTGCGGATCGCGGCGCGCACCGACGACCTCTTCGGGCGGGTCGCAGCGGCGGGGATCGTGTGCTGGCTCGGCATCCAGAGCTTCCAGAACATCGGGATGTGCCTGGGCATCATGCCGGTGACCGGAGTCCCACTACCCCTGATTTCCTACGGCGGTTCCTCGATGATCGCGGCGCTGCTGGCGGTGGGTCTGCTGCTCGGCATCTCGGCCCGTTCGCGGCGCACCGGTCTGGACCGGTCCGGACCACTTCAGGACCTCCGCTCGCGTGATCGCCTGCAGGTTGCTGCAGTGCGAAAAGATGTCGCGTTTCATCGAAATTAAACTCGATTACGTTCCCTCCCGGTGCCCCACAGGGCATCTGTTACCCCTTGCAGCCCTCATCCCGAGGCTGCTTGACGACGGGAGCAGTAACCGTGAACCGACCCCACAAGAACCAGCGCCTCGGCGCACTGGCAGCAGCGACGGTCACCGCCGTCGGTGCGGCTACCACCATCCTGGCCATGTCCGGTCCCGCCGGCGCAGCCGACAGTCCGGCACCGCTGATCGGTGCCGAGAAGTCGACGGCCATCGACAACTCCTACATCGTCGTGATGAAGGGCAACGGTGCGGCGGCCAAGGCCAACGCCGCCGACGCCCGGGCGCTCGCCAAGGAGAAGGGTGGCTCGGTGAAGTACGCCTACGACAAGGCGGTCACCGGATTCTCCGCGACCCTCGATGCCGACGCGCTCGACGCGCTCCGTAGCAACCCCGATGTGGACTACATCGAGGCCAACCAGGTCGTGAAGGCCAGTGGCGACCAGGCCAACCCCACCTGGGGGCTCAACCGGATCGACCAGCGCAACCTGCCGCTGAACTCGAACTACCACTACGACTACACCGGCTCGGGTGTGAAGGCGTACATCATCGACACCGGCATCCGTTCGGCGCACGCGGACTTCGGCGGCCGGGTGACCTCCGGCTACACCGCCATCGGGTCCAGCACCGAGGACGAGAACGGCCACGGCACCCATGTCGCCGGCACCGTCGGCGGGTCGACGTACGGTGTCGCCAAGAACGTCACCCTCGTGCCCGTCCGCGTGCTCGACGCCTCCGGGTCCGGCACCACCGCCGGCGTGATCGCGGGTGTGAACTGGGTGACCTCGAACCACACCTCCGGTCCGGCGGTCGCCAACATGTCGCTCGGTGGCGGGGTCTCCTCGACCCTCGACTCCGCGGTCTCCAGCTCGATGGCGGACGGCGTCACCTATGCCGTGGCCGCGGGCAACGACTCCGGTGCGAACGCGTGCAACGGCTCGCCCGCCCGGGTGGCCGGAGCCCTGACCGTCGGCTCGACGACCAACACCGACGCCCGGTCGAGCTTCTCCAACATCGGCTCGTGCGTCGACCTGTTCGCCCCGGGCTCCTCGATCACCTCGGCGTGGCACACCTCCAACACGGCGACCAACACGATCTCCGGTACGTCGATGGCCACCCCGCACGTCGCCGGAGTGGCAGCGCTCTACCTGCAGGCGAACCCGACGGCATCGGCCTCCGCCGTCGCCTCGGCGATCAACTCCAACGCCACCACCGGCGTGGTCACCTCGCCCGGGACCGGTTCGCCCAACCGCCTCCTCTACTCGCTGTGGAGCGGTGGCACCGACCCGACGGACCCGCCGACCACGGGCAACCTGCTGACCAACCCGGGCTTCGAGTCGGGTGCGACCGGCTGGAGCGCCTCCTCGGGCGTGATCGACAACTCGAGCGGTGCCCCGGCGCGTACGGGCTCCTACAAGGCGTGGCTGAACGGCTATGGCACCGCCCGCACCGACACGCTGTCGCAGTCGGTCACCCTGCCCACGACCGGCAAGACCCTGTCGTTCTATCTGCGGGTGATCACCAACGAGACGACCACCTCGACGGCCTACGACAAGCTGACCGTCAAGGTCGGGTCGACGACGCTGGCGACGTACTCCAACCTGAACGCGAGCTCGTCGTACTCGTTGAAGTCGTTCTCGCTCGGGTCCTTCGCCGGCAGCACCGTCACGCTGACGTTCACCGGCACCGAGGACTCCTCGCTCGGGACCAGCTTCCTGATCGACGACACCTCCGTCGCCTGATCTCGGGTGCTCATCTGACGGCCTGACCTGAGGCCTGACCACGCCGGGTCGCTCGCGTAACGCGAGCGGCCCGGTGTGTTGGTTACACGCCATTTTTCCCGCCTTGTTTATGGCCTGTTTATTGGTGTTCACCTTTGGTATCTGCACGTTGCTGCAATGCGAAGACTTGGGTCGTTACGGGTCATACGTAACGTGATTACGTGGTTGACCGAACGCTTCGGGTTGCGGCCGTAGGGAGGGCGCAGGGCGTTCGGCCGGCACGTGTGAGGTCTGCGCGTGGGACCACCTACAGGCGGTTCCCAAGTCCGGTGCAAAGAATGGTTGTGGCCCCATCGGGCCGCACGATGACGGGAGTCAGTTCGTGAACCGAACCATCAAGAACCGGGCCTTCAAGGCGCCGGCAGTCATCTCCGCCGTAGCTGTTGGAGCAGCAGCCTCGGCGATCGCCTTCACAGTCCCGGCCGGTGCCGCGGACAGTCCGGCACCGCTGCGCGGCGCGGACGCCTCGACCGCAATCGAGGGTGAGTACATCGTCGTGATGGAGAAGCAGGGCCGCAGCGACGTGGCCAAGTCCGAGGCCAAGTCGGTGCGCAGCGACGCCCGTGACGCGGGTGGAGACGTACGGGAGGTCTTCAACACGGCATTCAACGGCTTCTCGGCCTCGCTCGACAAGGACGCGCTCGAAGAGGTCCGCTCCAACCCGGACGTCGCCTACGTGCAGGCCAACCACCGCTACACCACCCAGGGTGACCAGGCGGACCCGACCTGGGGCCTGGACCGAGTCGACCAGGCCGCGCTGCCGCTCGACAAGAACTACCACTACGAGCAGACCGGTGCCGGCGTGACCGCCTACATCATCGACACCGGCGTCGCGACCGACCACTCGGAGTTCAGCGGCCGGATCGGTGAGGGCTTCGACGCGGTCGACGGCGACACCGACCCGACCGACGGCAACGGCCACGGCACCCACGTCGCGGGCACCGTCGCCGGCACCACCTACGGTCTGGCCAAGGAGGCCACGATCGTTCCGGTCCGCGTCCTCGACGACCAGGGCTCCGGCACCACCGAGGGTGTCGTCGCTGGCATCGAGTGGGTCACCGAGAACCACACCGACGGCCCGGCCGTCGCCAACATGTCGCTCGGTGGCGGCAACGACGCCGCTCTCGACGCGGCCGTCCAGGCCTCGATCGCCGACGGCGTGACCTACGCCGTCGCGGCCGGCAACGAGAGCTCCGACGCCTGCGGTTCCTCGCCGGCGGCCGTTCCGGAGGCGATCACCGTCGGTGCCACCGACGACACCGACGCCGCCGCGGACTTCTCCAACACCGGTGAGTGCCTCGACATCTTCGCCCCCGGCGTCGACATCACCTCGGCCTGGAACGACGGTGCGACCAACACCATCTCCGGTACGTCGATGGCGACCCCGCACGTCGCCGGTGCCGCCGCGCTCTTCCTCGAGGCGAACCCCTCGGCCACCCCGGCCGACGTCGCCACGGGCCTGACCGGCGCCGCCACCCCCGACGTGGTCACCAACCCGGGCACCGGTTCCCCGAACCTGCTGCTCACCACGCTGTTCTGAGCCACCGGCTCTGAGCTCAGGGTGTTGGGGCCGTCCGGGAGGGGCGGCCCCACCGCCTATTTCCGCTCCGCTACGACGGCTTGGTCCACTCGATGGTGTGCCGGAAGCCGAGGCGGCGGCGGATCGAGGCGCCGGGCAGGACGTCTCTGACGGTCTCGCGCAGCTCGTCGAAGGGCATCGTCGGGTCCATGACCGGGACCGGGGTGACGGGTGTGCCGTCGGCCGACGGCCATGGATGCTTGACGTAGCCGATCACCGGGTTGGTCACGGCCGACGCGAGGTCCCAGAGATGGTCCGTCGCGCTGTGCGGCGGTGCGAGCCCGACCGCCAGGAAGCGCCCTCCCGGCTCCAGGAGGCGGCGCACATCAGCGAGGGCTGCGGCGACGTCCAGATGGTGCAGAACGGCGACCATCGTGACCAGGTCGATCGGCCCGGTGGTCTCGGCCCAGGGGCGACCGTCGACGGTGACGTTGGCGAGACCCGCGCACCGGGCGGTGGCGTATCGCCGCATCTCCTCGTCGCGATCGTTCCCGCGGACCTCCTCGAACCGCGGCGACAGCGACGCGACGAGCTCGCCGCGGCCGCAGCCGACGTCCAGCGCGCGGCGACGCCGCGCCGGCAGGTTCGCCAGGATCCAGCTGTGGAAGTGGTCGTTGTGGCTCCACGGATGCCGGGCGTTGAGCCTGGCCATGCCTGTTGCCACGGTCCCTCCGGCGAACTCTCCTGCCCACGTACGCAAAGCCATGCCCGGCATTCTGTCCTCGCGACGCCGGGTTTGGTAGGGGAGTCAGGAGGCGGCGTACGCTTGGGGTTGATCGTTCCCGAGCTTTGAGGTGCCCATCGTGACCGTCGCCCAGAGCGACCTCGTTCCTGAGTCCGTCTTCCCTCGGCTGGAGCCGCGCCTGGCGCTGGTGTCCAAGCCGATCCAGTACGTCGGTGGGGAGCTCAACTCGACCGTCAAGAAGTGGGACGAGGTCGAGGTGCGGTGGGCGCTGATGTACCCCGACGCCTACGAGGTCGGCCTGCCCAACCAGGGTGTCCAGATCCTCTACGAGGTGCTCAACGAGCGTGACTGGATCGCCGCCGAGCGCACCTACGCGGTGTGGCCCGACCTCGAGAAGATCATGCGCGAGGGCGACGAGCACGGCCCGATCCCGCAGTTCACCGTCGACGCCCACCGTCCGGTGAAGGCGTTCGACGTGTTCGGGCTCTCGTTCTCGACCGAGCTCGGCTACACCAACATGCTCAACGCGCTCGACCTCGCCGGGATCCCGCTGCACGCGGTCGACCGCGGCGACGACGACCCGGTGGTGCTCGCCGGCGGCCACGCCGCGTTCAACCCCGAGCCGATCGCCGACTTCCTCGACGCTGCCGTGCTCGGCGACGGCGAGGAGGTCGTGCTCAAGATCTCCGAGGTCGTGCGCGAGTGGAAGAAGGACGGTCGCCCCGGCGGCCGCGACGAGCTGCTGCGGCGACTGGCCGTCTCCGGTGCCGTCTATGTCCCGAAGTTCTACGACGTGAACTACGCCGCCGACGGCCAGATCGAGGCCGTGGTCCCCAACCGCCCCGACATCCCGTGGCGAGTGCGCAAGCACACCTTGATGGACCTCGACGCCTGGCCCTACCCGCGGAATCCCTTGGTGCCCTTGGCTGAGACCGTGCACGAGCGGTTCTCGGTAGAGATCTTCCGCGGCTGCACCCGCGGCTGCCGCTTCTGCCAGGCCGGGATGATCACCCGCCCGGTGCGCGAGCGCTCGATCACCACCATCGGCGACATGGTCGAGAACGGGATCCGGAAGTCCGGTTTCGAGGAGGTCGGCCTGCTCTCGCTGAGCTCGGCGGACCACACCGAGATCGGTGACGTCGCGACCGGTCTGGCCGACCGCTACGAGGGCACCAACGTGTCGCTCTCGCTGCCCTCGACCCGCGTCGACGCCTTCAACATCACCCTGGCCAACGAGTTCTCCCGTAACGGCCGTCGCTCCGGTCTGACCTTCGCCCCCGAGGGTGGCTCCGAACGGATGCGCAAGGTGATCAACAAGATGGTCACCGAGGAGGACCTGATCCGCACCGTCGGTGCGGCCTACTCCCACGGCTGGCGCCAGGTGAAGCTCTACTTCATGTGCGGCCTGCCGACCGAGACCGACGAGGACGTCCTCCAGATCGCCGAGCTCGCCAAGAAGGTCATCGCCAAGGGCCGCGAGGTCTCGGGCCGCAACGACATCCGCTGCACCGTCTCGATCGGTGGCTTCGTACCCAAGCCCCACACCCCCTTCCAGTGGGCCTCCCAGCTCGACCACGAGACCACCGACGAGCGGCTGCAGAAGCTGCGCGACATGGTCCGCGCCGACAAGAAGTTCGGCCGCGCGATCGGTTTCCGCTACCACGACGGCAAGCCCGGCATCGTCGAGGGCCTGCTGTCTCGCGGCGACCGTCGGGTCGGCCGGATCATCGAGCACGTCTGGCGCGACGGCGGCCGCTTCGACGGCTGGAGCGAGCACTTCTCCTACGACCGCTGGATGACCGCCGCCGAGACCGGTCTCGCCGGCACCGGCGTCGACCTCGACTGGTACACCACCCGCGAGCGGGAGTACGACGAGATCCTCCCCTGGGACCACCTCGACTCCGGCCTCGACAAGGACTGGCTCTGGGCCGACTGGGAAGACGCCCTCGCCGTCGCCAACGGCGAGGACATCGAGGTCGAGGACTGCCGCTGGACCCCCTGCTACGACTGCGGCGTCTGCCCGGAGATGAACACCGACATCCAGATCGGCCCGACGGGCAAGAAGCTGCTTCCGCTCAGCGTGGTGTGATTTGGCCACAGTCGCAGAGCGGGCAGCACTTGCGGCCGACCCGACTGCGACTGTCGCTGATCTGGTGACGCTTGCCGCCGATCGCTCGCCCAGGGTCCGTGCGGCCGTGGCGCAGAACCCGGCTGCGCCACCGGACCTGCTTCACGTACTCGTCGAGGATCGGCACTATCAGGTGCGATTCGCCGTGACCGAGAACCCGAACAGGCACGCGATCGCGATCGCACTGGCCTCACCGATCCGGGACGTTCGGGAGATGGTGGCCCATCGCGGTGACCTGAGCTCGACGGACATCGAGGCGCTCATGCGCGATCCGGCCCATCAGGTCCGGGAGCAGTTGGCCCAATGGTCGAAAGACCCTGAGGTCCTCGCGCGACTTGCCCGCGACGAGCACCCAAGTGTGCGAGCTGAGTCCGTGCTCAATCAGCATCTGTCCAGGGAGGACACCGAGATGCTGGCGGCCGATCGCATCGCGCGTGTGCGTGCCGTCGCTGCGTCGTCGCGGCGTCTGGATCCGGCAACGCTGACCCGCCTCGCCTCTGACCGCTCAGCGAACGTACGTTGGCATGTCCTGGTCTTCAATCCGGAGCGACTCGACTTGGCGGCTCTGATCGCCGAAGACACCGACGAGTTGAATGCCGGTCAGGCGCAGTCGCAGCTTACCGACCCACGTGAGTTCCCGAGGTCGCTCGAGGAACTCGACTGATCCTGGGAG
The DNA here is from genome assembly GCF_040613175.1 of Nocardioides sp. NPDC006303. Taxonomy (NCBI): domain Bacteria; kingdom Bacillati; phylum Actinomycetota; class Actinomycetes; order Propionibacteriales; family Nocardioidaceae; genus Nocardioides; species Nocardioides sp. NPDC006303. The sequence continues at coordinate 38,020 of NZ_JBEXRR010000045.1, forward strand.
CCGTCACTTTCCCGCATGTGCGTGGAAGTGACGGCGACCGTCGCGACCTCAGCTGTCATTACCGCTCACATGCGGGATTGTGGCGGCCGTAGTTCCTGGTCAGGGGCTAGTGGCGCGCATCGTGCCGGTGACGGGGTCTTCGGAGACGGCCCAGCAGGCGACCTTGTAGGGCTCGTCTGCGGAGATGGAGAATCCGTGGCGCCCGGAAGCCTCGTCCTCGGGGATATCGAGGTACTTGGCTACGGCGTCGGAGCAGAGCGGATCAGCTTCGGCTTCAGCATCCTCGAACCAGCCCTTGTCAGGAAGCGTGTAGGTGCCGGCGACCTCCACCCGGTGAGGTTCGTCGCAGGGCGTGGAGATCGGGCGCTCGACACTCTGCAGGCAGTCGCCCGTGACTGACTCTTCCGGAGGAACGAGCCAACCCGCCTCCTCCGCCACCTCGGGAACATCTATGGCTTCGGTGGTCGTCAGCAGGATCAGGCCGAGGGCCAGGGTGACAGCCAGGTGCAGCGCGGCACTCGCCAAGGCGATCCACGCCGGGACCTTGCCGTGGTCGACGCCGTGGCGTGAGCGCAGGAGCACCACGACGGCCAGGGTCGTGCCGCCGATCGTGCACGCCAGGCCCAGGAAGGTATCCACAGGGCCGATCAACAGACCGAGCGGAGGGACCCACACCAAGGTGAGCGCCAGCGCGATCCAGGCCAGGGTCGTCGACTGTGCGGCCTGTGGGCCGAGCGCCGCGGGTGGGTGATCCATGGCGCGGAGGCTAGGGCATCGAGCGGCTCGGCGTCCCCCGATCTGGCTGACCGGTCAGCTGATGGCGGCGGTGGCCTCCACCTCGATGAGTACGTCGGGGCGGAAGAGGCCGGCGACCCGCACCAGCGAGCTGGCCGGCGGGTGTGCGAGGTCGACGAACTCGTCGCGTACGGACCGGATCAGCGGCAGCTCGGTGGTGTCGACGACGAAGTAGGTCAGCTTGACCACATCCGCCCAGGCTGCGCCGGCGGCGGCCAGGGCCACGCCGAGGTTGACGAAGGTCTGCCGGGTCTGCGCCTCCCAGCCGTCGGCTACGGCGCCCTCGTCGGTGACGCCGACCTGGCCCGAGGTCACGACCAGCCGGGCGCCGGGGTCGGTGATCACCGCGTGGCTGTAGCCGGCGGGTGCGGGAAGGTCTTCGGGGGTCAGGAACTCCATCCGCTGAACGTAGACCCGACTCGGTCCCTTTGGCGACCGGTTACCGCCGCTCAGCCGACCGGGCGGACCCAGCGGCGCCACTCGTCCTGCGACTCGTAGCCCGAGCTCTTCCACAGCGACTGTCCCAGGTCGTTGCCCTCAAGCACCATCGCGTCGATCCGGCCCGCGCCGAGCGCCACGAGGCGGGTCTCGGCATGGTCCAGAAGGCGACGGGCCAGCCCCTGGCGGCGTACGTCGGGGTGGACCGCCAGCCGGTAGAGGTGGGCGCGCCAGCCGTCCCACCCGGAGATCAGCGAGCCGACGACCCGGCCATCCTCGGTGACCGCGACCGTGCAGGCCTCCTGGTCGCGCGCGATCAGCGTCTCGACCTTCACCGCGGAGTCGGTCGGCCGCGAGTCGTTCTCCGCAGCCACCTCCCACAGCTCCAGAAGTGACGGGACGTCAGCAACAACCGCTGGGCGCAACTCGATCACGGCGGGAAGTCTCCCACGCGCTCGCTCGCCCACCGGTAGGTTGCCGCCATGTCGGACAACAGCGCGCTGGCGCGCAGATATCTCCAGCTCCTCGATGCCCGGGACTGGGACGCCTTGGCGGCGGTGCTGGACGAGGACGTGGTCTACGACATGCCGCAGACCCGTGAGCTGATCATCGGGCGCGAGTCGTTTCTCGAGTTCAACCAGACCTACCCGGGCGAATGGCGCCTCAGCCCGAAGATCGTGATCGCCGACGACGATCGGGCCGTGGTCTGGTTCGACTGGAGGATGGGTGATGAGTCGGGTGAGTCGCAGACGTTCCTCGAGATCGACGCCGGGCGGATCACACGTGTCACCGACTTCTGGCCGGAGGCGTACGACCCGCCGAAGCGAGCCGTAACGGTCGAGCGCTACTGACGCGCTGGCCCGGTCGTCGTACCTGACGCTGGAGCCTCAGCAGTCCGCGGCGCCGCGCATGGCGAAGTCGATGCTGACGGCGTGGTGGTCGGAGAGGCCGGTGGGGGTGACGCTGCCGTCGCCGGCGGAGAGCCAGGAGTTGGGGAGCAGGTAGTCGACGCGGCCACCGCCGTCGTGGCTGGAGCCCAACGAGGCGCCGGCGTCGGAGAGCGTGCCCAGGGCGGCGCCCAGGACGCTGGAGCCGTCGCCGGCGTTGAGGTCGCCGCCGAGGAGCTTGGCGCCGTCGTAGGCGTTCACCTTGGACATGACCGCACCGATCTGGGCCTGCCGCAGCGAGTCGGAGGTGTGGTCGAGGTGGGTGTTGAAGACGACCAGGCGCTGACCCTCGACGATGATGTTGGCCCGGAGCACGCCGCGCTGCTCCTTGCCGTCGCGGTTGGGCAGGTGGGTGTTGTCGTAGCCGTCGATGGGGTAGCGCGACAGGATCGCGGTGCCGTAGCCACCGCGGTCGGTGATGTAGGCGTTGGCGCCGAAGACCGACTGCATGCCCAGGTGCGAGGCGATGATCGCCGGCTGGTCGACGTTGCCGGAGCGGCGGCGGTTCTGGTCGACCTCCTGGAGGAGTACGACGTCGGCGCCGGAGGCCCGGATCACGCTCGCGATGCCGCCGAGCTCGCCGGGGGAGACCCGGCCACCCTTGATGTTGAAGGTCATCACCCTCAGGTTGCGCGGGACCGCGCACGGGTCGATCTTGGGCTTCTTCGGGACCTTGTCGATCGCCGGTGGCGCGTCGAGCGTCTTGAACTTCGGCAGCGGCTCCGACGGCGCCGAGGCGGAGGCCGACGGGCTGGGCGCATCGGGATCGGCGCTCGGCGAGGAGGAGGCGTCCGCGGAGGCCTGTCTGGAGTCGCTCAACCGGGGCGCGAGGACGGTCAGTGCAGCGATGGCGCCGACCGTGAGGACCACCGCGAAGATCGGCAAAAGCTCCTTGAGGCGTACCGAGAACTTCCTGCTTCTGTGGTGGGTCACCGCGCGAGTCTCCCATTTTTGGTGTGCAAACCGTTACAGACCGTTCGCTTTCCATTCGCCGGGTGGGTGATCGCGCCCGAGGACCGACATAATCGACCTCGTGCGTCAACAGCCCGAACAGCAGGCCCCGCCGGTCCAGCGTCTCCGCATCCGCTACGCGAAGCGCGGCCGGCTCCGGTTCACCAGCCACCGCGACTTCAGCCGCGCCTTCGAGCGCGCGGTCGCGCGGGCCCGGATCCCGGTGGCCTACTCCTCGGGCTTCAACCCGCACCCGCGGATCTCCTACGCCGGCGCGGCTCCGACGGGAGCGGCGAGCGAGGCCGAGTACGTCGAGCTGGGACTGCGCGAGACGGTCGACCCCGCCGCGACCAAGGCCGCCCTGGACGAGGTCATGCCCGACGGTCTCGACCTGATCGACGTCGTGGACACCGCCACGTCGCCCAAGGGCGCGCTGGCCGACCTGCTCACCGGCAGCGAGTGGATCATCGACCTGCCGACGGCTCCGGAGGAGGCGGCCGCGGCGGTCGAGGCGTTCCTCGGAGCCGAGGAGGTCATCGTGTCCCGGATGACCAAGAAGGGTCTGCGGGAGTTCGATGCCCGAAGTGCGGTCGTACGCCTCGGCTCGGCGCCTCGAGAGGGTGGCTCCCGGCTGGAGCTCCTGCTCAAGCACGGCACCCCGACCGTACGTCCCGACGACGTCGTCACCGGCCTGGAGCGCATCGGCGGCCTGAAGGTCGGCCCCGAGCACGGCGGACTGCCGCTCCTGACCCGGCTCAGCCAGGGAGTCTTCGACGAGGCTTCCGGCACGATCGGCGACCCGCTCCACTAACGTGCCTTCGATGAGGCTCTGCCGATGAGAATGGTCACCGACCGTGAGCGCCGGGCGAGACTGGCCCGCCGGCACGGGCTCGCCCCCGACCACAGGTACGCCGACGTGGCGGCCGCGACGCAGGCGATGACCGCCTGGCACGCGACCGAGGCCGCGACCGTCCACCTCGCCCTGCACGCGCGGGTCCACGATCTCCGCGTCGAGGACGTCGAGCGGGCGCTCTACGAGGAGCGGTCCCTGGTCAAGCAGCTGGCGATGCGGCGTACGCTCTTCGCCTTCCCGCGCGACCTGCTGCCGGCCGCCCTGGGGAGCGCCTCGGCCCGGGTGGCCGCCCAGGAGGAGAAGAACCTCTACAAGTGGCTGACCGCCGGCGGCATCCACGAGGACCAGGACGGCTGGATCGAGAAGGCGTACGCCGCGACGCTGGCCGCGCTGGCCGACGGAGAGCCGCGGACCACGACGCAGCTGCGTGAGCTGGTGCCGGAGCTCGACGCCCGCTTCCGGATGGGCACGCCCGGCAAGAAGTGGGGCGGAGAGTTTCCGATCGGGCGCTGGGTGATCGGCACCCTCGCCGCGCAGGGTCGGCTGATACGCGCGACCAACCTCGGTCACTGGCGGCTGAACAAGCCTGCCTGGACGCTGACCGAGGCGTGGCTCGACGAGGTGCCGGTCCCGCATGCGTCTGCGGAGGGCTACGCGGAGCTCGTCCGCCGCTGGCTGTGGACCTTCGGTCCGGGCACCGAGGCCGACGTGGTCTGGTGGCTCGGGTCCACGAAGTCCGCCGTGCGAGCCGCGCTCGCCGCGGTCGGTGCCGTGGAGGTCGGGCTCGAGAGCGGTGGCACGGGATGGGTCCTTCCGGACGACCCGATCGGCACCTCGCCGGAGCCCGAGATCGAGCCCTGGGCCGCGCTGCTGCCCACCCTCGACCCCACGGTCATGGGTTGGAAGGAACGCGGGTTCTATCTGGACGCCGAGGACGTGGCGTACCTCTTCGACTCCAACGGCAACGCCGGCAACACCGCCTGGTGGGACGGCCGGATCGTCGGCTGCTGGGTTCAGGACGCGGACGCGACGGTGCGGGTGATCCTCCGCCACGACATCGGCGACACGGGTCGCGTGGCGCTGGAGGCCGAGGCGGAGCGGTTGACCGCCTGGCTGGACGGTGTGGTGATCACCAACGTGTACGCCTCGCGGCAGATGAAGGAAGGGCGGCTCCCCTAGGGACGACCGCAGGGAGGATCAGACGTCGCGGCGGCGCAGCACCCAGGCGGCGCCGGCGACCAGCCCGACCGCCCAGATCAGGAGTACGCCCCCGAAGAGCCAGTCACCCTCGACGAGCGCGTACCCGGCCGGTGCCGGGGTGTAGTCGATCGCGGTCTCCAGCCACGACCAGCCGAACCGCTGGGCGAGCAGCCCGAGCAGCTCCGGCATCAGCAGCAGCAGGAAGAGCACGAAGGAGAGCGCCCCGGCGGTGCGGCGGAACAGGCCGCCGAAGCCGAGGCCGACGGTCGCGAGCAGTGCCAGGAACACGCCGAGCCGCAGGACGAGTGCGACGTCGTCGCCGGTGAGGTCACCGAGCTCCCCGAGCCGGATCGCCGCGGCCAGCAGGCCGAGCCCGGCCACGGCCACCCCAGCCACGAGGACGCTCGCCGCCACGACCAGCGCCTTGGCGCTCAGCACCCGGGTCCGCGAAGGCGTGCACGCGAAGGTGACGGTGATCGAGCGCGACGCGAACTCCGCGGTGATCGCGAGGATGCCGAAGGCGGCGGCGAGGAACTGGACGAAGTACTGCGTCGACCCGATCACCGACGCCGTGGAGGCGACGGCCGACGGATCGCCGTCGTCGGCCTGGAGCAGCGAAGTCAGCAGCATGATCGCGGTTGCGCCGCCGAGGAACCAGAGCGAGGAGCGTACGGTCCGGATCTTGAGCCACTCCGAGCTCACGACCCGTGCGAGGGCACTCATGCGGCACCTCCGGCGGCGTACTCGACGGCATCCGCGGTCAGCTTCACGTACGACTCCTCCAGGGTCGGTTCGACGGGTTCGAGCAGGTGCAGGAGCACCCCGGCCCGATGGGCGAGCGTGCCGACCTCCTCGGGGGACAGCACCGCCACGGTCAGCTCGTTCTCGCCGTTCCAGGTGACCTCGTGGCCGGCCAGCAGATCGGCGAGCGGACCGAGCGCGGGGCCGCGTACGCGGGTGCCGCTGGGGGAGAGGAACTCGCTCATCGGTGCGTCGGCGACCAGGCGCCCGCGGCCCAGGACGACTAGCCGGTCGGCGGTCTGCTCCATCTCGCTCATCAGATGGGAGGAGACGAATACTGTGCGGCCCTCGGTGGCGAGGGCGCGGAGCAGCGTACGAATCCAGCGCACGCCGTCGGGATCGAGGCCGTTGACCGGCTCATCGAGCATCAGCACCTTGGGATCGCCGAGGAGCGCGCCGGCGATGCCGAGGCGCTGGCTCATGCCGAGGGAGTACATCCCGGCACGGCGGCGGCCGGCAGCGGTCATGCCGGTCAGCTCCAGGACCTCGTCGACCCGGCGGTCCTCGATGCCCTGACTGCGAGCCATCGCGCGCAGGTGGTTCCGTCCCGAACGGCCCGGGTGGACCGCCTTGGCGTCCAGGAGCGCGCCGATGGTGTGCGCGGGACGGTCGAGATCGGCGTACGCCTTGCCGTCGATCGTCGCAGTTCCCGACGTCGCGGCGTCGAGGCCGAGGATGAGACGCATCGTCGTCGACTTGCCGGCGCCGTTGGGGCCCAGGAAGCCGGTCACGGAGCCGGGCTCGAGATCGAGCGTGAGCTCGTCGACGGCGGTCTTGTCGCCGTACCTCTTGGTGAGGTTGCGCAGTTGGATCACAGGCCGAGCCTAGGCGCGCGGCGCGGCGGACGAATCAGCCCGCGGGATGATCTGGCAGGTCCGTCCAGGGGCGTACGTCATCCCCGGATATCGATCTGTTGACAGGGTGTATGCGATACTCCGAGACGACTGCTCAAACAATCGGGCCCGACCCGAGGAATGGACAGTCCGACGACGCCTCGCCGGCGTGGACCCTCCGGGGCCGCACTCCGGCACACAGGAGGTAGGGCGTCACCAGACCGCGACGCAGGCCTAGCAGGTCAGTGAGAGCGACTCGCCCGGGAAGGTCCCGGACGGCCGAGCGACCGCGGCAGGTGACGAACCGCCGCCTGTGACGCACCGCTGCGGAGGATGCCGCCGCCCTGACAAGCTTTGCGCCGCGACGCGGCTGCTACGTGGAAAAGTTCGATACTGCGCAGCGCCCGTTTCCCGGCACCTGACTATCCGGCACCTGTGAAGGTCCTGGATGAGGAGAACGGCATGGCCGACGAGACCACTGTCGAGAACACCGAGAACGACGCTGAAACAGCGCAGGCTCCGGTGACCGACACCCCCACGACCGACGCGGAAGCGACCGGCGAGACCACTCCCGCGAAGAAGACCGCGGCGAAGAAGACCACGCGCAAGCGCACCACCAAGAAGGCCGCCGCCGCGGCCCCGGCAGAGGCAACTGAGGCCCCCGCCGACGAGACCGCCGAGGCCGCTGAGGCAACCGAGGCCCCCGCCAAGAAGACGGCGGCGAAGAAGACGACCCGGAAGCGTACGACCAAGAAGGCTGCGGCCCCTGCGCCGGCCGAGGTCGAGACCCCCGAGGCCATCACCGCACCGGAGGGCGAGGCCCCCGAGGCTCCCGCCGAGACCGTCGAGGCTCCGGCCAAGAAGACGGCGGCGAAGAAGACCGCCGCCAAGCGGACCACCGCGAAGAAGACGGCCGCCAAGAAGGCCGCCGCGCCCGTCGTCGAGCCCGTCGAGACCCCCGCCGAGGAGGTCGCCGACGAGACCCTCGAGGAGACCGAGGCCGAGCAGGCCGGTCCGCCGGCCCCCGCGGTGCTGTTCCAGGCGCCGACCAAGACGACCACCCGCCGGCGTACGCGCAAGACGGCCGAGCCGAAGCCCGTCGAGGAGCCGGTCGCGGCCGCTGTCGAGGCGCCCGCCGAGGAGGAGCCTCAGGCCGCTGAGCCCGAGCCCGCCGTCGAGGCTGCGAAGGAGGAGGCCCCGACCCGGACCCGCAAGCGCGGCTCGCGCAACGCGGCACCGGTCGAGGAGAAGCCCGCCGACGAGACGCAGCCCGAGGCCGAGACCACCGAGCCCGAGACCGAGTCCGACACCGAGTCCGACGAGAGCTCGGCCGACGATGGTGAGGGCGGCGGCAACGGCCGTCGTCGTCGCCGCCGTGGCGGCCGTCGCCGTCGCAAGGGTGCCAACGGCGACGCCGACGGCTCCGACGCGTCCGACACCGACGACCGGTCCGACGACTCCGAGGCCGAGAGCGACGACGCCGGCAAGGACGCCGACGCCGACCAGGGCGAGGGCGGCACCTCCTCGCGCCGTCGCCGTCGCCGCCGCCGGGCCGGCGAGGCCTCGGGCGACGCCGCCGCCGGGGACGACCCGGAGAACACCGTCACCAAGGTTCGCCAGAGCCGCACCGGTGATGACCAGATCACCGCGCTGGCGGGCTCGACCCGCCTCGAGGCCAAGAAGCAGCGCCGCCGCGAGGGCCGCGAGGCCGGTCGTCGTCGCGCCCCGATCGTGAGCGAGGCCGAGTTCCTGGCCCGCCGCGAGTCGGTCGACCGGGTCATGGTGATCCGTGAGCGCGAGGACCTCACCCAGATCGCGGTGCTCGAGGACAAGGTGCTCGTGGAGCACTACGTCGCCCGCGAGAGCCAGACCAGCCTGATCGGCAACGTCTACCTGGGCCGTGTCCAGAACGTGCTGCCGAGCATGGAGGCCGCGTTCATCGACATCGGCAAGGGCCGCAACGCGGTGCTCTACGCCGGTGAGGTCAACTGGGCCTCGCTCGGCTGGAAGGAGGGCCAGCCCCGCAAGATCGAGTCGGTGCTGACCTCCGGCCAGAAGGTGCTCGTCCAGGTGACGAAGGACCCGATCGGCCACAAGGGCGCCCGCCTGACCTCGCAGATCTCGCTGGCCGGCCGCTTCCTGGTCTACGTGCCCGACGGCACGACCTCCGGCATCTCCCGCAAGCTGCCCGACACCGAGCGCAACCGCCTCAAGACCCTCCTGAAGGAGATCGTCCCCGACACGGCCGGCGTGATCGTACGCACCGCTGCCGAGGGCGCTGCCGAGGACGAGCTCACGCGTGACGTCGAGCGGCTCAAGGCGCGCTGGGAGGACATCGAGAAGAAGGCCAACGGCAACGCCCCGCAGCTGCTCTACGGCGAGCCCGACCTGACCCTCAAGGTCGTGCGCGACCTGTTCACCGAGGACTTCGCCAAGCTGGTCATCTCCGGCGACTCGTCGTGGGAGACCGTCAAGGACTACGTCCAGTCGGTGGCCCCCGACCTCGAGGAGCGGGTTGAGAAGTACGACGGCGAGGCCGACGCCTTCGCCGCCTACCGCATCGACGAGCAGATCGCGAAGGGCCTGGACCGCAAGGTCTGGCTGCCCTCGGGTGGCTCGCTGATCATCGACCGCACCGAGGCGATGACCGTCGTCGACGTCAACACCGGCAAGTTCACCGGCTCCGGGGGCAACCTGGAGGAGACGGTCACCAAGAACAACCTCGAGGCGGCCGAGGAGATCGTGCGCCAGCTCCGGCTGCGCGACATCGGCGGCATCATCGTCGTCGACTTCATCGACATGGTCCTCGAGTCCAACCGTGACCTGGTGCTTCGTCGCCTGGTCGAGTGCCTGGGCCGCGACCGCACCCGTCACCAGGTCGCCGAGGTCACCTCGCTGGGTCTGGTTCAGATGACCCGTAAGCGGATCGGCACCGGCCTGCTTGAGGCCTTCTCCGAGAACTGCGACGCCTGTGGCGGCCGTGGCCTCGTGATCCACGAGCACCCGGTCGAGGCCGGCAAGTCCTCCGGTGTCGCCCCCGACGAGCCGCGTTCGCGCCGTCGTGGTGGTCGCGGTGGCCGCGGCAAGGGCAAGGACGAGATCGGCACCGAGCACCGCGCCGAGCCCGTCGAGGAGTCAGCCAAGACGCCCACGCCCGCCGAGTTCGCCGCCATGGCCGGACAGAGCGACAGCGGGGAGAAGACCGACGAGCCGGCTGCCCAGGCCGTCGATCCCGTCGAGACCCCCGCCGAGCCCGCCGAGGCCCCCAAGGTCACGACCCGCACGCGTTCGCGCCGGTCCAAGGCATCGGCCCCCGTTGCCGAGCCGGTCGAGACCCCGGCTGAGTCCCCGGCGGCCGAGGCCGCGTCCGAGCCGGCGACGGTCGAGCCTCCCAAGGTCACGACCCGCACCCGCTCGCGCCGGTCCAAGGCGTCGACCCCGGTGACCGAGCCGGTCGAGACGCCCGCCGAGACGCCCGCCGAGACCCCGGCTGCCGAAACTCCGGCTGCCGAGACTCCGGCCGAGCCGAAGACCCCGGCCGAGCCGGAGGCCCCGAAGGTCACCACGCGTACGCGCACCCGCCGTGCCGCCACCACCGGCCGTCCGGTCCTGGCCGCCGTCGTCGGCAGCTCGACCGCGTCGAAGCCGGAGCCGGCGCCGTCCGAGCCGGTTGCGTCCGAGCCGGTCGCCGAGCCGGTCGTCGAGGAGGAGCCCGCTCCCGTGGCCCCGGCCGTCGAGCCCGAGGCGACCGAGCCCGAGTCGAAGCCGGAGCCGATCGTGGCCGAGCCGGTTGCGGCCGAGCCGGTCGACTCCAAGCCCAAGGTGGTCACCCGGCAGCGCCGCGGCGCCCGCCGCGAGGTCGTGAGCACCGGCGAGGGCGCGGTGATGACCGCGCCCAAGTCCGAGGCCCCGGTCGTCAGCAACGGCACCGCCTCGACCCCGGCGCCGAAGGTCGTGACCCGCACCCGCGGTGGCGCGAGCCGCTCGACCACGCCGTCGGAAGACAGCTGACGTACGTCCCAGGAGCCCCGGCGACCGCACCAGCGGTCGCCCGGGGGGCGGGGGGGACGGGCCGGGCGGCGCGTTGCGGGGCGGGCGGGGCGGGGTTGGTGGGGCCGGCGCGGGCGGGCCCGCCCACGA